>CATISA010000096.1 GCA_949529445.1 Alphaproteobacteria bacterium UBA4588
ATAGTCGGTTCTGTTAACGGTATGGGTGAAGCCTGCCGCGGGCTAGATACACCTGTCGTGTCAGGTAATGTATCCTTGTATAATGAAACTGATGGGGTGGCGATCCAACCCTGCCCTGTTATTGGCATGGTTGGGGTAATTGATGATGTTTCACAGGCCGTGGGCGTTGGGCTTACCGAAGCAGGAACGAGCTTGTTCGTGGTTGGCCAAGAAACCAGACATGATGATGGCTGGCTTGGTTGTTCACTTTATGCCCGCAGCATCGCTGGACGCAATGATGGTGCGCCACCGCCTGTGAATATTGCTGAAGAAGCCCGCAACGGCGCTTTTATCCGTGAGCAGATTGCGCTGCAGCATATTGTTGCATGCCATGACATTAGCGATGGCGGACTTGTTGTTGCCGTTGCAGAAATGGTTATGGCGGGTACTAAGGGCGCCGAATTACAAATGCCGAAAACAGCAACGCTGCATGGCTGGGCCTTTGGCGAAGATCAAGGGCGCTATATTGTGGCGGTACAAAACCCAGATGGGTTTAGCCTAGCGGCAACTGCAGCCTCTGTGTCAATAGCACGACTTGGCACGGTAACTGATGGTACGGAATTGAAATGTGGTACTGAAGCCCCCATATCTGTTGCAGACCTTCGCGCGGTCAATGAATCTTTTCTGCCAGACTTAATGAGTTAAGCCACACTTAATTAGTTAGATATGTCAGTAAATAGGAGAGAGTAAAATGGCAATGCAGTCCCATGAAATAAAAGACCTAATCCGTGCCGCCTTTCCAGATGCGCAGATTGAAATAGAAGATCTTCGCGGTGATGGAGACCATTACTCTTGCCTTGTTGAAACAGCATCCTTTGCTGGCAAGACTCGCGTCCAACAACATAAGATGGTGTATGATGCTCTGGGTGGCCGGATGGGAAATCAGCTCCATGCCCTTGCCCTTCAGACACGCATACCTCGATAGCCTTTCGCGTTATGCCCCATTATTTTTGAAAAGAAGACAGGAACAGACCAATGCTTGATACTCAGACAAAAGAACGAATTCAGACTGAAATCGCCGGAACAGACGTTGTACTCTTTATGAAAGGTACGCCTGTATTTCCACAATGTGGGTTTTCTGCTGCAGTCGTTGGTGTTCTCAGCCACCTTGGAATTAAGTTCCGCGGTGTTAATGTTTTAGATGATGACAGCATCCGCGAAGGTATCAAACATTTCTCAGACTGGCCGACTATTCCGCAACTCTATGTCAAAGGTGAGTTTATTGGTGGCTGTGACATTATTCGTGAGATGTATGAAACAGGCGAACTTATGGAAATGATGAATACGCACGGGATTGATGTAAAACCACAGCCTGTTAGCTAGTCCATTCAAACAAGGGGAGCGCCTAGATATTATCAAGGCCAAAGGAGCGCTCTTCTGTTACCTTGCCAATACGCGTCTGAAACCAGCTATAAAATTCTTGCCTACCAAGCCTTTGTGCATGCTGATGCTCTGTATTTCGGCGCCACGCCTCAATAGATGCGCGGCCGCGCCAGTATGAAATGGTAATTCCAAGACCGGCATCTTCTCGGACCGATTCCATCCCTAAAAATCCCTGTTGCTGTTGCGCAAGCTCTATCATCCGCTCAGCCATAAGAGCATAATGGCTTGGTTCGCTTTCTGTGCGCTGGCTGGTAAAGATTACCATAAAATATTCTTTTGGCCATCCGCTCAGCATGTGCGCCCCCTTTCACTGCCTTTCTAAGGTGTTTTATCGCCAGATTATCTGTCTAGCAGGCGCTCACTTTTCTATTGGGCCAAGACAGCCGTCCAAATCTTCATTAGCGGTTATGAAAAAAAACGCAAAAAAGGCACCATTTGTGACGCCTTTTTTGAAAAAATTATCGGTCGTGGGACGGCGCATTGCCCGCGCCTGCCATTAACGAGAATAATATTCGACAACAAGATTTGGTTCCATCTGAACGGGATATGGCACTTCATCAAGAGATGGTGCGCGAACAAATTTTGCTTTGCACTGGTCATGATCAGCTTCGATATATTCAGGTACATCACGCTCGACAGACACAATCGCTTCCATGACAGCTGGAATCTGACGTGATTTTTCACGCAGTTGAATTTCGTCACCTGCCTTCACCATCACTGACCCAATGTTACAGCGCTTGCCATTCAGCATAACATGGCCATGATTTACAAGCTGGCGCGCGGCAAACACAGTCGGCGCAAGTTTCGAGCGATATAAAAAGGCATCAAGACGTGATTCAAGGATACCGATCAAATTCTGACCTGTATCACCCTGACGACGAGACGCTTCAGTGTAATATTTCTTGAAGGCTTTTTCGCCAATATTACCGTAATAGCCTTTAAGCTTCTGCTTAGCCATCAACTGAATACCAAAGTCAGTTGGCTTTTTGCGGCGCTGACCGTGCTGGCCAGGCGCATAAGAGCGTGTATTAAGAGGAGATTTACTACGACCCCACAGATTTACGCCGAGGCGTCTATCAATCTTGTGCTTGGAGGCATGGCGTTTATGTTCAGCCTTAGGTGCCATTGGATTATTTCCTTTTTATTGTCCCGGTAGGGCGTTATGCCGGGACATATGGCCTTATGACATATGTCCACGTTCCCAGAAGTGAGGCGAAACTATACAAAAATAGGTATATTTGTCAAGTAAAAGAACGCCACGCTTTTTCTTAGCCGAGCCCTTTTCCCTGCTCAAAAAGCGTTAGAATACCATGTAGAGTATTCAATTCCTGTTCAGTTGGCGTGCCGCGGGTGAAATAGGTACGTAAATTACGCTTCACAACCGGTGCCATTTCAGGTGAGCCAAAAAAATGCCGTTCATCTAGTATTTTCTCAAGGCGGGTAAAGAAAAAATCGCGCGCGCTTCCTGTAGCCGGTATGATTTCGCTATCTGTTGGCATTTTAGGAGACATAGTCTTGCTGGAGACAGTCTCTGCGGGCTTTGCTGCTGCAATATGATGGAGTGCTGCTACCCGCCACTCCCATGCCATTAGAAAGACAGCTTGCGCAAGATTAAGCGAAGTTGCCTCCGGGTTAAGGTCTGCCTGAACAATTATATCTGCAAGGGCCAGTTCATCATTATCAAGCCCCGACCGCTCTGCACCGAAAAGCAAGCCGGCATACCTACCAGAGTCCGTGAACTGTTCGTGATGACCCACCAATAATGGGGCTACACTGCGGGGGTCTGATACAGGCTTTGCCATATCACGAGGCCGTGCAGATGTTGCCACCAGGAAGGTTACATCATGAAGCGCATCACCAAGTGTCTTGTAAACTTTGGCTGATTCTATGATATCTTTGCCTGCTGCTGCCATTGGAAGAGCTGCCAGATTAGGCCAGCCATCACGCGGATCAACGAGACGCAGGTCAGTCAGGCCACAATTTTTCATTGCCCGTGCTGCAGCGCCAATATTCTCACCCAGTTGTGGACGGGCAAGAATAACAACCGGCGGCGTTAACGCACCCATCAAGCAAGAGCCTTACTGCTCATCAGCTTCCAGTTCATCCCATCAGCCAGCGCAATCACAGAAGCATCAATGATATTTGTTGAAAGTCCAACGGTACGCCAGCGATAACCATCTTCATCGGCAAACTCAATCAAGACTCGGGTTACGGCACCGGTGCCACTTGGCTCGCTATCCTGCGGCAGGATACGCACCTTATAATCTATCAGCTCAACACCAGCGAGGTTTTCATAGGCTTTCACTAGGGCCTTGCGGACAGCCCGATCAACAGCATTCACAGGACCGTTTCCGACTGCCACTTCATGATGAGTGATGCCAGCAACAATCACCGTTGCTGTCGCTTCTGATTCAATAACAATATCGCCATTTGCATTATAGCGACGTTCATTCATGACGCGGAATCGTTCAATTTCAAAATAGACAGGTACTGCTTCCAGCTTTCGGCGGGCCAGCAACTCAAAACTTGCTTCGGCACTATCAAAGGCCCAGCCCATAAATTCTTTTTCCTTTATCTCTCTGATAAGAGTATCAAGACGGCTATCTTTAGAGTCAATTTCAATACCAACTTCCTTAAATCGCGCCAGAATATTGGATCTTCCCGTCTGGTCCGAAATCAGGTAGTTACGTTCATTGCCAACAATCTCTGGCGGAATATGCTCATAGGTGCGGGGGTCTTTTTGTGCCGCAGATGCATGCAACCCGCCCTTATGCGAAAAAGCAGCTGCCCCAACATATGGTGCGTGGGCGTTAGGGGAACGGTTTAACCTGTCATCTAACATCCGCGATAAGGCAGTAAGCCGGACAAGCTTCTCGGCTGGAATGCCCGTTGAAAAACCCATTTTGACCATGAGGGTGGGAATCAGCGTGATTAAGTCGGCATTCCCGCATCTCTCGCCAAGGCCATTCAGTGTGCCCTGTACTTGGCGGACACCAGCCTTAATAGCAGCCAATGTGTTTGCAACTGCAAGGCCTGAATCATTATGGCAGTGAATCCCTAAGTCAGCAGCAGGCAAAAACGCCTTTGTTGCAGCAACAATATCATGGACTTCATCTGGCAACGCACCCCCATTTGTATCACACAGAATAATCCATTCTGCACCGCCATCAAAAGCCGCTTTCACGCAAGAAAGGGCATAATCAGGATTTGCTTTATATCCATCAAAATAATGCTCACAATCAAACATTGACTGAAACCCGCGCGCCTTTGCGCGTGCAACACTATCACGGATCATCTGCAAATTCTCATCAAGCTCAATACCAAGAGCTGTCGTAACATGAAAATCCCAGCTTTTTCCAACAAGGCAGGTTGCATCAGCATGAGAATCTAAAATTGCATTTAAGCCCGGATCATTTTCAGCAGACCGCCCACCGCGGCGTGTCATCCCAAAGGCAACAAGCTTGGCATTTTTCAGCTCACTAGCTGAGCCAAAAAAAGCATCATCTGTTGGATTTGCACCAGGCCAGCCACCTTCAATGAAGTCGAGCCCAAACTCATCTAGAGCCTGCGCAATATAGCGCTTATCATCGGCTGTAAAGTCAACGCCGCGTGTCTGTCCCCCATCGCGGAGAGTTGTATCAAAAAGCCAGAGTCTTTCGCCGGTCATCATCGCTACTCTTGGTTAAAAATCTATTGCACCTTTTCTTTTAAGGGCAAATTCATCGCTTTTGTATCTGATTTGTACGGTAGGTGCAAACGAGGCTAGTTAGACAAGAAAGGCACGCAGATAAATCAACGCCTATCCTTTTTCCCACCGCGTACCGTCAGGGCCATCAAGCAGGCGGATATTCCGAGCATCAAGGAGGTCACGTATTTCATCTGCTCTGGCAAAATCTCTGGCGGCACGCGCATCGTCACGCTCTCTGACAAGCTGGGATATCTCATCTGATTCATTTTGCGATGCCCCAAACCAGTTTTCATCCTGTAACAAACCAAGAAGGGCAGCAGAAGATTTCAGAAGCGCTGCTGCTTGTGTATCGCCCTGCTGTGCGGCTGAAGCGAGTTTGTGCAGACGCGCAAGCGCCAATGGCGTATTAATATCATCCCCAAGGGCTCTAAGGAATTCATCATCTGGTGCTATTTGGGTAAGATTAACATCAGCAACAATGCGGTATAATTTATCAAGATTACGCTGGGCCTGCTCACTCTGCGCCGCTGAAAAATCAAGTGGTGCACGATAATGAGCTGCCAGCAAAGCATAACGTATAACCTCACCGCGATGCGTGCTCAACGCATCTTGGACAGTGGTGAAATTGCCAAGCGACTTGGACATTTTCTCACCTTCAACAGTAACATACCCATTATGTACCCAGTAACGGGCCATCGCATCAGTGCCATGGGCACAACAGGACTGTGCTATTTCATTTTCATGATGGGGAAAAATAAGATCAAGGCCACCTGCATGAATATCAAATACCTCACCTAGATAGCGGGCTGACATTGCTGAACATTCGATATGCCATCCGGGCCGCCCCAAGCCCCACGGGCTGTCCCACCCTGGCTGCCCCTGACCTGATGGCTTCCAAAGCACAAAATCTGCTGCATCCCGCTTATAGGGCGCAATTTCTACGCGGGCGCCCGCTATCATTTCATCCATTGACCGCGCTGACAGACCGCCATAGGCCGGCATTGCTGCCACACTGAACAGTACGTGACCGTCTGCTTCATACGCAAAACCACCGGCTATCAGCGTTTCAATCATTGCTACCATCTCAACAATATGATGCGTTGCGCGTGGCTCGATATCAGGCGCTAAAACTCTTAGCGCATCGGTATCTTGATGAAATTGTTCTATTGTTTCATTGCATAATGTTTCAATAGATATGCCACGTTCTGTTGCGCGCTGATTAATCTTATCATCAACATCCGTGATATTCCGCACATAAGTGACCTGTGGGTAGTGATATCGCAACAGCCGTACCAATACATCAAACACGACAAGCGGCCGAGCGTTTCCAACATGAATTAAATCATAGACGGTCGGACCACAGGCATAAATCTGAATATGACGTTTATCAAGTGGGGTGAATTTTTCTTTTGAACGGCTGAGCGTATTATAAAGAGATAAAACCATTACATCCTGCGCTTACGCTATGTTACCAGCAAGGCGTGCCAGCACGCGGTCCCGCCCGATATAAGGCAGAAGTGCCGCCATGTCAGGTCCGGCAGATTCACCTGTTATCGCCTGCCGTAATGGCATAAATAATGCGCGGCCCTTCTTGCCTGTTTGGGCGCTAATGGCTTTTGTCAGCGTGCCCCAGCTTTCAGCAGTAAGCTCGCCTTCCGGCAACAGATCAATAGCAGCAGCACTTACCTCTGCATCTTCATTCAGAGGCGTTATTGGCTGCGTGCAGATATTCCACCATTTCTCGGCTTCATTCACCGATGAAATATTGCCGCGCACCAACACCCAGAACCTTTCATCAATATCAGTTAATCCAGCCGCATTAAGTCGCTCTTTAACAGCCTGATAATCAAAAGTCTGCAGGATGCGGGCATTTATCTGGGATAATTCATCTGGTGAGAAACGGGCTGTTGACCGGCCAAATTTGCTAATCTGAAAGCTTGCAATTATGTCCTCTAGGGAGCCAAAAGCCGCAATGGGGTCAGAGGTACCTATTTTGGCCAGCAAACTGCAAAGTGCCAGAGGTTCAAACCCTTCATCGCGGAGCTGTTCTATTGACAGACTTCCCAGCCGCTTTGACAGCCCCTCGCCATCAGCCCCTGAAAGGAGCGCAAGATGCCCCATTTGTGGCGGTGCAGCACCAAGGGCTTCAAAAAGCTGTATTTGCGCCGCTGAGTTTGTCACATGGTCCTCACCGCGTAAAATGGTTGTAATACCATGGTCGATATCATCAACAACTGAGGCAAGCGTATAGATAACCCGACCATCTTCGCGCAGCAGAACAGGATCGGACAAGCTCGACATATGATAACTGGCAGGACCCCGAACCAGGTCGCTCCATGCTACCTCTACATCCTGCAACCGAAAGCGGTAATGTGGGCGCCGGCCTTCTGCTTCATAAGCCGCAATTTGATCTGTAGTAAGCGACAATGCGGACCTATCATAAACCGGTGGACGACCGGCCATAAGCTGTGATTTACGTTTAAGCCCGAGTTCATCCTGTGTTTCGTAACACGGATAAGCCCGACCTGATTCCACTAATGACTGTAATGCTTTTGCGTAGCGATCCAGGCGTGAAGACTGCCTATCTTCGCAATCCCATGTCAGACCAAGCCAGTGAAGATCAGCACGAATAGCCTGTTCAAACGCTACTGTGGAACGCTCATCATCTGTATCATCGATGCGCAGCATAAATTGCCCACCGGCCGCACGTGCATAAAGAAAATTCACCAGAGCTGTGCGGACATTACCCACATGGAGCTTTCCTGTAGGGCTCGGCGCAAAGCGGACTTTTTCGTTTGTCATAAAAATTAATCCTGCAAATGAGGCTTGAAACCAGATGTTAGTGGCAGACGCCTATCACGACCAAAGGCACGCGGTGTAACCTTGGGTCCAGGGGCCGCTTGAAACCGTTTATACTCTGTTCTGAACAGCATTGCACTGACCCGCTCAACTGTTTCACGGTCGTAACCACGGCTTACAATCGTGTCTGTATCTGCCATCTCTTCAGTCAATGCAATCAAAATAGCATCTAGTATATCATAGGGTGGCAAGCTGTCTGTATCTTGCTGGTCAGGGCGTAACTCAGCAGAAGGCGGGCGAGTAATAATCCGGCGCGGTATAACCTCACCTTCAGGGCCAAGAACACCGCGTGGCAGGGCTGTATTACGCCATTCACAAAGCTTAAAAATCTCAGTTTTCCAGACATCTTTTATGGGTGCAAAACCGCCACACATATCACCATACAAAGTAGAATAGCCAGCAGCATATTCTGATTTATTCCCCGTTGCGAGCACCATGTTACCAAATTTATTTGACAGGGCCATGAGGATCATACCACGTAACCGAGATTGGATATTCTCTTCGGTGACATCCATGTCTGCCCCCTCAAAAGATGGCCCTAACATGTTATCAAAGGCATCCATACCCGCACGCAAAGCGATTGTCTCGAGTGTTAAGCCAAGATTATTGGCAAGTTCATCTGCATCTGCTAGCGAGATATCGGCGGTATAATCAGACGGCATCATTACAACTCGAACACGCTCTGGGCCGAGCGCATCAACCGCTAGGACCGCAACAATGGCAGAATCAACACCTCCAGACAAACCAAGGATAGCCCCTGGAAAGCCATTTTTCTCAACATAATCACGCACGCCAAGAGTGAGCGCCCGCCAGACATCTTCTTCTGCTGTGGCAGGCCGGCTTATCTGACCGGTTAGATGACAGGTGCCGCTTTGTGTCCGTGCTTCAAGAAGTGATAGGCCTTCGGAAAATGAAGGCATTTGGCTCGCAATTTTGCCCCCTAAGTTGAGCGCAAATGAACTACCATCAAAGACGAGCTCATCCTGCCCTCCTACCATATTTACATATACAAATGGCAGACCTGTTTCTGTCATTCGTGACACAGCATGCATCATACGCATATCTGTCTTGGCATTTTCAAACGGTGACGCATTGAGAGACAGAATAATTTCTGCCCCTGTTTCACCCAGCATTTCGCATAGGTCTGGAAACCAGATATCTTCACAAACAGCTATGCCAAGGCGCATGCCACGCACTAAAACTGGCCCCTGAAGCTGACCAGGCGTAAAATGGCGTTTATCATCAAACACACCATAATTGGGTAGATTTACCTTATCGCGCCGCGCGATAATCTTGCCGTTATCCAGTATAAAGGCTGAATTATAAAGCACATCTTTATCCTGGCAGGGCGCACCGACAATTATCGCAGGACCACCATCTGCTGTCGCCTCTGCTAGCCGATGAATAGCCGCCTCCATCCTGTTCATGAAATCAGCGCGAAGCACCAGATCATCTGCCGGGTAGCCTGCGAGAAACATTTCAGGGGTAAGAATGATATCAGCACCTTGAGCGGCGGCACGTGCCCGCATCTGAAGTAATTTCTGGCAGTTTGTAGACACATCCCCAAGATGGGCATTCAGCTGCGCTAGAGCGATCGACAATGATAGAGAACCTGGTTTTTGTATCTTAGCAGGTGTCATAGCTTACCTGTTTCTTTCTTATCACGATGCAAAAATTCGCGTCCAACCTTCACTCTTCTTTCCGTGCCATATTCAATGATATCAGCCGTCACATAGGTTTCAGACCATTTTTCAGGAAGGTAGGAGCCTGTTCCAACAACATCTACCGGAGCTTTAGCCAGTGAAAAGACACGGCATTTATCAGGTCCAAACCCGCTTGATGCAACAATTTTAACGTTGGGAAAGCCTGCACTATCGAGCGCTTCACGCATATGCCAGACTGCGGCTGCTGAAACGCCCGTTCCCATAAGATTACGCAATTCTGTTTCTGAGCGGTACCCCCGGATGGCATCCGGCACATTCCGCTCAAGAACAGCATAGGATAATTGGGTATCAAGGCCTTGGATAAATCGTCCGCCATGCGTATCAAGCCGAACTGACAATCTGCCCTCATGCGCCAAATCTGGCATGGCGCGGGCAACCTGCAATGCGTCATCGACTTCACTACCGAAATAATCAACCAGCACAGTGAGTGGTTTATCAGGGAATGTTTCTTGAAACATTTCTGCGGCTCTCAGCGTAGAGCCCGCATAGCCAATAAGGGCATGCGGCATCGTTCCCATTCCTACCTCAGTATCAAAGAAATGAGCAGTGGCATCAGCCGCACATCCAACAAATCCTTTGGCACCTGTTTTTGCACGCGCTTTTTGCGAGCCAACAGACGCACCGTAAGCCATCATTTCTGCCATATCAGAACCAGCGCAATGGCGCGCATCCATCGCAAGAAACGCAACATCCGGTAAATCGACACACATCTGATAGGCGTTATAGGCAGCAACACAGGACGCGCCGAGTCTCTGCAAAAAGATGGTTTCCAAATCGACGAGCTGGCTCATCGCGCCTGTTATGTAAAACAGCGGCTCACCTGCCCCAACCCATGCGCCTTCTTTGTGAAGCTGTTCGATATTTACCTCTGCACCGCGCGCCGTCATCATCGCGGATAACCAGTCAGCGGCAAGTTTGGGTGCAAGTGTTACAGGCCTGCGCATAAACACTGCGTAGGTTACATCACTGTCACCATGATGTTTCACAATCTCACGTGTGAGATTGAAATAGCTATCGGTAAGTGCCGGCTGAATTTTTGGATCCGGCCCCGTACTATCAAATCGGCTCATAATCCCTCTTATCAGCTGACTTTGCGCAGACTAGAGCTCATATCGCGTCTCCGTTTCAGCAGATCAGCAATCAGAAAGGCAAGTTCCAGAGACTGTGAGGCATTCAAACGAGGATCGCAATGGGTATGGTACCGGTCACCAAGCCGCGCTTCGGTTACTTCAACAACACCGCCGACACACTCTGTTACATTCTGACCTGTCATCTCAAAATGAACCCCGCCGGGATAGGTGCCAACTTCGTCATGGGCATCAAAAAAGCCCTCAACCTCACGCATAATGTCATCAACACGGCGCGTCTTATAGCCAGAGGACGCCTTGACCGTATTGCCATGCATTGGATCGCAACACCATACAACATGTGCGCCATGTTCCTGAACAGCTTTCAGAAGGGCTGGTAGCTTGGCATGCACATTATCAGCGCCCATCCGGGAGATCAGCGTTAGTCTTCCAGGAATATTATCAGGATTCAAACGGTCAATCAGATGCAGTAAATCATCTGTTTCCAGAGACGGGCCGCATTTCAGCCCAATCGGGTTCGAGATACCACGCATATATTCGACATGCGCACCATCAAGCTGTCTGGTGCGATCACCAATCCAAACCATATGGGCGGATGTTGTAAACCATCCTTGCTCATCTGTGATGGTGTCACGGCGGGTTAACGCCTCTTCATAATTTAGGAGCAACGATTCATGTGATGTATAGAAATCTGTTTCTGCCAGACTTTGGCTTGTTTGGGCAGTGACACCGCAGGCTTCCATAAAGCTCATACACTCATCAATACGCGATGCAATTTCCTGAAAACGTGTTGCTTGCCGCTGGTCTGATACATAATCAGTCGTCCAGCCATGGACTTTCTGCAAATTCGCCATACCGCCTTGTGCAAAGGCCCGTAGTAGATTGAGTGTTGAGGCAGATTGCTCATAAACACGCAACAGACGCTCAGGGTCTGGAATGCGCTCGCTATCTGTAAAGCCGATCGCATTCACCATATCGCCGCGATATGATGGTAATTCGATCCCATCAATTGTTTCAAACGAGCTTGACCGTGGCTTGGCAAATTGCCCGGCAACACGGCCGACTTTGACAATAGGAAGCGAAGCACCAAATGTAAGCACAACAGCCATCTGTAAAAAGACTTTAAAGCTATCACGGATCATATCGGCTGAAAATTCAGCGAAACTTTCTGCACAATCCCCGCCCTGAAGCAGGAATCCTTCACCCATTGCAACGTTGCCAAGCTGACCGCGAAGCTTTTGAACTTCGCCTGCAAATACCAGTGGTGGTTTAGCGGCAAGTGTTGTTTCCACAGCTGCAACAGAAGCAGGGTTCGGATAATCTGGCACCTGCAATATCGGATGATTGCGCCAGCTTTGCGGTGTCCATTTTTGTGTGCTCATAATTATTTGGGCTTCCTATTCAGGACAACCTCTCCTCACCGAACGATGCTTTTATGTTAGTTCCTGCCGTCAGAATAACGCTTCATGATGAAAAAGAAAAGACACGGCCTTCCAAGCGGTAAAATTTAGGAGGTTCGCGGCGTCCTCATTGTAACAAATTCTTCTGCAGCAGAGGGATGAATCCCAATCACAGCATCAAAATCTGCCTTTGTTGCCCCCATTTTTATAGCAATAGCAATACCTTGCATGATTTCGGCTGCATCTGGCCCCATCATATGGACGCCAATAATCTTGTCAGTGTCGGATGAAACAACCAGTTTCATATAAGTTTGCTCTTGCCGACCTGAGAGCGTATTTTTCATTGCTCGGAACCGGCTTTCATAAATCGTAAGCGCGCCATACTGCTTTTCGGCTTCGACTTCAGACAGGCCGACAGACGCTATTGGCGGCTGACTAAAGACAGCTGATGCGATATTTTCATGCGATATTGTGCGCGGCATACCGCCAAATTCGCTATCAGCAAATGCATGTCCTTCCCCAATGGCAACAGGGGTCAAATTTATCCTATCCGTCACATCGCCAACAGCAAAGATAGATGGCACCGATGTACAAGACCGGTCATCGACAATCACTGCCCCTTTACCATTTATGCTGACGCCAGCCTCCTTAAGGCCAAGGCCGGTAATATTAGGGCGCCTGCCCGTTGCTGCCATGACTTTGTCTGTTAGCAGAGTATCACCATCATCAAATGTTACCTGATACTGACCGTCATGCGCCTCAATCTTAGTTATTGTGCGGCCAGAATGTAAGGTAATGCCGCGCCCTTCAAGAGCAGGGGCTATCATCGAGCGGACATCCTCATCAAAACCGCGAAGCGGCAAGTCGCCCCGATAAACCAGATGAACATGGCTGCCAAAACCAGCAAAAATACCGGCAAATTCGAGGGCAATGTATCCACTGCCATAAATAACGATATGCTGGGGCCGGTGCGGCAGGTCCAGTGCTTCGTTTGAGGTGATTGCATGCTCTGCCATGCCAGGCACATCAAGAAGCTGAGGCGTGCCGCCAACAGCCAGCAGAATTTTTCCAGCTGTATAAGTCTTATCACCAACACTTACTTCATGTGGGCCGGCAATACGCCCATATCCTTCGATTAAGTCAGCGCCGGCATTTGCCAGCAGCTTGCGATATATTCCTTCTAGTCGATCAATCTCGGTATCCTTTGCAGCAATAAGGCTTGCCCAGTCGTGATGAGCCTCTTCTATCTGCCAGCCAAACCCAGCCGCATCTTCGATATCACCGGCAATAGATGCGCCATAGACAAGCAGTTTTTTCGGCACACAACCCCGGATGACACATGTACCACCGGGTCTGTCAGCTTCGATAACCGCAACACGGGCACCATGCCCTGCTGCGATACGTCCGGCTCTCACCCCCCCAGACCCTGCGCCAATAACAATAAGATCGTAATCATAATCTGGGGCAGTCTCTGCTGCGTTCATGCTCTAGTCCTTTCGAATCCGCCCTTCACATTTCAGCTGGTGAACATAGAAAGGGCAGATATTTATGCTTAATGCACAGCATTGGTGGCAAAAAAAACTCAGTAAATGATGTTGCATTTTTTGGAGAAAATTTCAAGACAATCAGCTAGAATTCAAGAGGGTTGATTTATCCAACTTAAAATTGAAATTTCTTTTAGTGGGTAGAGAGCCATGGGATATTGCTAATCAATTTCCAGTTGAACGACCAGAAGAAGGATAATAACTCTTACGGAGACTCAGGCACTAGTTTGCATTGAAACAACCGCTGAGCCAAATACCATAAAAATAATCACTGCGGCCAAGATTAAATTGATTGCGCGTTTGGCTCTCGGAGTGAGATTCAGACTATTTACCTTAACGCCAGCATAGAGCCATATTAGATGCCCTGGAACCCAAACAATATTTGCTACTATTACTTTGATAATTACCTCATTTACTGGATTAAAAGAAAGTAGTGGAAAACCGAGAAAAAGTGCAGACATCGTCAAATATGCTTTTGGATTAAAAAGCATCAACATAATTCCATCACGGCATCTTGGCACCTTGCGGCTTAAAATACCCAATTCTGTTCCAGCAAACCCAATACGCACGGCAAAGTAGGTAAAATAAACAAGCGATAGTAAAAAAAGAGCCCCACGTAATAAAGGAAATTCCATTAATAGCGCACTAAGACCCCCCTTTTTTTTATTGGCAATAGACTGCATTCCTTGCTTTGAACCACAACTCTGGGCAAAATGGTGACGCTATTTACCCCCTGAAGTAGTAACGACATTCCATATTTACGAGGTTCGATATGTCTAGCTCAGCACGATTGCTATGGTCGCCATCTGAAACTGTGGATACGCAGCTGTCACAATTTGCGCGAACCGTTGCATCAAAATATGGATTTAACTGGGAAGATGATTATCACCAGCTCTGGAAATGGTCTGTAATCAAGCCAGAGGATTTCTGGTCAGCATTATGGGACTGGCATGGCATTATTGGGGATAAAGGTACAAGGATGATAGAAAATCCAGGCAAGATGCCTGGCACTAAATTTTTCCCTGATGCGACCCTAAACTATGCCGAAAATATGCTAAGCTTTGATGATACGCTGCGTGATATTCCAGCTCTTATTGCTCATGGTGAAGATGGTCGCCGCTCTGTGCTGTCACGGCCAGATTTGCGTGATAAGGTGCTACGCCTTGCTGGATGGATGCAGGAGCTCGGCGTCGTTAAAGGTGACAGGGTCGCAGGCTATGTGCCCAATAGTGAAGTCGCGCTTATTGCGATGCTAGCAAGCGCTAGTCTCGGAGCTATTTTTTCCAGTTGTTCTCCTGATTTTGGCATTACCGGTGTTACAGACCGGTTTGGCCAAATAGAGCCTAAAATTCTTATCTCGATAAATGGGTATAATTATAATGGTAAAACAATCGATAAGCGCGAGGTTGTCGCCCAACTTGTAGACGCCCTGCCCACTGTTGAAGCTGTATTGATTGATTTATACCTTGATGATTATCAAGATATATCGATGATTACTGCGGCCTCTATCTTCTCAGAGGCCTTGACCCATGCGCCGCTTGAAAGCTTTGTGCGGGTCGGATTCAATGACCCGCTCTTTATTCTATATTCATCCGGCACGACAGGTGCGCCAAAATGCATTGTGCATTCGGTTGGCGGTACAATCAGCCAACATGTTAAAGAACACCGGCTGCATGCTGATATCAGGCAGGGTGATAGAGCCTTTTATTTTTCAACCTGTGGCTGGATGATGTGGAATTGGCTTGTTTCCTGCCTAATGGCAGAGGCGACAGCTATTGTGTATGAAGGCAGCCCATTTTATCCCGGCCCGGAACGACTCTGGGAAATGGCGGAGACAGAAAAACTGTCTCTGTTCGGCACATCAGCTAAATATCTGGATGCCGTTCGCAAAGAAGGCGTCATTCCTGCTAACATTGCCGACTTATCTGCATTACGCACATTATGTTCAACAGGCTCGCCGCTTTCAGAAGAAGGCTTTGATTTTGTTTATGAGCGCATCAAATCAGATATCCATCTTTCCTCTATTTCAGGCGGTACTGACCTAATGGCCTGCTTTGTTTTGGGCTGCCCTGTTTTGCCTGTCTATGCTGGTGAAATTCAGGTGCGTGGACTTGGAATGGATGTTGCCATCCTTGATGATGACGGCAAAGCGGTTGCAGGAGAGCAAGGCGAGTTATGTTGTCTAACACCGTTTCCGTCAATGCCAGTTGGGTTCTGGAAAGATGATGATGGTAGTCGCTATCATGCAGCTTACTTCGATATGTATGATAATATCTGGCGGCATGGTGATTGGGGCACATTTACCCCACGCGGCGGAATTATTATCCATGGACGGTCGGATGCCACCCTGAATCCAGGCGGCGTCCGTATCGGGACAGCTGAAATTTACCGGATTGTTGAAGCCTTTGATGAAATTATAGAAGCACTTGTTATTGGTCAGAGCGCTGATAATGACGTTCGCATCGTTTTATTTGTCCGGCTCACACAAGGAAGCGTTCTGTCCGATGATCTACAACAGCGTTTACGAACGGCCATTCGCAAAGATGCAAGCCCGCGCCATGTTCCGGCTGTTATTTGCGCAGTTACAGATATTCCGCGCACACGTTCTGGCAAAATTACAGAACTTGCTGTGCGTGATGTTGTTCATGGGCGAGCAGTTAAAAACACTGAAGCATTATCAAACCCCGAAGCACTCGAGCAATTCAAAGATCGTCCAGAACTCGCAACCTAGCTTATTTAAGCATTGTTCAAAAATTGTTGCAGGCCACTTGAGCTTGCGAATTGTTTACGCGCCCGTTTCAACGTCGGCAGCATTTCGGCAAGTGACGCCGCCTCTGCTTTTGCGACTGCCTCATCGTCAGACCCCTCAGTAAAGGGCTGAGGGGGGCAGACAACAAGTTTATAGCTAAAAGTAGCCCCCGCCCGCGCAGCAATATCTCTTAATTTAGCTTTAGAGCCAACTGGCCAGCGCTCACGCAGCACAAGCATCAACACAAAGCTATCTGCCTCATAGGTAATATCATTTTCTTCTGCCTGCTGATAAAGCAGTAAGGCTGCCGCATCTTCGATCAGCTTCATCTCAGCATCTGACGGCCCACTCGCATCTGAATCGGCCCTATCAAGCTGGCCACCAAGCCAGTTTTTTACATCATGAGTATTCGCGTCATCCAACCCAGAAAGCGGGGCGATAGCTGCTGATAGGCTGACTGGTGTCTGCTCAGACGGGATCAAGCCGGGAACAGTATGGATATCAATTTCGCCCATTATGCGCAAAGTTACAGGAACGGTCATAAACTAGTCTCCGGCTCGATTTTTTGTGTCTGGCGAGCAATAGCAAATTCACGCCAGACAATAAAGAGACAAGATGATACGACAATTGCTGCACCGGTTATTTGGGCCGCACTCAGCCATTCTGCAAAAACAAGATATCCGCCGATACCAGCCAATGGCACCTGCAAATACCGCAATGTCGAAATAATAACAGCATCACAATAGCGATAAGAAAAAGTCATACAAATCTGTAGTAATGAGCTGACAATGCCAAGTGTAAGCAAAAACATCATTTGTCGATGTGATGGCATCTCAAACTGCGCTGGAAAGACAAACAACAGAGACGAGACAATGAGAAATGCTGCAGCATTATAGAGACTTGCAACGGTAGCTGGATGCTCTTTCTTACCAAGCTTGCGCAAAATAATAGACAAGCCAGCGCCAGCCAGAGCAGAACCAAGGCCGAACATCACGCCAAGCGAGAGAGGCCCCGAAAACGGGTCTGTGATCACAACAATGCCAAATAATCCAATAATAACAGCAGAACCACGATAAGGACCAATTTTCTCGCCTAGCAAAAAGGGCGAGAGAAGTGTGACAAACAACACAGATGACTGAAATAAGGCTGTTGCCTGTCCAAGGGGAATATTTTTAACCGATAAAAACCACAGGCTAATACCTGTTAGCCCAAAACATATTCGGATAAGCATCGGTTTTTTTTCGGTAAGATGAAACCAGCTTCGCCCGCGCATTACGATAGCGACAGTAAAGAGGATTGGCAGTGAAAAAACAAACCTAAACATAAGCATGGTTAACACAGGTAACTCACCCGAGATCGCTTTGACTAATAAGCCTGTTACAAAGGCAGCGGCAACAGCAATGAGCGTTAACAAAATACCAAGAACTTGCGGGGGAAAGGGCACAAAAACTCCTAAACAAAGAGCGCATAATCCGGCACGCCTGTGCACAGAAACGAACTTTTATAACATCATTGCTCTTTTGTTATACGTAAAGCGAAAGGTGGGCAAGCAAATGCGCGCCGCCAATACAGAGGGCCAAAAGGAGAAGTCCGGCATAGCTATGGGCCTGCGAAACTGTTGCTGACATGCCGGTTGCCCCACGCCGCCTGCCTGTTACCATTGCTGGTATCAGATTTTTTTTCAGGCGAAGATAATAAACAGCCATTGCTGCAAGATGAAGGACTATAAGGATAAATAGCACTTTTTCACCATAATGATGAAAATCAGTCAGTGTCCTCATTTGGTCTGGCAGCAAAAAGGCCAACGGCCCCTCATAAAGAACATCATCAGAGGAGAACATCCCTGTTAATGGCAAATAGAGCGTGACCCCCAGAAGCGCGAGCACAGCCCATCCCCCAAGAGCTGAATGACCAGATGCTGTATCTGACTGTTTATGAAATAAAGCACGCACAACCCCAAATACAGCAGAAGGGC
>CATISA010000097.1 GCA_949529445.1 Alphaproteobacteria bacterium UBA4588
ACGCCAGAAGGCCATAATTTCAAGAAGCGAGTTGAGGAACAGGGCTGGAAGCAGGCGGTTCAGGAACGGGATAAGGGAACATTCGATTGGTCAAAAAATAAGCCAATTCAGGAATAAGTTCGCTGAGATGTAGCGATTTTGATAGACCACGGCAATCCCCTCTCCGCATCTTGGGTAATCTCCCGCAAGACCTTGAGGAACGGGGGGTGAAACACAAAACCAAGATCTGAGGTGTTTTCATCATCTTCAGTTTTATCTGGCAAGATCTGAATATAGTTTCCGTTCAGAAGTCAACATGGTATTCCAGATATAGCTTGTTCATCAACAGACAGCTGTCCCGCTGACACGGCTTTATATTTCTAACGATGAGGCACGATACCGCGAACGATTATGCGACAAACAGGATTTTGGACAGAAAAACCGCTCTCAGAGATGACGGCACAGGAATGGGAAAGCTTATGCGATGGCTGTGGTAAATGTTGCGTGCTCAAGCTTGAAGACATCGATAGCGGTGAGGTATTTTCGACTGATGTTGGATGCCGGCTTTTAGATTGCAAGACAGCGCGCTGTATGGATTATGATAATCGTCGCATAGAAGTACCAGACTGCGTCATCCTCACAGCTGATAATTTATCTTACCTCTCATGGATGCCAAAAAGCTGCGCCTACCGGCTTATTCATGAAGGCCGACCATTACCTCAGTGGCATCCTCTTATTTCTGGCAGCATGTCATCTGTGCACGATGCCGGCATCTCTGTTGCAGGACGGATTCTGCCAGAAGGGGCTGTTGAAGATGACGATATGATTGACCATATCGTTGAGTGGGATTCTACGTTCACATCGGATTAAAGAGGTAAAATATTATGAATTTTCGCTGGATTATCTTTGGCCTTATTGGCGTATTACTGATTGCAACTATCTACCGCAATGAAATGTCAGGAGCGGGCGATCCACCTTGGACACAGTGTAAAGAATCCTTAGTCCAACAGATATTTACAGGCGACTGTACGTTACGCTTCCAAGGCACTGTTGATCCTGCATAAATAGGATAAGTAACTAATAAACAGGTCAGAAGAAAACCCGGCAGGCGGACCAGTTGAAGGGCGAATATATGGCAAAAATGCGAAAGAAGCAGGACCTACCCTCAAAGACCTGTCCTGTCTGCGTAAAACCGTTTCTATGGCGTAAAAAATGGTCCAAAGACTGGGATAATGTGCGCTATTGCTCAGAGCGGTGCCGGCGCACAGGCATTTCTCTTAGCCCTCAATCATCCTCTGAAGCATAGCAACAGTATCAGCTTCATCACTATGTTTATCCCAGCGGATAGCATGAAACCGTGGAAACCGCATCGCAACCCCAGATTTATGGCGTGACGAGGTATGAATACTATCAAACGCCACCTCAACGACTAGAAACGGCTCCACTTCGCGCACCGGGCCAAATTTTTTAACTGTATTTTCTCTAACAAATTTATCGAGCTTCACCAGCTCCTGATCTGAAAAGCCAGAATAGGCTTTTCCAACCGGCACAAGCTCCATCCCGTCCTCACCTTCACGCCAAGCGCCAAACGTATAATCGGAATAATAGGATGACCGTTTTCCATGTCCCCTCTGGGCATAAAGCACAATAAGGTCTGCTGTTAGCGGGTCGCGTTTCCATTTAAACCAGTCACCCTTGATACGCCCCGCCCGATAAGGGCTGTCTATGCGTTTTAGCATCATTCCCTCGATGAGCCCGCCAGACCGGCACTGCTCACGCATATCATCAAGCTCCTGATGGTTTGACACCGATAACCTCGGCGATAGGTCACACAATGGATGGTCAATCTCAGGCAATCGCTCTTCAAGCAGGCGACGACGCAGATGGAGTGGCTGTCCGCGCATATCTTGGTTGCCATCAAAGAGCATATCATAGATGCGCAAGAAGACAGGAGATTCTATCTGTCGTTTTGTCGAAGCGGTCTTTCTATTTAGGCGCTGCTGAAGCATGTTGAAACTGGCAAGATTGTCAGGGGCGCCTGCCAGAAGCTCACCATCAAGAACGCCCTGCCATGTCATATTTCGTGTTAGGTCAGGAAACGCTGCTGAAATATCATCGCCCGTACGTGAGAATAAACGCACCCCATCATCAGCCGAGGCTAGCAGAACGCGTGCTCCATCCCATTTCCATTCTATCTGCCAATCAGCAAGCTGTAAGCTACTAATCTCATCTTCCAGTTGATGCGCCAGCATAAGAGGCCTGAAAACAGCGCGGCCTTCGGATTGAGGGCGCGGGGCGACACCCTCTAGCCAGCCAAATAACTCATGATAGGGCGGGCTAAGGAGTGGCCAGATTTCCTCGATTTCAGCGACATCAACCTTATAGGCGGCGCTGAGGGCAAGTCGGACCATTCTGGCTGATACGCCCACGCGCAACCCTCCAGTCGCAAGCTTCAGAAGCGCCCAACGTTCCGATGTTGTCATCATATCCATCCAACTGGATAATAAGGTGACAGCATCGCCCCGCTTTGTTGCCATCAGACCGGTCACAATATCACAGAGTGGCGGGATTTCAGTATTACCCTGTTCCGTCTGTGGCCATAACAGCGCGACTGTTTCTGCCAAATCACCTACAAAATCATAGGAAAGTGCAAATAGTTCTGGGTCTGATACCTCTGTTGCAAGCTGGCGCACAACACCTGCTTTTACATGGGGAAACGATAAGTCACCGGTCAACGCGGCAAGACCCCAGCCCCTATCTAACCCAGATGTCTGTTCAAACCAGCTTACCAGATGGGCCTGTTTCACAGACCGTCTAGGTGAAAAAATCAAGGCTTCGAGAAGTGCTGCAAAGGCTCTCATGTCTCACCTTCCTCATAGCCAACAACAGATAAAGCGCGTGCCTGAAAGCCGCGCATCTGACAGGCTCTGATAAGAGCATCTTCACGGCCATGTGTTACCCATACCTCACCGGGGTTAATCTGCTCAATCGTCATCAGCAAATCATCCCAGTCAGCATGGTCAGATAGGATA
>CATISA010000098.1 GCA_949529445.1 Alphaproteobacteria bacterium UBA4588
ATCTGCATCGCGTGTTCTTGGCTCTGTTTTGCGGCTTCTTCAAAGCTTTCAGCAAAAAAGGACAAGTCGCAGCCGCCACCTAATTCTGCACAAGTAATTTTCTTCATTTGACCTCTCAGGGGTTGGAGCATGCTGGCATCATTATAACACCATGTCTGAAAATAACCGGCCGCATTTTTTTTAAATCAGAGTTAGTAGCATTCGAAAGTGACATACCACTCAGACGCGCGCCGCTATGCCAAGCCTATTTTTTGTTATTCACTAACTTCATTATCAACTTCTTTTATACCCAACATACGACAAATTCCGTAACGTTTATACAGGGGATACAAAGGTAGAAAAGACTAACATAAGAAATCAAGAATTAACTTGGAATATATTCTTTAATCGAGATAATCTTGAGTTGTGGCGAAAAAAGGAGCTTATGAATGGGATCCGATAAACCCTTCAGTCAGCCTGATCTTATCTGGGATTATAGCGATCCAGTAAATGGACCAACCATTCCAGCTCCGTTTTTCTACGACCCCTCCATCTTTGCTGAAGAAAAAGAAAAAATTTTTATGAAATGTTGGCACTTAGTTGGTCACGTTAACGAATTCAATGAGCCCGGCAAATACATCGTACAGGATATTTTTGAACAGAGCGTCGTCGTAACCACTGATAAATTAGGTGATATTTATGCTTGGCATAACGTATGTCGCCATAGGGGCAACCGATTGATGACTGAGCGCCGCGGCGTGGTTGGAGGTGTTCTACGCTGTAAATATCATTCCTGGTGTTACAATCTGGATGGCGCACTACGCGCTGCGCCTCGCACTGAGCATCTGGGCAATTTTTCTAAGGAAGACCACAGCCTGAAGAAAGTTCGCTTAGAAATTTTTGCTGGCTGGGTGTATGTAACGCTCGATAATGATGCCCAGCCAATATCTGAATTAGCTGCGGACTCAGAAGAAATTATGCACCGTTTCCTGCCCGATATGGATAACTTGGAGCTACTTGAGGAAACTGACGTTATTGTTGACGCAAACTGGAAGGTGATCCAAGAGAATTCCATAGAGGGATATCACTTTGACCTCAGCGGACCTGTTCACAAAGACCTTGCCGCATTAATTGATTTTAAAGGTTACAGACTCACCGCTTTTGACAAGTGGTGGACCTATACTGGACCTCCCAATTCAGAAGTTTCGTACGCATATGGTCAAGCTCTTGAAGGAGCAACATGGCAAACTGACTGGTTTTTCAATCTCGGTATATGGCCAAATACTACATTTTATTCATTTCCTTACACGGACATGATTGGCACCTTCATTATGATTCCGCTTACACCGGAAAAGTCCTTACTTCGATTTGGTTATTATGTGCCTAAGGGTCGCGAAGTCCCAGATGTTACTAAGGCGGCAATTGATTGGATGAACACACAGCTTGGCCCAGAGGATATCGAGTTGAATGTTACCAACCAAAAAGGTCTACACTCCTTGGGTTTTGGATCTGGCCGCTATTTAATCGATGAAAATCTTCCAAACCAGAGTGAACACTTAGTCTTTCATTTTCATAAACTCTGTTATCAGGCAATTAGAGAATGATATCTCAATGCTAGGATTGCCTAATAATATTTGGCGGCCCGTAGATTTTTTTTTGCTGAATTGCGCAACTTCACGGTATTAATTCGATAATAACTTGGGCTACCAGGTTGCGCCACCGGTCATAAGGATGTCCTCACCAGTAATTGCCCTAGGTGCATCTAATGCAAGCCAGAGAATCTGCTGTGCTATTTCTTCGGGTGAAATTATTCTATCTTGCGGATTGCTGGCTTTTACCTCTTCGTAAATTGAATTTGCACTTTTAGAAGATATTTTGGCTTGATGCTCCATGCTCGCCGCCATCATCGGAGTATCGACCCAAGAAGGACTTATGCTATTCGCAAGAATTCCAACTTTCGCACCCTCCAATGCGGTAACGCGGGTAAGTCCGAGCAAACCTGCCTTTGAGGCGCAATAAGCAGCATAGTTATCCGCTCCTATATGTGAAGCAGTCGAAGCTATGTTTATTATCCTTCCTCGACCCGCTTTTAGCATTTGAGGCCACACCGCTCTGGTTACTAAAAAGGGCCCTGTAAGATTAATACCAAGAGTACTATTCCAAATTTCATAATCATGTGAAGAAATAGGTTGATGACTATAAACTCCGGCAGCATTCACAAGAATACTTATTGGACCTAATTCATGGTCAATTGCACTTACCGTTTGATCAATACTGGAAGGGTCCCGTACATCTAACTGACAAATCAAACAATCTGTCTGTGTTTTAGATGCAACCGCTTCGATACAGTCTTGAGCGTTCTTAGTACTCGGGTTTTTAGCTCTCGTAGATGCAACGCATACTGCGATACCTCGTTCCAACATTTTAATTGCTGCTGCAAGACCAATTCCTGAAAGGCCGCCTGTAATAAATGCTACTTGTCTGGCAGGTTTCACAGTCAACTCATGGATTATCTACAATAGTACAGTTAAAAGATGTCACTGAAACAATAAACTTGTCTAGCCCTTTATCCACGATATCAGTGATTGTCTCAGTAGGTCAGCCATTTTTATCCGATAATTGGAACGCCTCATCATTTGTTTGTAACGGCGTGGCCCCAGTTTCAAGTCTAGTCAGCATTCCATCTTCTTTTGTAAAAACGTACATGACAGCATCTCTGCTGCCATTTGCTGCGTTAGTAATCTGATGAACAACCATAATATCGTCATTTTCATAAAGGCATCTAATATTTTCTGCATATGCATCTGAAAGCACAACTGCTGAAATTCGTTCCATCCAAAGATCGTAATCTATCACCCCGCCCGTTGAATGCGTAATAATTTCAATATCTGCGTGAATAATGGATGTGAAGGCGTCAATATCGCCATCCTCCCAGAACTTCTTATATTTGTCAAAAAGCAACGTCAGAATTCACCTCAATAGCAAGTGTCATTAGAATGTTACGCACAGAGTTAGCTCACACAATTATGGATAATGTAAAGCTAGCATTTCTAAAATAGCTTCATGTCCGCTCACATCTAATTCTTTGCTCTTCATGGGCCGATGAGCCAGTGCTACTTGGATAAAGTACCACCACTTTGAAAATTTAAC
>CATISA010000099.1 GCA_949529445.1 Alphaproteobacteria bacterium UBA4588
CGCAAACATAAATATCAGCCTGTGGAAGATGCTGTGCAAACGCTGTGACAACCTGCGCAATGGTTGCTTCTTCATTATAACAGGGCAGGATAACAGCAATCTTTAATGTGGATATTTCGGGCTGTGTAGAACTCATTATAACTACCTCGACTGCAACAGATTTTTTTTGAGCAACTGCTTTATTACTTCCGGTGCAGTATGGATATAAAGATGCTGATGCCCGTCAAGCCACCCCATTATTTCAGTTTCTGTCATCTGATTTTTCAGATCATTTTTTGTAAGAAGCGTGATATTCATATGTCGCTTCAGCATGAGAGATAATATTTTACCATCCTTGCCACTACCCATTAAATCGAGGATCAGCAGTTTTTCACCCTGAGGGTAGCGTTTTCTCAGACTGCGGCCTTGCATAACTATCTCTATTGGCACACCCAACAAGGGCAACACATAATCTGGCGCAGTATGTATATAGACGTGGTCGAACCCTTCTGCCCATTTTGCAAGGATGGCTGGCGTAATTTTTTCCTGTGTCCTGTTAGCATCTACATAAGATGCCTGCATATGCGAGTCTAAATAAAACCGGATAACAGTTGCTTCGATACCATTGCCAAGCAGATCTAGGATCAGCAGTTTTTCACCCTTTTGATAAGATCTTTGAATCTTTTCAGCTGTATCAATAAGAGACGGATTGAGCCGCGGCGCAAGAGCAATCTTATCCGCAGAACTTACAACCAACATAAAGAAGGAGAGAACAAGACCAGCAGAAATTAATTGCTGGCGCATCAGAGGTTTACTGGTCAGCGTTTTGATAAAATAAATCATTAATACACTCCACATAACCAAACCAGATGGTGCAATATACCGATTAAACGAGGCACCACGAATAGCTTCATATTCTGTAAAGGCAATGCAATATGCCAAAATCTGGAAGAGGGCTGTAATAACAAAAAAACCAAGAGACAATGGCAATAAGATAAAGATTCTATCTTCAGTAGATCGGCCATTTATTATCCGCAGAACAAGCATCACAATAATAATAATAGCCCCAATAGCTGCGTAAGGCCGCGCCGCCATTTGAAACCCAACACCCCTTAAAATATAATGCAGGACATCAAAGTTCCAAAATTCTGCCGCTCTCACGCCGAACGACAGACTAACATTCTGAGCGCTGACATAAGATGACCATATCAAATGAAGTCCTAGCATTGGCAGAAGGTACAAAGCTTGTCTAATCATCTTCTGGGCTAGCGCCCCACCTCTAAAAGAGGAACCCTCCTTTAGGTACTCACTAGCACTATAAAGCCAGAACAAGCCCAACATCATCACAGAAAAATAAAGCCCGCTTTGTTTTAAAATAATGGGCGCAACAAAAAGGCAGACAATAACGGGATCTAATGAGAGGGAGGAAGAGGAAAACTTCCCTTTCTGCAGAACATCTAATACAAGCGCAAAAAACAAGTGGACCATCGCAATGGCATAAACTGGGTCTGCATAGCTACTGACAATCAATGTATTACTTAACAAGGCTGCCCATAAAATTATAATCCAGCTAAAACATCCCATACCAATAAGGGACTCCATAAATGAGGGGCGACGCTCTTGAAAAACGCTGATCCACTGCGGTACCCATAGCAAAATACTACTCACAAAAAAGATGTTAAAGACACCTTGGACAGTGATGTTAAAACCGCCTGAAACTCCATCTACCCATGCATGCAGCAAAGCGCGTGCATATGGATAGCTCGGGTGGGAATGATTAATAACAATGTTATCAGAGGTTGGCAGATGACCTTCGCGGATCAAATATTGGGCTGATACAAGCCAATGCGTAAAATCATCCCATAATGGTTCATTCACAACCAACGCCAACAAAATCAGCGGGCTTACAAGAATAAGCGCAACGACCATGTAAATGCTATCTTGGACAATAACATATCTACTGCGCCAGAGCCCTACACAAGCAAGCACAACCATCAAGATAAGCGGTGCATAAATAGACAGGCCTACATAAAGATAAGAACTAACAACAAATAGGCTATATATAACAGTGAGCCCCAATAGTGGCAGAACAGGTCGTGGGGCCGTAGGGCCAAAAACGGCCCGTGCTGAGAGAGCCAAAGCCCAGAAAATAATGAAGCTGGCTGCAAAAATAGTGATTTCTGTTTCTGCTAATGCACGAAACCCTTCGTGCCTAATATACTCTGACATTTTTGTCCTTTAAACAGGCCTGTGGGTTATTAGTCTCTCCGCAACAATAAAGTGCCAAAACGTTTGTGCAACGATATTCTTCTGCCTGAAGACTTGGTAAAAATGGCGCATATTCGTGCCAAAAACGATGGGCAATCTACCCTGAACCTATAGCTGTTTGGCAGAATTCCAACCGAATCTTCTGATTCTGTGTTTTTCGCCCTAAAGTTGGCTAGCCATTCAGACAATTATTTTAAGTTTTTTATTTTTTAAATGCCCTGAGTCAATATCATATAGCATTTTATGGATAGTGAAATATTTCAATATAATAGAAACTAAAACACTATATTAGAGGTATATTAACCCTGCTTGATGCTCCCAAAAACAAGAACGAAAATTGCCCAAAATTGAAAAAAATCTTGGTTCTTTAATAAAGTTTGTGGAAGGGTGAATAGACCAACTAATAAATATATTTGAAAGATTGGGGAGCAACTATGAAACTTCAGAAAAAAATGGGGGCTGGTCTTGTTGCCTGTCTCCTGATGATTGGGGCATCAAGTGCGAATGCCTTTGAATGTAAAGTAAAAGACGCAAGTATGGCAAAGCCTGGTGGTTTTCCAGACAGAGCCCTCACTATGATTGTCCCTTACGGTCCAGCTGGTGGGTCAGGTCAAGTTGCTTCAGCTATGGCTGAAGCCGTCACATCTCTTACAGGCGTTTCTATTAATCGCGACCACAAATCAGGTGGTTCAGGTACTGTTGGTATGACAGCCTATATGGCAGCACCAGCCGACGGATACTCAGTGTTAGAGCATATTGATGATGCATCATCTGCGCATGCGCTTGATTCGAGCCGTCCAAATCCAGCGACAGACTTGATACCACTCGTCATTTCTCAGGTAACATTCTCGCAGATTTATATCAGAACTAATGAAGACCGCTTTAATGATTGGGATTCTTTTGTTGCATGGGTTCAGGCACAGAATGGCAAGGCTACCATCGCTAATGTTTCAAAAGAAGGATCAATGGAACGCGTCACGATGAAGTTCATTACCGATGCATCTGATATGAAGATCCAGCAAATTTCCTTTGACAAAGGCGCTCCACGTTACGGTGCACTGCTAGGTGGACAAGTAGATGCATTATTTGAACAGCCAGGAGATGTTCGCAAATTCCTTGATTCAGGTGACTTCAAACCCATCCTGACAATTTTCGGTGAACGCCCTGGTGTGTTCTCAGATGTGCCCACGCATGTTGAAAAGGGAATGAACTTTGAACCATTACTTCGCTTTCGTGGTTTTTATGTCCATAAAGACGCACCAGCTGACCGCGTTAAATGGTTACAATGGGCATTCCAGCGTGGTTATTGTGAAGATAGCTATCAAGCATTTAATGAGAAGAAGTTCATGACAGTAATCGATAGCTATCGTGATACTGCAGGGGCTATTAAGCTTATAAACTCTACCATTCCACAATATCGTGAAGTGTATAAACAAATGGGTCTAGATGTTAAATAAGATCCACTATTAAAATTGTTGAAGGGGGCGGAATTTTTTTAGTTTCCGCCCCCTCTTATCAGAAATAAGCACCGTTAATTTAGCTAAGAGTGTTATCTATGAAAATGGGAAATCTCAAGAATTCTCATCTGATTGAGGGAATTATCTGGCTTTGCGGCGTGGTAGTTTTTTTTGTCTTAACTTATGATTTCAATCAGCCAATTGAAATTTACAAATTTGGGGCAACGGGTTGGCCCAGAGTTATCTTAGGTATTTTGTTGTTTGTCACACTTGGCAATCTCTTTCATCAATATAGATTTGGGTCGGCAACGCAGTTAGGTCGTGTTGGGATTGCTGACGAGGATGAAGAAGACGACAACACACCATCCAAAGTTGCTATAGTAAAAATTGTTGCTGTTTTAGCCACACCTTTTTTATACGCAATGTCCTTGAAACCTGTTGGTTTTTACTTTGCGACACCTTTTTTTATTATTTCCATAATTCTGCTTTTTGGCGAGAGACGCGCACGCTGGATACTCGGGATTACTTTATTTATTTACACGCTTCTTTTGTTTCTCTTTATGGTGGTTTTGAATGCGCCACTGCCTCAGGGCAATGTATCTCCATTTTATGATTACAGTGCGTTTGTTTTACGAATGAACACACAATTCCAACAGCTGGATTTATGGTAAATAGACAATGATAGAAAATTTTCTTCTTGGTAGCAGCGCTCTATTTGGTGACCCCTTAACACTTGCTATTTTTGTCTTTGGGGTTCTTGGCGGCATGTTGTTTGGCGCTATCCCAGGTGTAAGCATGCTTACGCTCGCAGCAATCTTACTCCCATTCACTGCAAGCTTAACACCTACACAAGGTGTGATGTTGTTCGCTGTGATTTATTGCACAGGCACATATGGTGGCGCCATTACTGCGATTTTGTTTAATATTCCTGGTGCCCCTGAAAATGCACCAACAGCTTTTGATGGCTATCCAATGACGCGCAAAGGGTTAGCAGGGAAAGCAGTGGGTGCTGCGGTTCTGTGCTCTGCTATTGGAGGTGTCGCATCTGCCTTGGTTATGATGGCGGCAACTGAGCCTCTAGCAAAATGGGCTATCCGAAATATTGGGCCTCCAGAAATATTTGCCCTAGTCTTTTTTGGCTTAGCCGTTGCTTCTTCAGTTGGTGGGCGGACAATTTGGAAAGGTTGGATGTCTGTTGGACTTGGGCTAATCATAGCGACTATCGGGCAAGACCCAGTTGGAGGGATTGACCGCTTTAATTTTGGCTTCTCAGATCTCGCTGCAGGCATTGCCTTTGTGCCTGCCATACTTGGGTTTTTTGCTGTTTCTGAAATTTTTGTCCAAGCTGAAAAGACGGCTAAAGGTCGCTATGAAGCGCCACCAGTTAATATGGAATTTCCCTCATTTTTTGAACTTTGGCAGCAAAAATTCGCTGTTTTAAGATCAATTTTAGTTGGGTTTTTCTGTGGTATACTGCCTGGAATTGGTGCGACGCTTGCTGCCTTTATGGGTTATGGTGAAGCTGTGCGTTGGTCAAAAAAGAAAGACTCATTCGGCAAAGGTAATATCGAAGGCGTTATCTCATCTGAGACGGCAAATAATGCCGCAACAGGCGCAGCCATGATACCTCTTTTAGCCCTTGGGCTGCCAGGCGGCGCGCTTACAGCCATGATGGTTGCTGTATTTCAGATGCATGATCTAGAGCCAGGACCATTGGTTTTTTATAACTCGCCAGATTTAATCTGGGTAGTCTTCGCTGCGATGTTTTTTGCCAACCTATCTATTCTATTCATTGGCATACTTGAAACAAAAACGATTCTTTATTTATTGAAAATTCCATTTCAATTCCTTGCTCCCTTGATTCTGCTTTTAGCAACTATTGGCTCTTATATTGGCCGGGGTCTGGTTTTGGATGTAATGGTCATGTTCGCTGCCGGCATTATTGGCTTCATGCTGCGCCGTTCAGGCTATTCTATTCCTGGGATTGTTCTTGGTATTATACTAGGAAAAATTGGTGAGCAGAATTTCGCACAGGGTATGCAGATGGTTCATTATGACCTGCTGGATTACTTATCACGTCCTGTTTGTCTTATCCTTATTGTTGCTGGTACATTGACGCTGGCGAGCGGGTTGCACAAAGCGTTTAAGACAAACCACGCTTCATCAACCTAACCAAAGAAGTGAACCACATGACTGATGATAACGGCATTGCTGATATTGACAAAACCGTTGCGTTAGCGCGCATAGCCCAAGCGCGCTACGAAGAAATGGGAAGTCAGGCCCTATTTGATAAAGCCTGTCAGGCTGTCGCCTGGGCATTGATGGAGCCGGAACGTAATCAGACACTGGCAGAAATGGCGGTTGCTGAAACGGGCCTTGGCCGGGTTGAAGATAAGGTCCGCAAAAATCATAATAAGACATTAGGACTGATGCGAGATCTTAAACATGTCAAGAGCTTTGGCCATGTTAGCGATGATCCAGAAACAGGTCTCTCAACCTATCTCAGGCCGAAAGGCGTTATTGCAGCGATTGTGCCTTCTACAAATCCGCTGGCAACACCGACCAATAATATTATCAACGCATTGAAAACAGGGAATGCGATTATCATCGCCCCTAGCCCAAAAGGGGTAAAGCCAGCACTTGCCCTGCTGAGTCATATCAACAAAGCCCTTGCCGCAGTAGGCTTGCCAGACAATCTGGTGCAGATGGCACCCGCTCCGCCATCCAAGCCTAAAACCGAACGACTGATGCAGTCCGCCGATCTTGTTGTCGTGACCGGCTCTCAGAGTAATGTGCGCGCTGGATATTCATCTGGCACACCTGCGCTTGGTGTGGGGGCTGGTAATGTCGTTACAATTATTGATGAAACAGCAAATATTGATGATGCTGCCGCTAAGATTGCAGCGTCAAAAATCTTTGATAATGCTACTTCATGCAGTTCAGAAAATGCCGTGATTGCTGTTGATAGCGTTTATGATGACGTTGTCTCTGCGCTTGGACGCCATGGCGGATTACTCCTTGATAAAGCCGGAGCAGAAAAGCTTCAATCCATCCATTGGCATGATGGGAAAATGACCACTACATTGCTGGCACAAGATATTGAGACTGTGCTGGAAGCAATGGCGTTAACGGCTACCGCACCAGATGGGACAAGCTTCCTTGTTGCACCACAGGAACATATTAGCGCTGACATCCCAATGACGGGGGAAAAAATGGCACGCTTTCTTGCGCTCTATAGAGCCTCTAATTTCGAAGATGCTAAGGCAAAGGCAGTAGCCATACAAGCGATTCAAGGGGCAGGCCATTCTCTTGGCCTTCACTCCAGTGATGATAGCCGCGCCCATACGCTTGCGATGGAGGCCCAGACCTGCCGTGTGATTGTTAATCAGGCTCATTGCTTTGCCAATGGTGGGTTTTTTAATAACGGTATGCCATTTTCTCTTTCAATGGGCTGCGGTAGCTGGGGTGGCAATTCAATCGATGAAAACCTGAACTGGACGCATTTTGTGAACCATGTGAAAATTGTGCGCGTGATTCCAGAACGCAAACCGTCTCTGGACGAGATTTTTTCTGATTACTGGGCTGAGTTTGGCAAATGAGCGGCTCTCTTGGTGACCAGCTTGAACAGAATGCAGCATTATCGCCTAACGGAATATGGCTTACTAGCCCTGAAACCAGCCAGCAGGTTACTTGGCAAGAAGCTCTCAGTCAGGCCCAAAGTATTGCAATGCATCTAAAAGCCTTAGGAATAGAAGATGGTGAATCCATTGCCATTGCATCTCACAATAGCATAGGCGCATGTCTTGCCATTGCTGGCATCACCTATGGTGGCTACCTTGCAACCCCGCTTAATCTGGTCGCAGGGACAAAAGTAATGTCCTATGTGCTGAAACATTGCAAAGCTGATGTTATTTTCTGTGCGCCCGATAATCATGACCTTATTGCAGATGTTCTGAGCCAGAGTAAGCTTTCACCGCTTATCATCCTTCTACCACCAGAAGGTCCGCCTGTCTGGCCAGAGGGATGCACAGGCGCGGCTGCGCAACCTGCCCCCTTGCCGCAAAAACAAACACCCGGCATCTTGATGTATACCTCCGGTACAACAGGCAATCCCAAGGGTGTAGTTCTTAGTCACGGAAATTTACTAGCCGCTGGTAGAAATCCTGTTGAGGCCCATCATATCACGGCAGAAGATACTGGCCTTTGTGTGTTGCCCATTTATCATATTAACGGATTATGCGTCACTGTCATGGGCACTCTGGTTTCTAAAAGCCAGCTAGTTATCCCTTATAAATTTTCAGTCTCGACCTTCTGGCAACAGGTTTATGACCATAAAGTGAGCTGGTTTAGTGCAGTGCCGACTTTGTTTGCCTATCTTTTAAATGATGAAACTGTGCCAGAACTTGACCGTGCCCGTCTGCGCTTTTCCCGTTCTGCATCTGCTCCTTTATCACCTGAAATTCACCGCCGGTTTGAAGCGCGGTTTGGCATCCCAATTATTGAAACAATGGGACTAACAGAAACAGGGGCGCAAATCCTATCAAACCCGATGCCGCCGCAGGAACGGAAAATAGGCTCGCCTGGTATTGCAGTAGGGAATGAGGTCATCATTGCAGATGAAAATTTGCAGCCCGTTGCCGCTGGTGTATCCGGTGAAATACTGGTGCGTGGCGAGAATGTTATGCAGACATACCTGCATCAGCCCGATGAAACCGCAAAGACCATTACAGTTGATGGGTGGCTAAGGACAGGTGATATTGGCCATATGGACGATGATGGTTATGTCTTTGTGACCGGCCGCATCAAAGAACTCATCATCAAGGGCGGGGAAAACATTGCCCCGCGTGAAATTGATGAAGTGCTCCTAGAACATGATGTTATTCTTGAAGCGGCTGCCTTTGCTGTCCCCTGTGAGAATTATGGCCAGAGGGTTGAGGCATGTATTCGCTTTAAACCCAGAAAAACGGCTGAGGTTTCAGCACTTCTCGATCATTGCCGGGACAGGCTCGGTAAATTCAAATGCCCCGATAATATTCATATTCTCGATGACCTTCCCAAAGGACCATCTGGTAAAGTTCAACGATTAAAGCTATTTGGTCTGGTATATCAGGAAACCCAATAATGACTATATTTTATGAAACCTTTCTGCCAGTAGGTATTGACCCAGCAGATATGGTTCTTATTGCGGGTGTCTTTTTAATAGCTGGGGTCATCAAGGGGTTTTTGGGTATTGGCCTTCCGGCTGCTGCTATGGCGTTTCTAACCCTTATCATGGAACCAACATCGGCTATATCACTGATGATTTTGCCGATAGTTTTTACCAACTTTGTCCAATTTACCCGATCTGAAAATAGGCTGCACATAGCAATGAAGTATAAATGGTTTGCCGTAGCCATTATGTTTAGTATCTTTCTTACTTCATTATTCATCACCTCTTTTCCAACAGCGATGCTCACGGTTGCCATTGGCTGTGCGATGGTCGCCTTTTCCATCAATTTGTTATTTCGTATCCCCCTTCCCATCTCTGATGCGCTTGGATGGCAGGTCGGCGTTGGGTTATTTTCAGGTGTCTTGGGTGGGCTGAGTTCTATTTGGTCGCCGCCTGTTGCAATGTATCTTCTTGCGCGAAACACGCCCAAAGAGGAATTTATTGGCGCAACAGGATTTCTCTTTCTTGCAGGCTGTATACCGCTTGCTATCGGGCTCATTATTTCGGGTGTTGTTACCAGCGAAACACTTTTACAGTCTCTTATTGGGCTGGTTGTAGTGATGTGTGGCTTTCGAGTCGGCGAGATCCTACGGCGTTATGTCTCGCATGATTTATTTCGCACTTTTGTGCTAACAGCCTTCTTGCTGATGGGAGCACGGCTTATCGCAACAGGTCTACTATAGGGAGTAGATACCCTTGTTATGGTAAAGTAGGAAGACGATAGCGAAGACTAACTCATGGGAGCGCCGCCTGATGGCACGGCCAAAAATTATTGTTATCGGTGCTGGCATCTGCGGCGTATCAACCGCCATCTGGCTACAGCGATATGGGTATCAGGTCATCCTGATGGATAGGGGCGAGCCGGGTATGGGCGCGTCTTACGGCAATGCTGGATTAATTGCACAATGGGCAGTCGTGCCTATGACAACACCCACTCTGTGGCGAAAATTACCCTCTCTGCTTCTTAATTCCAAAAGCTCCTTTTCTCTCAAATGGGGTTATATGCCACGTCTGGTTCCATGGTTAGCAAAGTTTTTATCACACGCTACAGATGCCAAGGCGCGCCAAACAGTCTCAGACCTGATGCCTCTCTTGTCTGACGCTGTAGACCAGCATAAAGCCTTGAGTAGCGGCACACCGGTTGCGCAGTGGGTAGAAGATAGCAAAATTAGCTATGTCTATCGCTCACAAGAAGACTTCGAACAAGACGCCTATAGTTGGGCATTGCGGCGAGACGTCGGACTTGTACCAACTATCCTGACTGGCACGCAGGTAGCAGAAGAGGAGCCCATTCTGGGTCCTGCAATGCAGTATATGGCTGTTCTAGAAGGGCAAGGTCATATCCTCAATCCTGGACAATATGTCAAAGAACTATGTGCCTATTTTGTCCATGAAGGTGGAAAGTTTATCCAAGCAACAGTTCAGGATTTCAAGAGGTCTAATGGCAAAATAATAGCCATTCAGACTGACCAGGGTGACTTTGACTGTGATAATGCTGTTGTAACATCAGGTATTTGGTCAAAGCCGCTTATGAAGCGACTTGGTCTGTCAGTTCCACTAGAGGCTGAACGCGGTTATCATGTTGTGTATAAAAACGCCTCGATATTGCCAAAAAACCCAATGCTTGCCGCAGGGAAATTTGGGATCACTCCAATGGGGAACAATCTACGCTGTGCAGGCACAGTAGAATTAGGCGGCATTGAATATGGCCCGTCTCGCAGGCCCGTTAGGCTGATAAAATCCTTTGTTCAGGATGCCTTCCCCAAGCTGGAGTATGAAGGTATTGAGGAATGGATGGGTTTTCGCCCCACGACTACAGACAGCCTCCCCCTGATTGGTCAGATAGCACAGAGCGGCATCTACACAGCCTTTGGCCATCAGCATATAGGGTTAACATCTGGGCCAAAATCAGGCCGCATAGTCGCTAATATGATTGACGGCAAGGTCAGTAATAATGATTTATCTGCTTTTGACCCTGCCCGGTTTATGTAAATTGACTTCGGCAATAACAAAACAATCACGCGCCATAACAGCTCTCAGCGTTAGCCACGTGTAAACTGCTTCATTTCATCTTCGATAATATCTGCGATGATGTCACAATCAGCTTCAGTGAATGTCAGTGGCACCCGCATATCAAGTGTTGTTTTCAGCACCTTTAACGTGGTGGGCAGAACCGGAATATCATCAATATAACGCCAGCTATCATAACGGCTTGTGAATGCTTTCGGCTCATCATCTCCAAACCATTTAAGCTCTACACCACGCGCTGCACAAGCGGCAACAAATGTCGGCATGCTCTGTTTTGTCACTGCCTCAGCACGAAACTGGATGGAGGAACCAACATATTCTTCAACCTGCTTACGCCGTGGAATAGTCACGCCATCCATAGATAATAATCGTGCATGTAATTTGTCATAGAGTAGATTCCAGCGCGCCAGATTCTGTTCTATTTCTGGCAATTGTGCGCGCAGCATAGCAGCCCGCATCTGGTCCATCCTGCCTGAATAATTAGGAGAATGAAGTCGGACCTTCTGAAACACCTCCTCTGCTGGAATTGCGCCATGCCGGCCATACAGCATATAGGAGCCTGATGACACCACAGCCCGCGCTGCAATTTCAGGATCGTTTGTTGTCAGAAATCCTCCTTCACCAGAATTCATATGCTTATATGTCTGAGTTGAAAATGTGGCGACCATACCAAAATTCCCTGATCTAATCCCCCGCCATTTTGCCCCCATTGTATGCGCACAATCTTCAATCAGGCAGATGTCATGCGTTTGACAAATATCAACTACACGGTCCATATCGGCAATATGGCCGCGCATATGAGACAAGAGCAGAACTTTTGCACCACTCACCCGTGCTTTGGCATCTAGATCATCACAATCTATGTGGTAATTCTCGTCAATATCTACCAGCATAGGCACTGCGCCCACATTATGGATAGCCCCTGGTACAGGGGCCAGCGTATAGGCATTCGCCAGAACCTTGTCACCTGGCATAACACCGCATACACGCAATGCCAGCTGGATAGCATACCCCCCAGAACTACAAGCCAGACAATAGTCCACCCCCTGCCAAGTCGCATATTCCCTTTCAAGGCAACTGGCCTCACTCGCTTCATCGCCTGTAAGATTATAACGGTGAAGTCTACCACTTCTCATTATCTCCACAGCGCGTTCGATACCAGCTTCTGGAATTGATTCTTGCTGGGTAAAAGGTTTTGTAAAAACAAGCTTTCCCATTGGCGTTGCCCCTCTGCATCTTTACGACCCTAGCTTTAGTCTTCGAATGAGACTAGTATCTCTTTGATGACTAGGATTGATAAAATTCTTTATTATAACACTATTCTAGGCAATCTTTATTTGGCAGGTTTTAGGACAGTAGGAGAATGCGTAGATGTTTGCCCGTCCCTTAAAAAATTTTCTTGATCGCCATAATATTTTTTACGGGTGGGTGATGGCCTTTCTGGCTTTTATTACCATTACTTTTACCTCAGCTGCATTGAGTATCCCTCAAGTTCTTATCTTGCCGATGACAACCTCTTTTGGATGGGGCATTTCTGATGTCACCACTGCGATTGGCATCATGTTTCTTATCCTTGCCTTGCTTGCCCCATTTGGAGGGGCATTAATGCTCAGGCTTGGGATCATGAAAGTTGCTGTTACATCCTGCCTACTTATTAGCCTAGGCCTCATACTTACAGTGAATGCAACTGAGGTATGGCATCTATTTTTCAGCATTGGCTTTTGTCTTGGCGTAGCCTCCGGCATCCTTGGGCTTGGGCTTGCAGCAACTGTTGCAACTAGATGGTTTGAGGAAAGACGGGGCCTAGTTATCGGTATACTCACATCAGCATTTGCCGCAGGTCAATTGGCGTTTGTGCCAATGACAGCCTGGCTCACGACCCGCTTCGAATGGCAGTTTTCGATTCTTCCTGTGGTTATTGGAGCGTGCTTATGTGCCTTACTTTTCTTTCTGTTTGGTAAAAACTGGCCCTCAGATTTAGACACTCCCCCCTATGGCTCAGACGAGCTATTCATGCCACCCGACACATCAAAATCTAATCCCTTCCTTACCAGCATAACCTGTCTTCTTGAGGCGATAAAACACCCTGCCTTCTGGGTTCTTGCTATAACATTTTTTATCTGTGGCCTGACGTCCAATGGTTTGATTTCTCAGCACTTCATCCCGTTTTGCTCTGATAATAATATTGGTATAATTGTGGCATCATCATATCTTGCATTGATGGGTATCTTTAATTTTGTTGGCACAATGAGTTCAGGCTGGCTGTCTGATAGGTATGATAATTATAAATTGCTGGCTTTCTATTATGGGTTTCGTGGCTTATCTCTTCTATATCTTCCCTATAGCGACCTTGATGTTTTTGCCTTATCACTTTGGGCAATTTTCTTTGGTCTAGATTTTATAGCAACAGTTCCTCCGACTGTGCGGCTCACTGGGAAATTTTTTGGGCCAGTAAAAGGGCCTGTTATCTTTGGGTGGATTTTTGGATCGCACCAAATCGGCGCTGCAATCGCAGCTTATGGTGCAGGAGAAGTAAGAGACGCAATCCTGACCTATGGTCCAATTTTCTTTGCCGCCGGTCTTATTTGCTTTATGGCAAGCGCACTGATTATCCTATTTCGAGCAAGTGCACTCTCACAGCGTAGTTACTCGCAATAATGATTATTAACTCCCCATCAGAGCGCTAATCATTACCATCAGATGCTGAGAGTGCTCTATAGGTTGCTGTTATGCCCTCTTCGACTGTTATAGATGGGTAATCAGGAAGATAGGCGCGTAGTGGCCCATCATCTAAATCTGGAGGAAAAGGAAAGTCACCTCCCGAACAGCTTATCTGAGAGTCTGGTGCAAGTTGTTTCAAAATTTCGAGACCAGTCTCTATCGTCTCGCAACTACCATTTAGGTCGAAAACAGGGGCACCTGTCCCATCTTGACTGACAGCCGCAATAAAGGCCGCCGCAGCTTCTCCTGCATAAAGCCAGCTATAATTGCCACGATATGGCACATCAAAAGAAGTGCCACTCACAGCTGCCTCTATGGCTGCAGTATTTTTAGAACTCATACCCTGATCACGCCCTACCCCATAAACAACGTTAGGCCGAAGGCCAACAGATGGTACCTGCCAGTCCTTCCAATAAACAAACGCCGAATGCTCATTCGCAACTTTATAAACGCCATAAAGTGTTTCAGCGAAACCACTACCCGGCGGTAATCCATGAGCCGCAACAGACGATGCATAAACAACCCGCTTAAGCCCTAATTCTCGCGCTGTCTGCAGAACGTTGATTGTTCCCTCTACATTCACCCTGGCGCCCAAAGCAGGATTGGCAGCACAAAATGGCACCTGCAAACCAGCAAGATGGATAATGGCTTGCAAATCATATTTTTGAGCCAGTGCGTGAACTGCATTGAAATCTGTCACATCACAACATTCCCATATGACATCAGCCGCGGCATCAGCGCCCATGACAAGGCTAGCACGTCGCCTATCAACAGACAGGTCTGATGCAATCACCTTCACGCCAGATGCAACAAGGCTTGCCACAACCCATGCGCCTATGCAGCCACTTGCTCCTGTGATAAGGACGGCGCCTGAAAACCGGTCTTTGGGGATAGTGAAGCGACTAATAAGCGTATTCATCTGATTATTCCTTTAGCGTTTTAAACGGCTCATATTGCAAATATCATGGTAGATAGAGTTTTGTATTATTCAACCACTTCAGAAATATTAAAACATCAAAACAGCGTTTAACGAGACCTAATTGGAAGTGGGCCATTATAACGGATGATGTGAATATTATTAGCCCTAAAGGCCTTGAATTAAAGAAGGCTCAGAAATTTTTAATAAGAGGTCTTTGCTCATAGCTATCAGCAAACCTAAGCCAACCCTACAACATGATGGTATTTGCGATAAGCGTAGTGCAAGCTATCTAGCCTATAAAGGTATCATGCAGAAAGATTGCCGGTATCGGCCTAGACAGTGATCCATGGCTCGATATTATAGCTTTTCTCTTATCTTCTTTGCAAGAAAGGCATAACCAATATCATTCATATGCAGTGGATCATCTTCATAGAAGACACTTTTATCTTTTCCGTTGGCCTCAGTCATGGCTGAAAAAATATCAATGAACTGCCAGCCGTCTCTTTGATCTGTAAAATCTTTCAGCCATTTGTTAACCTCATTAATTTTGTCTGTGAGGTGATGTCTGAATGGGCTTGGTTTCAATGAAATAACAAATACCTCAAAGTCAGGTAGAATTTCTTGGATTGTTTCTATTAGATTTTCATAATCGTGAATGACATCTAACACAGACATGCCATTACCCAAGTCATTGTCACCGGCATAAAGAACTAATGTTCCTGTTTTTAAAGGCTGTAGCAACTGTGCAGCATATGCCTGACAGGCAGCAATGGTAGCGCCCCCAAACGCTAGATTCAACAAATGAGGTACACCTAGGTCCGTTTTAGCATCACGCCAGAGCCGCAATGTCGAGCTGCCATATAAGACGATTTCAGGCTCATCAGTCTGGGTCTTATAGCGGTGCATTTCGACTTCACGCACATCTGTTCCAAATTCTTCTTCGATAGGACTCACAAGTCCCAGATTTGTTGAGAGAAGCTGCCTTTGCTCCACAGGCATGGCACGAACATCGTCAGCAAGCGCAATTGCCTCTTCAACATACCCCCTAAAGGTCTTTCGATACTTATCCAGGAAAGCCTCTATCTGTGCCTCATCAGATATATCATCGACCACGTCTGACAATCGGAACGGGGGTTTTATAACTGCCGAATAAATTGTTTGTGACACATTAATATCAAAATTCGCCAATGCAATGGGTACAATCACCGGTTCTGGTGTCAGAGTAGCGGCAAGCTTGAAGGCGCCAATCTTGAAAGGTCCCGGTGATGTCGGGGTCAGATTATCTGATGTTTCAGACGTACCTTCAGGAGCAATGACAATGGGTCTGCACTGATTGAATGTGCGCTCTGCTTCGATATACAAACTCTGCTTACGATCTGCTTTTTGCTGATCGGTTTCGGTCAGCCGATCTGATTCAGGTGTATGTACAAAGATATTATCAAGGCGTGAATAGTAGCCATTCCGCCAAAATTCTGTACTTCGGCTTGCGCGTACAATCCGCTGCCCACCATCACCATATTTTGGATAGAGAATTTTTGTACTAACAAAATGGCTATCGAGGGAAAAGGCATGACCATTCGCCAGCTCGTTTTCAGGCACGGCCGCTAGGTGGTTATAGATAAAAATCGTTTTTGGCTCATCTGGCAAATGTTCCTGACCCTTTATTACATATGGGATCTGGTCGAATGCCCGAGCAAAATCAACCTGGGTTAACTGCCGTAATGTCGATGAATTAGCACCCGCTTCAGCACTTGTTACGCGGGTATAGATTTTATTAAGTTGTTCAAAAAACCGATGTTCACGCTCTACAGGTTTCAAAGCATCCGTGAGGAGTGATGCGACCGAACGCTCGGCATCATTTCCTTTCAATGCAGCTTCATAAATGCAATCAAATGCAAATTTTCGGGTGAATCTATTATCCAGCATATGAGTTGCACTATGAAGGGGGGACTGCACTGGTATTTTTGAGCCATTATAGTCGATTAAGGTTTTCAATAGTTCTGACTGCGTCCTATCTGCGAAGTTGGACAGTCCGCTTGATGATTGCTGGAAGCGGCCAATTTGCCAGATTTGGCGTTGAAATAGAGCAGACGCCATTAGGGGTTCACGCGTCATCATTTCATGGATTTTAGCAGATGAAAATTTTAGGATTGCCGTGTCCCGGTTACTCCTTAACTGGTATGGTGCGGGCAAATCACACTGCCCGTTTGCCCAAGTTAGCGCCACACCCGGCCTTACGATTGTGCGTGTTTTGCGAATTATTTTCTTATCGATCTGCATTGAAAAACTCGCCTCAATGCTGCCTGAAAACAAAATAATTAAGTCATGATTGGGCTGTCCTTCTTCTAAAATTATCTCATGCGAGGCAAAAAGCCGCAATTCAGCAAATTCAAGGAGAGCTGGCAATCGCTCTTTGTTGAGCTCGGCAAAAAAAGCGGTATCGGTTAGCCTAGTTTCAATATCTCTATCATTTTTGAATGCTACACCGTCAGCTGTATGGTGCGGATTGGCCGGCAAAGGAGGCGTGAAAGACCGGGTTGCCCATAATAATTCTGTGGCGCGGCTAAGAATAAAGCTCATCAATTGAGCGCCCGCCTGTTGATCAATCACCAATATGTCAAAGAGCATTTTTAGTGGTAATGAAAAATACCGACTACCTTTTGTAACAACGCCCGTTGATAGATAGCGACCAGGCGAGTTCAAACAAGAGACCCCAAGCGGCACCATCGGTGAGGTGACTGTAGCAAATCTTGTCTGTTCACCATTCGCCTGTCGAATGAATCGCGCTTCGCCAGATACTAGAAAATACAGCGCATCTCCGAGCTGGTTCTGCAGAAACAATTCTGTTTCTGTAGCGCAAACAGTCTCTGCGCAGGTAGTATTGATCATCTCAGAAATTTTGTTCGAGAAACGAAGGGAGAGCCCAAATGTTTCAGCATAATCTGATATAGCAGCGGAAAATGATGAGACATGCGGTTTTAATATTGATTTCATCACTTGTTTTTAAAGCAGCGCAACCAGAGGGAAACAGTGCTATTTTTACACTAGCTCTATACATTTTTTGCACTGGAGTTTCAGGACCAAAATACATTAATGCAAAAAGGCTGATTATTTTGATCTAACTAATATTTTGGATGGAGTGAAGCCAACTCTCAGCGTTCCTGTAGGCGTCTGCTTATTAGTTTATCCAGCTATTCTTGGTCCCTTACGCAGAATGACGCTCTATTATCTTATAGTGAATGTCTGTGATGGTAGGGACATCTATACCCCCACTATAATAATTATGAATTAACTCTGCCGTGATTTTTCCCATTTGATAGCCATCAATTTGTACTGTAGTTAAGCCGAGTGCTGCAGCGCCAGCTAATTCAAAATCGCCAAATCCTGTGAGTGCTATCTTTTCTGGAATCGAAATACCTCTGCGCATGGCTTCACACCAAACACCCATAGCTAATGAGTCGTTTGCGCACATAATCGCATCAGTATCGGGCCATTTTTCAAGTATTTTGACTAACCCTTTTGCGCCATATTCCGCAGCTGAGGTACCATGTTCATAAGGCACTTCTATGAGCCGAGGAGTATGAAATTCTCTGATTGCTTCACAGTATCCTTCCATTCGTAAACGGCCCCGACACTCATCCTGGTAGTCGATTCTTATAAACGATATCTTCTTTTTATTTCTTGCTTTGAGATAAGTCGTTATATCACGACCCGCGTGAAAATTTGAAAACCCCACCGCAGCGTAAATGGGATTGTCTGGCAACTCCCATAGCTCAAATATAGGGAGATTTGACTGAATGAGATTTTGCGTTGCGCTGTTTGTATGCAAGCTATTTGTGAGCACCACAGCATCAGGCCTGCGGCCCATAAAAGCCTGTAGCAAAGCTTCCTCGGTTTTTGAGCTATAATTGGCCGTCCCAAGAAATAGCTGCATACCATTTTGTGAAAGACCATCCGTCAGACCATCTACAGTAGTAGAAAAAATAGACTGGTCTAACGTCGAAATCACCGCACAAACAGTTCTCGTTCTTTTTGACGATAACGCACCAGCTGTTTCATCGAGCACATATCCTAACTCAGCAACAGCATTTTTGATTTTCTGACGTGTTGTCGCATTCACTTTTTCAGGTGTGCGCAA
>CATISA010000100.1 GCA_949529445.1 Alphaproteobacteria bacterium UBA4588
GCTGATACAGGAGGGACAAGGAAGAATAACGTTGCCGTCCGACTTGCCGACCCAACCGAAATCAAATACATGAGAATGGTAAAGGCACCAAATGACACCATCACAATCTGCCAGCCCATTGATAGAATGAAAGATGCTGTAAAATAGATAAACGGATCTTCAAGCAATAACATAACAATACAATGAAAAAGAGCTGCGCCGGCGGCCTGGTAGCAATTGCTCACTGAAAGTGGTAATTTTCCACTTACTTTTTTCTGCCATAATGTCCCTATTGTCACGGCCGCGAGCGCAATAATAGACGCCACAACACCAATGACAGGAAGACTGCCGCCAATATCAAAGCCCAGAACAAGTGCTGCACCAGCAAAGCCAAGACATATACCAGCCCATTGACGCCATGTGACAGTTTCATTTAGGACAGGGCCAGCTAATGCGCCGGTAAGCACCGGTTGAAGCGATACAATCAGAGCGGCAACACCTGCTGGCAGCCCTTTTGATATAGCAAAAAAGACACCACCTAGATAAAGCCCATGAAATAGAACACCGGTTGCACAGGCGCTCAATATATCAGTGCGCGTGCCAGAAAGTCGTTCACGCCGAATGATACTAAAGAGACAAAACCCACATGCTACAATCGCAAATCGAAATCCAAGAGAGGCGAAAGGAGAGGCATCGGCAACGATAATTTTGCTAGAGATAAAGGCTGATGACCATAAAAAGACAAAGATAAGAGGAAACAGGCGAACCATCTAATCAATTCCGCACATTATCTTAAGACGGATAATAACGGTCAATGCCGGTATCATCCTGCTGTTTTATCAACCGGCCAGAACTTTTCAGGTTATTAAGATGTGCACGCGCCTCACCCGACGCAAAATATAATTCATGCTCGCCAAACATTCTGCCAAACAAGACATCCATCGCCGTTGATACGGTAAGAGGGGTGCTTTTTGCTTCGACTTCAAGTTGATCCAGACGCATATGATGATGGTCTATCAGAGCCGTTGCCCGCAGATTGCCTTTCCTAAACGGCCAGTCATGACCGGGAAAGATTTGCATGTCTTCGGGTAAATCCTGCATTTCGGTAAGATACTGGAAATAATGTGCCAGTAAATCATCATCGGTATCTCGAATATCAGCAGAAATGTTAGGTGAAATACGCGGTAGCAGAAAATCGATAGAAATAAATAGATTTCTATGTTTATCCATCAGACTGATATGCGCATCGCTATGGCCTTTATCAATTCGTGCTGTCCATATCCCTGCCTTAGTTGTAATTTGATCGCCATCTTCAATACGGTTAAAGGACGGCAAAACACCACATTTCTCGTGATAACGATTGCCGCGATGGCGGACCTCTTCAATTGCCTCTGGCACAAGGTCGTATTGGGTATATGTATTTACCATCAACGTGGCAAAATCAGCCGGCTCTTGTGCATAAAGCCAATGTGCATGCTCATCTTCTTTGGCACTTGTCCATGCTTCAGCGCCAGTGATTTCGCATAATGCGCCACAATAGCCAATATGATCAACATGGTGATGGGTTACCAATATCTGGCTAATACGCTGTTGCGAGAGAGGCCCGCTCAGTAACGCATCCCAATGCTCTTTCGTATGCGCATTATTAATACCACAATCAATCAGCACCCATCCGTCATCTGTATCTAGCATATACAGATTGATATGGTTTAACCGAAAAGGCAGGTCGAAGCGTGCCCAGAACAGATCATCAGTAAGCCTAGTTATCTGCCCAGGCTTTGGAATATCATGCGCCAAGGCTTCCATCTATCTGCCCTTTTTCATTATCTATGTCGGCTTTTTAAGCGCTTGGTCCAATTGTAATGGCAATATCACCAATGTTTTCAATACCGCCTGTTACAACATCACCCGAAGTCACAGCACCAACACCAGCCGGTGTGCCGGTGAAGATAAGATCACCAGCCTTCAAGGTGACAGACTGACTACAGAAGGCGATTACATCGCTGACATTCCAGATTTGGTCAGCAAGTGATGCATCCTGCTTGATCTCACCATTCACTGAAAGCCAGATACGGCCCTCTGCCAGCGACTGCCGCTCAGCTGGTAAATCAGCAACTCGGACGAGCGGGGCAAGGGGCGCAGAATTATCAAATGCTTTACCCCAATCCCACGGACGACCTTTTTCACGATGCGCTATCTGCTGATCACGGCGGGTAAAATCAATGCCAACACCTGCGCCCCAGATATGGCTTATAGCATCTTCAGACGCAATATTTGCACCGCCTGTGCCGATCGCAAGAACAAGCTCAATTTCATAATGCAGATTCTCTGTGATCGGCGGATACGGTATTGTACTCCCCGTTTCAACAAGAGCATCGGCAGGTTTGGTGAAGAAAAATGGGGGCTCTTTATCACTAAAGCCCATTTCACGCGCATGTGCAGCATAGTTTCGCCCAACACAAAAAATACGGCGAACAGGAAAACGCTCGTCAGTCCCAGCAACAGCAGCACTCGCTTGTGGGTTTGGCATCATCACATAGCCACTCATTATGAATCTCCAGAAAACAATTAAAATCAGCCCCTACTCATTAGCAGGAAATCGTCAGCAGCGGCAAAAAAAGTGCAAGAAATCTCACACCGCTAGGACTCTACGTTAGCCTTCTCAGCTGAGGCAAGAGTTACAATAACACCGGCCATAAAAATCAAAATCATACCCGCAATTGTGAATAGGGAGAAGTCTCCCTGCCAGTAAAGCCAGCCAAACAGGGCCGCTGATACAAGATAGCTATATTCATAGACTACCGAATAGCTACTTTCAGAAATTTGATAAGCGCGTGCCATCATAACAATGGAGACCATCGTTGTAAGCGCCATCATCGCAATAATCAGCACATCAGAGAATGCAATAACCTGCCAGCCTCTTAATAAGAAAGCCGCCTGTGGCGTTGGGTTAGCAACATCTAGGTATGTTAATAATAGTGAGGTCAACAATCCGGTACCACCAATAGCAATGAAAAAAACAATAACCAGAGAGAACGGATTTTCATGCTGGCAATAATGGCTGGTCATGAGAATCGCGAGCGCATAACAGGCACCAGCGATAATAGGTAAAATAGCTAGCGGCTGAAATCCTGCCTCCCCAACATCAAGCACCAGAATCACCCCTGCAGTCCCGCAGATGATTGCAGCAATGCGCCGCCACCCTATTTTTGTGCCAAAAAATAAGGCGCTGAACAGAAGAGTGAAAACAGGTGCGGTAAACAAGCCTGCCCCCGCAATAGCTGAGGGTAGAAAAGATAGCACAGAAAAAAATAGCATCATTGCACAGACCATAAACAGAGTCCGTACAAGCACCATTCCCCATCGGCGTGGCACAAGAGAAATATGGCCAATCCGCGCGATTATAACAATACAGATAACCGCAAAAATAGACCGAATGAAGTGGAATTGTCCCAGACCAACCCTGTCTGAAAACGCTTGCACGAAGCTGTCACAAATCCCAAGCATAGACAGTGCAAAAATCAACAACACAGCGCTCTGGCGCTGTGGTGGCAATTGGCTGAAAAATGCAGTGATTGAGTAAAACATGATGACTTTATCCTATACAGCCAGCATGTGACAATCTACCAGCGCTTTTTCCCCTATGATCACTTTTAACCAGCATGAAAAGGGCAGATATTGCCGAGAATTGGTTAACTTGCGCTGCCGATGCGGGGTGCAGAAACAGCACTTGTCATCCAGATGTCACCATCCGACTGTTTGTGACCCATACGACGGAGGGCACGTAAAATCCAATAATAACCATAAGTCTTGCCATCGCGCGCTAACACTGTGACAACAAAACGGGCCATGCCATCTTGTCTATCCACTTCCTTAATACTCGCAGATGAATGGCCAATAAGCGGCGCATAGGCAGGGTTATCAAATAACCCTGCAAAGCGTTCAAGCGGGCCTGTCATCCGCTTATTATCAGGGTGAGCAAAAAACCAGACCTGCTCAATGCCAGCCATTCTATCTTGCCCGGACGCCTTTAGCCCCAAAAGTTGAATTTCAACCACATCAAAGGCTGAAAACTGAGCAGACGGAGAGATGAACACATCATTGGCAGCAGATAAAACAGAGCCCTTCAAAAAGGCAGGGAGTAGCAGAATGATAACTAGAAAAGAGCGTATATAAAACATCATACTCATCAATACGCGAAAGGGTATTAAACGGATTAGCGTGCTAGGGTGCTTAGGTGAGTTGTAACATAGCTGAGATCTGAAGCGATATGATCTGGTGCCTTTGGAAGTCGCTCCACAGGTGCACCGGAACGGTTAGCCCAGATAGTATGAAAACCGAATAATCCAGCTGCTGCCGCATCCCAGCCATTGGATGAGACAAACAAGATTTCAGACGGCTCTGCATCAAAATATTTACACCCAAGCTCATAAACTTCGGGAGCTGGTTTAAAAACGCCAACATCCTCAACCGACAACAACCCTGTAAGACGTGATGAAAGCCCCGCTGCTGAGAATGCATGTGCTAGCATGTCATGATTCCCATTCGACAGAACCGCAGCAGGAAGACCAGCTTTGTCAAGCGCATCCAGCATTGCCGGCACTTCGCTGTAAGCATCAAGCGTACGATAGAGTGATAACAAGTCAGTGCGCATATCCTTATTATCAAGCCCGAGGGAGGCCATCGCATAATCAAGCGCATCCTCGGTAATCTCCCAGAAAGGCTTGTAGCTACCAGAAAGACTCCGCAGCCATGAATAATTTAACTGACGCGAACGCCACAGAGCCGACAACTCTGGCCAGACCTTGCTCAATGAGGGATAAGTGCCAGATTCCGCCAGATTAGCTGCAGCTGAATCAACATCTAACAACGTGCCATATGCATCAAATAACACAACCTTATACATGTATCCCTCCCTTTTTATTCAGCTTTCTTGCGTTTCAAGCGAACAGCAAAACGCTGCGATAAAATCACGCTTGTGATAATTAATGCCATTGCTATCAGTTTTTCAAGTCCGAGTGATTCACCAAGAAACAATCCGCCAACCAGAACAGCAACTACCGGAATAAGATAGCCAACATTTGCCATAAACCCAGCACCAGCACGTTTAATTAGAACGTAGCGA
>CATISA010000101.1 GCA_949529445.1 Alphaproteobacteria bacterium UBA4588
GAAATGGTGCGGCTGAGAAGACTCGAACTTCCACGGGGTATTAACCCCACAGCGACCTCAACGCTGCGCGTCTACCAGTTCCGCCACAGCCGCACATTATTTGTGAGGTAAAAAAAGTTATGTCACTTCTTTACAGGTTTTTCAAGCAGTCAAATGCCCCCTTTTGCCAAATGCCCTAATTTGCTATTACAGGGGAGGAAAAGTCTGCCCTTTACACCCTTCCCTGCCGCGTCATCGGGTTCTGAAATGAGTGATAATCACCCACAAATTCTTACACTTCCTGGGCTTACCTGCTATCCTGATGCGCTTGCCGCTCTTGATACGGTATTACAGGCAGTAAAGGAAAAAAGAAGCCCTGAAGCTATCATGTTGCTAGAACATCCACCCATTTATACAGGCGGTACCTCTGCACAGGATAGTGACCTGCTGGCAAAGACAGCTATTGAGACCGTTTCAACAGGGCGCGGTGGGCAATGGACCTATCATGGCCCCGGTCAGCGTATTATCTGGCCGATACTTGATTTGCAGAAACGCAGGCAGGATGTCCGACTTTATGTCTATCAGCTCGAAGGTTGGATGATTGATGTATTAGCAAGCTTTGGTATCGAAGGGCTACGCCGTGAGGGCTTACCCGGTATCTGGGTAAAACGCCGTGATATTGGCCTATCTGACAGGCTGGATAAGATTGTTGCCATCGGTGTGAGAATTTCGCGCTGGGTTACCAGCCACGGCATAGCCTTTAATCTAGATCCTGAGCTCGCTCATTATGATGGCATTGTACCATGCGGGGTGACAGATGGTGGTATCACAAGCCTTGCTGATCTTGGGCTCATTATAAGTCAGGCAGAACTCGATATGGCCATTCAAGATTGTTTTGGAGCGCATTTTGGCCCCACCAGTCCTTTGGCTGTCAGGTCATAAAGCAAGCCGTATCATCTTAAAAATATTCAAGCGTTTCCATGAGTGGTATCAGTGACTGAAGCGCGCGGTCAGCATCACGCGCAAGGCTGTGATAATCTGACTCACCCCCGCCCATACCTTCAACAACACCTTCATAATGGACCAGCCCATTGCGCCGCCCCCTAAGCCAGTCAAGGCCCTTACGTTCAGGCGCGGTGAGAAACGATAAGCCATGCCCCTCCGCCTCATCATCACCTTCATGCAAGGCAACATCGGCAATGGTTGCCGCCAGAATAATCGTGGTAGCATATAGCCCATTATCCGCAGCTGCTAGCATGTCATCAAACAAAGTTTTCGCATGTGGGCCAAGCGCAACCTTACCGCCCAGAGACAATGATCTTAACTGGCGTGCCCCTGTCAAAGCTTGACCGATATTATTGCGCTTCATCTGGGCTCGTCTCCTTAGGCCCTACTAGGCCTGTACATATTCTTGCCGGCGCAGGCACACCGTGTATCAGCTGCTTGTTTGATCACGGTCTGTCAATATAATGATAATATCATCAACATTCAGACTATCGCCTTGTGCCGCAGAAATAGAGGAGACTACCCCCTTCATTTCTGCTTTCAGAACATTTTCCATCTTCATCGCTTCAATGATGGCAACATTCTGACCTGCTTCAACATTATCACCCTCAGCGACCATCAGACGGGTAAGAAGGCCAGGCATTGGCGCAGAAATTATAGTCGCAGAATGGCTCTGCTGTTGCACAGGCAGGTGACCCAGGATAGAGGTTGCTACTTCTGGATAAAGCGAGATATACAAACTTTTTGCACCGATATGTAATGCATAGTGCCACCCCTGCCATTCTACCTGAATAGCCATAACATCACCGTCTATTTCACCATCAAAGATATGGCCTGATTGCGGAAATGCCTGACCCAGATTACCCGAGATACGAATATTATGATCACCACAAGTAACAATATCGCCATGACGATCAGTGTGCCACTGCATTAGATATGGAGTGCGACCTTCATCATCATCACGACAGACAGCAAACCGCGCATCAGGTTCCTGACCATGATGGCGCGCAGAAAGCCTACGGGCATGAAGCGCAACACCAAGGGCCATTAATTGTTGTGCCTGCCTGTCATCAGGCGCACCTGCAACAAATGCATCGCCAAATTTGTCAGCAATAAACCCTGTCGTCATATCGCCTTTTCTGAAATCAGCATCACCTAAAATAGCTGCCAGAAACTGCCGGTTGGTTGACACACCAAAAATCTGATACTGATCGAGCGCCAGCATCAGCCTGTCGATTGCTTCAGTCCGCGTTGGGGCTGTGGCAATCAGCTTGGCGATCATAGGATCATAAAACATCGAAATAGTACCACCTTCACTGATGCCAGCATCAACCCGAATGCCGGGGCCTTGCGGTTCGTGATAGCAGCGAAGTTGACCGATAGACGGCAGAAAACCGCGCGATGAATCCTCAGCATATAGACGGGCCTCAATCGACCAGTTTTGTGGCCGGACATCGCTTTGAGTTATCGTAAGAGGCTCGCAAGCAGCTATCCGGAGCATCCATTCAACAAGATCTAGCCCATATACTTCTTCGGTTACGGGATGTTCGACTTGAAGCCGGGTGTTCATTTCGAGAAAATAGAAATCCTGATCAGCCCCCACAATAAACTCAACGGTCCCTGCTGATCGGTAATTTACCGCCTTGGCAAGCATCACTGCCTGCTCGCCCATAGCTTTGCGTGTCTTATCAGAAATAAACGGACTAGGGGCTTCTTCGATAACCTTTTGATGACGCCGCTGTACTGAACATTCTCGCTCGCCCAGATAGATAACATTTCCATGCGTATCTGCTAGCACCTGAATTTCGATATGCCGTGGAGAGACCACAAATTTCTCAATGAAAACACGGTCATCTCCGAACGCATTCTTTGCTTCTGTCATTGCAGCGCGCATGCCATCGGGCAACTCATCAGCAGAAGCGACAACGCGCATTCCCTTACCGCCACCACCCGCTGACGCTTTTACCATCACTGGATAACCAATATCTGCGGCGGCGGCCAATGCGTCATCTATGTCAGAAACAGCTCCATCGGTTCCTGGCACACACGATACACCTGATTCCGCAGCCAAGGCTTTGGATTCAATTTTATCACCCATCACTTTAATGGCATGCACATCCGGCCCAATAAATGACAAACCTGCTTTTTGCACGGCATCGACAAATTCAGCATTTTCAGACAGAAACCCGTATCCTGGATGGATAGCCTCTGCGCCTGTCTCAATAGCCACATCAATGATTTTATCAATCCGAAGATAGCTATCTGATGAGGCCGCACCACCAATTAAAATGGCTTCATCAGCAAGTCGAACATGTGGCGTATTTGCATCAGCTTCAGAATAAACAGCAACAGTCTTGATGTTGAGCTTTTGGGCTGTGCGTATCACGCGACACGCGATTTCGCCTCTATTAGCAATCAAAATTTTGGAAAACATGGCCTTACCTTTTCGTATACCAAAGCTGATTAAAGCGGCAAATTATCGTGTTTACGCGGCGGATTTTCAAGATCTTTTGACTGAAGCATCACCAAGGCTTTGGCAATCCTGCGCCGTGAATTACGGGGCATGATGATATCATCGAGATAACCTCGGCTTGCCGCAACAAATGGATTGGCAAATTTCTCGCGATATTCGGCGGTTGCTTCGGCTAATTTCTCAGGATCATCTGCTGCCTGCCGGAATATAATCCGCGCTGCACCTTCCGGCCCCATCACAGCAATTTCAGCTGTTGGCCATGCATAATTCACATCACCGCGCAAATGTTTAGACGCCATGACATCGTAAGCGCCGCCATAGGCTTTGCGCGTAATCAACGTAATCTTTGGCACTGTAGCTTCAGCATAGGCAAAGAGCAGCTTTGCTCCATGATTAATAATACCGCCCTGCTCCTGTGACATTCCAGGCATGAATCCGGGCACATCAACAAGGGTCACTATCGGTATGTTAAACGCATCACAGAACCGCACAAAGCGAGCCGCCTTGCGTGACGCATTAATATCAAGACACCCAGCAAGTACCATCGGCTGATTAGCAACAATGCCTACGCTCTGGCCATCTATGCGCGCCAAGCAACAAATGATATTAGCGGCAAACGCCTGATGAATTTCAAAAAATTCGCCATCATCAACAATTTCAGTCACCACATGCTTCATATCATAAGGTGTATTGGGGTTAGCCGGAATAATACCGTCAAGGGCTGCTGACGGTCTATCAATATGGTCAAGAGATGGTAATTCTGGCGGCGTCTCGCGGTTGGACAGAGGCAGATAACTGAATAAGGCCCGCGTTCCGAGCAACATTTCAAGATCGTTCGCAAACGAGCCATGGGCAACACCCGATGTTTTCGTATGCTGGCTTGCACCACCAAGTTCTTCGGCTGTTAACTCTTCATGCGTAACAGTTTTCACCACATCTGGACCTGTCACAAACATATAGGATGAGCCTTCAACCATGAAAATAAAGTCTGTAATAGCAGGAGAATAAACTGCGCCGCCAGCACAAGGCCCCATCACCAACGATATCTGTGGCACCACACCAGAGGCAAGAACATTACGCTGGAACACCTCAGCATATCCACCAAGCGAGGCAACGCCCTCTTGAATACGTGCACCGCCAGAATCATTCAATCCGATAACAGGCACACCTACCTTTATTGCCTGATCCATAATTTTGCAAATTTTTGCCGCATGCGTTTCAGAAAGAGAACCACCCAATACAGTGAAATCCTGTGAGTAAACAAAGACCGGCCGACCTTCGATCATACCGTACCCGGTTACCACACCATCTCCAGGCACCTTATTTTGTTCCATCCCGAAATCAGCACAACGATGCTCAACAAACATATCCCATTCTTCAAATGAGCCTTCATCCAACAGCAAAGCAAGGCGCTCGCGAGCTGTTAACTTGTGCTTTTCATGCTGTTTTGCAATTCGCGCATCACCACCACCTTTGCGGGCGCGGGCACGGCGTTGTTCAAGTTCATCAAGATTGGACTGCATGTCATTTCCTTTAATTACGCGGACCGCTTACTTAGTGCCTGTCATAGCATAGACAAAATGCTTTCTAAATCCTTTAATTCTGACCGGATATTGGTATGGCGAAGTGCGGCTTCTTCATCTAAACCCCATTTTTTATTCTGATATAATTCATCCAGAAAACACAGATCAAACAGACTATTAGCTGAGAGCTTGCGCTGTAAGAAGGCATATCCTAGTACAAATGAGCCTCCAAGAGTGACAGCACGATAGCCACAACCTAACTGCCATCCATCAATGCCTGATACAAGCTCTGCAAGTGCGTGCTGCACATTATCTGGCTGATTTACCGGCATCAACCCCTCGGTAAGAACAAGGCCAACTCCGAGTTCTGTTTCCGCCCACTGACACCAGCTATCCCAATGCTCTTTCTGGTGGGCATGGATATCACCTGTGTCTGTGGCAGCGCGGTAGCAAATCACATCATTACCGCCATAACGCATTAATTCATCGCGCAATTTGTTTTCTTGTCCATCAACCCGGTCAGCAACCGTTACGGCCATCGAAAAGATAGGCATTAAAGACGGATCAATATCAGTCTCATCACGTCCTGCAGCATCCCATTCAGTAGCAACAGCCTCTGCCAAAGCTTGTGAGGGCAGAACGACATCATGTTTCAGAGGAGATTGTACTGCCCGCTTATCAAGGTAGACACTGTAACCTGCAGCACCTTCTTGAACAGAGACTGATTGATAAAAACGTTTCATATTCTTTTCCTGCTTAACCGGTAAGGATTGTGGTGAGGATATCTGGTAATTCAGAAAAATCAGTGAGTATCGCCTCAGCTCCGTCTTCACGCAGAATATGAGGCTTATTATATCCCCAGCTTACCCCGATAAAGCCTATGCCAGCATTGCGGGCACATCCTGAATCAGTAAGGGTGTCACCAACAAAAATACAGTTTTCTTTCTTAACCCCCACCAAACGCATCGCCTCGAACGCCATATCAGGTGCCGGTTTGGGCGCCACCTCATTTGGTGTTACCGTGACATCCAGCACCGAGATTAGATTGTGCCGCGCAAGCAGCGAGCTCAACCCTGCCCGCCCCTTATTTGTTGTTATCCCAATCAGATAACCCGCCTCAGATAGAGTTTCCAGCACCTCGCGCGCACCATCATAGAGCGGGTCAAGCGGGGCATCACCATACAGATATTCTTCGGCTGAAAGGCTTCTGTATCGCGCTGCGAGTTGAACTGACTTTTCAGCGTCATTATTTGTATAAAGATGGGAGACATGCTCAACACCCAGACCAATATTCGCCCTGACCATTTCAGCTGCCGGTGCGGGCACGCCAATATCTGTGCAGGCGCGGCGCATCTGACGTATAATGGTTGTTGCGCTATCACATAATGTACCATCGAAATCAAAAATAACCAGCTTCAACTCAACATCTACCATACTCTTATTCCTAGCTAATGTTTTTTCTTTACTGAAAAACGAGGCATCTGTTGTGGGATTAGAGCTGCCCATGAAAGTATTTCTATCGCGGTGGCAAAATGTGCCGCAGAGGCATCTGTAATCGGTGCTGATAATATTGTACCATCCGGCAACCGCATAAATTGTGCATGCAGATGAAGTTTTTTAGCAAACCCGTCTACCGGAGACGCGCCATATTTTCTATCGCCAAGAATAGGGCAGCCTAGATGGGCCATATGTACCCGTAGCTGGTGCGTTCGCCCTGTGATAGGCTGTAGAGCCATCAGGCTTACCCTACCGGCTTTCTCAAGCCTTAAATAGCGTGTTTGGGCTGGCTGACCGGCTTTCTCATCTACAATCATTTTTTCCTGACCTGCCGCCCCCGCCTTAATCACTGCTGCATCACAAACACCGCTCTCGCTTGTATCGCCCGTCACCAGCGCAATATAGGATTTTGAAATTTCATGTGTCCGAAATGCCTCGGTAAGGGCGCGTGCGGAGGCTAATGTTCGGGCCACCAGCACAAGGCCGGACGTATCTTTATCAATCCGGTGGACTAGGCGTGGCCGATTTGCGCCAAACGCTGCTCCCAATAAACCATCAAAATGACGTTTAGTTGCTGTGCCGCCCTGAACGGCAAGCCCAGCAGGTTTGTTATAGGCGATCCAGTCAGCTGTGCGCGCCACTTCCATTTTCTCAAGCTGGTCATGGGCCAGCCTAGGATCAATCTGTATGGCCTGCGGCGCAGTCGGCTTATCACGGCTTGGCGGAGACATTGCAATAAGACGGTCTTGAATTGTGATACGCTCATTCTCCACCACACGGTGATTAGATTTCACTTTGCGACCCCCGACCCGAATATCTCCGTGACGAAGTGCCCGCTCAATAATCCCTTGATTAAAATGCGGCAATTGCCGGCGCAAAAACCGGTCAAGACGACTGCCGTCATCTTCGGGCATCACCGCTAATTCCATGCCCCACCTTCCATTGCTAGACGCATCCCAGCATAGGCCAGCATAAAGCCACCAAGAGATAAAATAACAGATGCACTGAGGTAGAGAAATCCAGATAAAAGCTCATCCCGCATCCAGAATCCATAACCATCCAGCGTATAGCTAGAGAACGTTGTGAGCGCGCCCAGAAACCCAACAGCCAAAAACCCGCGCAGATTTGGTGATAATGCACCGGAGCTCGCCATAAGAGCCGCAAGGCAACCCATGAACATGCAACCAGCAATATTGACAACAATTGTGCCAACCCAGCTAGATACCCCAAAGCGCTCTGTGAGCACAGCACCAATAAGATAGCGTGCCATTGCACCAAAGGCGCCGCCGGCGCCAACTGACATCAACATGGTAATCATGGGTTCTGACTACCTGATTTCACGCCAAATATCCAGCCTTCCAAGGTAGCTTCATCTGCTACCTGCCAACACGCCTTATCAGCGGCATGATACCGAAGCGCAGCTGCCGCAATAAGCGCATCTGCATCATCAGCATCTGGCCCACCAAGATGGCTATTATCATGGAGCGGCGCACTACCATAAAAGCCAAGAGCCTGATTGAGAGCTGGCAGGGCAGCCTGTTGTTGATTAATCGCCCGAATGCCGGCTGCCTCAAAATAATAGCTTGGAAAGATTTCTACTAGCATAAGAGATGCTGTAGGGCAGGATACATCCGAGAATGGCCAGATATGCGTTGTCTCAGCAAGGTGATGTAGCATACGCATCCCAGCAAGCGAGCCGGTACCAACACCAGCAGGGCCAACACAATTAAATGTAGGGCTTGGCGCTTTTATGGCGCGGGCATCGTGTTCAGTGCGTCGCCGCCGAGATGAAAATAATGCTCCCCGGCGCCCACCATAGGCGTTATAATAGGGGCCAAATTCTGTATCATCCCAGATTGCACCGCCATATAGATAGGGCTGCAGCTGATTAATCTCATCAATCAGTTGCCATAGTGCGCGCGGGTTATCTGGACTACCCTTAGCATTCGGATAATAAGCTCCGGCATCATAAAAGGGATGAGCAAACGCAAAATCAATGCCGGCAAGAACTTGTTTTGTGTCTGAGGCCTGTCGCAGATACGCCATAACAGCCGGCCGCGACCAACGCATCGCGCCATCCGGCGGATTAACAGGATGGGGCGGAGCATCGCCCTTATCAGCGGCATAAACAGAAATGCCCCGATGCGTTTCGCCGCGTGCACCTGACCAGTCGATACCAACAAATAGATCAAACTGCACCCGCTTTATCCTTCCCCACTAGCAGATTTTTCTAAACGAAGCCTGTCCCAATAAGCCAGTCGCTTAACGATATCACGTTCAAACCCGCGTTCTTTTGGATGATAATAGCGGGTCCGCGGCACTGTATCGGGAAAACAGTTCTGAGCAGAAAATCCATCAGCTGCATCATGGTCATACTGATAATCTTTACCATAATCGAGCGATTTCATTAATTTTGTTGGAGCATTCAGAATATGTTTCGGTGGCATCACTGCGCCTGTTTCACGCGCATGGAGAAGCGCTGCCTTCCACGCCACATAAGCGGCATTGGATTTTGGAGCGGTGCTGAGATAAATAACAAGCTCAGCCAGAGCAAGGTCACCCTCCGGACTTCCAAGCCTATTATAGGCGTCCCCTGCAGCGATTGCCCGGCCAACAGCATGAGGGTCTGCCAGCCCGATATCCTCAGACGCAAACCGCACTAGTCGCCGCAGAATATAGTGCGGGTCTTCGCCTGCGAGCATCATCCGTGCCAGCCAGTAAAGTGCTGCGTCACAATCTGAAGCGCGCAATGATTTATGAAGCGCTGAAATAAGATTATAATGCTCATCACCCGCTTTATCATAATTTAGCGCTCGCTGGGATAAGACCTTGGCAACATCATCTGTCCCCAATACTCCATCTCCAGCAGCCTCATATAGCCGCTCAACCAGATTCAAAACATACCGCCCATCCCCATCTGCATAGGCGATAACCGCCGCCCGGGCGTCATCTGTCACCGGCAGGTTACGCTCATAATGAGCTTCAGCGCGGCTCACAAGCTGTTGTAGCGCTGCTTCATCAAGGGCGTTGAGAACAATAATCTGAACTCGGCTTAACAGCGCAGCATTCAGAGAAAATGAGGGGTTTTCAGTTGTGGCACCAATAAGCCGTATAGTTCCTGTTTCCACAGCAGGAAGCAGAGCATCTTGTTGTCCTTTATTAAAACGATGTATTTCATCAACAAACAAAATTGTCTGAATATCATCTTGGGCGCGCATCTCGGCAGCAGCAAAAACTTTTCGTAATTCACCTACCCCGTCAAATACCGCTGAAATAGCCACAAAATAGGCATCAGATTCGGCTCCTAACAGACGGGCAATCGTTGTCTTTCCTGTCCCAGGAGGCCCCCATAACACTATTGAGCCTGAGACAAGCTGTTCAAGGCCTGTAGCGAGTAAAGCTGGCTGGCCAATAATCTGGTTAAACGCTGCAGGACGCAGAATATCAGCAAGCGGGCGATAGGGACGCATCTTATCAATCATGGGGTAAATTATGCGGTATTTAACGGCTGAGTGCCAGCCCTTCAATCGGGATAAAAAAACGCCGGCACCAGGTGCCGACGTTTTAAAAACAATAATCATTACGGTAGCGTTTAGGCTGTTGCTGCCATTGCTTCTGCAGGCTCTCCGCTTTCGCTTACCTGAACCGGACCTGAATCCTGTCCACGTGCATCTTCATCACGGTCAACCAACTCAATAACAGCCATAGGCGCCGCATCTCCATAGCGGAAACCCGCTTTGAGTACACGCGTATAGCCACCTTTACGTTCCTGATAGCGCGGACCAAGCACCTCAAACAACTTTGCCGTCATGGCCTCATCACGCAGACGGGCAAAGACCAAACGGCGTGCATGTAAATCACCGCGTTTACCAAGGGTAATGAGCCGTTCAACCACAGACTTAAGATCTTTAGCCTTTGGTAGGGTTGTGACAATTTGCTCATGCTTGATAAGCGCCTGTGCCATGTTACGGAACATCATATTACGATGCTGTGATGTCCGGTTTAGCTTTCTTCCAGAGGTGCGGTGCCGCATCTTTCGTCTCCATTAATCGCCCTGTTCTGTAATGATGAGGGCGTATCATACTACCTTAACGTTCACTTACAGATGAATGATCCCTAAAAAGGCTCATCCATCCGCTTGACCAGCTCCTCAATATTCTCAGGTGGCCAGCTTTCAATATCCATACCAAGCTCAAGATTCATGACTTTGAGCACTTCTTTAATTTCATTCAATGACTTCCGCCCAAAGTTTGGCGTCCGCAACATTTCTGATTCTGTCTTCTGGACTAAATCGCCGATATACACAATGTTGTCGTTCTTCAAGCAGTTTGCAGACCGGACAGACAATTCCAATTCATCAACCTTACGAAGAAGGTTACGATTGAACGGAAAGTTATCTGTTTCTTCTTCAGGTGACTCAAGCTGCGGCTCATCAAAGTTGATGAAGGGCTGAAGTTGATCCTGCAGAATGCGTGCTGAATAGGCAACCGCATCTTCAGGTGTCACAGACCCATCTGTTTCAATTGTAAGCAGCAAACGATCATAGTCAGTTATCTGGCCAACACGCTCATTCTCAACCTTATACGCAACCTGACGAATGGGGCTGAAAATCGCATCGACAGGGATAAGTCCAATGGGCGAATCTTCGGATCGGTTCTGAGATGCAGGCACATAGCCTTTGCCAGATTCAACGGTCAGTTCCATGGCCAGTGAACCGCCCTTGTCAAGGTGGCATAACACATGGTCAGGATTCATAATCTCGACACCAGCGCTTTCGCCAATCATACCAGCTGTAACAACAGTCGGGCCTTCAGCTTGCAGACGAAGCCGCTTAGAACCTTCGCTAGACAGAGAAACACAGACGCCTTTGATGTTCAATACGAGGTCTGTTACGTCCTCGCGGACACCAGGAACTGATGAAAATTCATGGACAACACCCTGAATCTGAACTGATGTAATGGCAGCACCCTGAAGAGATGACAGCAGAACACGGCGCATGGAGTTTCCAAGCGTAATACCAAAACCACGCTCAAGCGGCCCAATAGATACCACAGCCTGACGTGGATTATATTCGGAGGCTTTAATTTCGATTTTCTCAGGCTTCTGTAATTCTTGCCAGTTCTTTTCAATCATGGCGTTTTTCCTTTAACTAATCCGAATTGTGAATACGCGCTGCAAACATGCGTCACCCAAAGTGCGATCTGATAGAAATCAGACCCGACGGCGTTTGCGCGGACGGCACCCATTATGCGGTATTGGTGTCACATCACGGATTGATGTCACTGTGAACCCAACTGACTGAAGCGCACGAAGGGCTGATTCACGACCTGAACCTGGACCACGGACCTGCACATCAATTGCTTTTACACCATGTTCAGCTGCCTTCTTGCCGGCATCCTCTGCCGCCATCTGAGCAGCAAACGGTGTTGATTTACGAGAACCCTTAAACCCAAGCGTTCCTGATGATGACCATGCGATAGTGTTCCCCTGAACATCAGAGATAGTGATCATCGTGTTATTAAAGGTCGAATTCACATGCGCGATACCGTTTGAGATATTTTTCCGCTCACGACGGCGAACACGCGACTGACTAGGTTGTTTTGCCATTTCTCAGAGACTCCCGCCTGACTATTTCTTCTTACCAGCAATGGCCTTTGCAGGACCTTTGCGTGTACGAGCATTTGTATGTGTACGCTGACCGCGAACAGGCAGATTACGGCGATGACGAAGACCCCGCAAACAACCAAGATCTAGATAGCGCTTGATATCCATTGATGTTTTGCGACGAAGGTCGCCCTCTACAAGGTGATCCTCATCAATAATGTCGCGCAGCTTTGCAAGCTCATCTTCGGTCAGGTCATTCAACCTGCGCTCTTCAGCAATACCGGCTTTTGCACAGATGGACCGCGCACTTGTTGTTCCGATGCCATGAATATATGTCAGGGCAATTTCAACCCGCTTTTTAGTCGGGATATTCACACCAGCTATTCGCGCCACTGGTCTCTCCTTTTATGTATCGCCGTAAACAGCTATTCTGTCCGACTCTCTTGTTATCTACTCATCATGTGAGAGATCTGGCAAACTTACGCCAAAAGTCCCGCATTATAGGGTTTTACTGTGCAACGTCAAGCTGACGCTGAAAGTAAGCTTTTAATCTGCGCAGCCACCTCTTCAATGGACTGCATGCCATCAACAATATTCAGCTGCCCCTTATCCCGATAATAGGGAAGTACAGGGGCAGTATTCTCGTGATACACCTTCAAACGTTGCTCAAGCACTTCTGCTGTATCATCAGACCGGGCATCGCCTGGTTCGGCGGCACGGTTTTCGATACGAGCAAATAAAGCTGCTTCATCAACCTGAATTTCAATCACCTGATCGAGCTGGATATGACCGGCAGCAAACATTGCATCAAGCGCTTTAGCTTGTGCAATGGTGCGCGGAAACCCATCTAAAATTACACCATTCTTGCAGTCTTCATCATTCATTCTGTCAGCGATCATCCCAATAATCACATCATCAGGAACCAACTTGCCTTCATCCATTAGAGATTTAGCCCGAAGACCCAGTTCGCTGCCCGCAGCAATGGCTGCCCGCAGCATATCTCCTGTTGAAAGCTGGACCACGCCATGGCGATCGACGATACGTTGCGCTTGTGTTCCTTTTCCAGCACCCGGAGGCCCGAACAGAATAATATTCATCATCTGCGCCCTTTCAAACGTGATTTTTTAATCAGGCCTTCATACTGATGCGCCAGCATATGAGACTGCACCTGACTGACAGTATCCAAAGACACTGTCACAACGATCAGCAAAGACGTCCCACCAAGATAGAAAGGCACAGCATACTGACTGATCAGAATTTCCGGTAGGATACAAACTGCTGAGAGATATGTAGCACCGAGAACAGTAAGGCGCGTCAAAATATAGTCGAGATAATCAGCAGTCGGCTGACCGGGACGAATACCAGGAACATAACCGCCATTTTTACGCAAATTATCAGCCGTGTCTTCCGGGTTAAACACAATTGCTGTGTAGAAAAACGCAAAGAACACAATCAGGCCAATGTAAATTGCCAGATAGAGCGGTTGTCCGCGACCTAGCATGGCATTTAATGTGACCAGCCAGTCAGCGCCACCAGACTGACCCCCTGTAAGATTAATAATCGAGACAGGCATCAAAAGGAGCGATGACGCAAAAATCGGCGGGATAACGCCCGGCACATTGATTTTAAGGGGCAGATACTGTGCATCACCGCCAAAAACCTTATTGCCATGCTGGCGCTTCGGATACTGAATAAGAATTCTGCGCACGGAGCGCTCAATAAATACGATAAAGGCAATAACAGCAATTGCCATCACAAAGACGCCCACAATCAACCCAGCTGATAAAGCGCCTGTGCGGCCCAGTTCGAGCGTACCAACAAGCGCAGAGGGTACTTCAGCTACAATACCACTGAAGATAATCAAAGAAATACCGTTACCAATGCCACGACTTGTAATCTGCTCACCCAGCCACATTAAGAATAATGTCCCGCCGACCAGTGTCACAACAGTTGTCAGACGGAAAAACACTCCTGGATCAGCAACGATGTTACCAGCTGATTCAAGCGCAACAGCGATACCAAACCCCTGGAAAGTCGCCAAAAGTACCGTTAGATAACGCGTATATTGGTTAATCTGTTTGCGCCCTGCTTCACCATCTTTTTTTAATGTCTCTAGTGATGGTACAATCGCCGTCATTAGCTGCATGATGATAGAGGCCGTAATGTAAGGCATGATATTCAGCGCAAAAATGGTCATCCGCCCAAGCGCACCACCAGAGAACATATCAAACATTCCTAAAATGCCTGACGTTTGCTGACCAAAGACATCTGATAACGCAACAGGGTCTATGCCTGGCAGAGGAATAAATGTTCCAAGCCGGTAGACAATCAATGCGCCAAGCGTAAAGAGCAGACGATTACGAAGTTCGTCTGCTTTCGCTAATGCGCCAAGGCTCATGCCCGGATTTGCCTGTGGTGACTGTGCCATCTAAATACCAACCTTTGCCTGAGCGCGCCTTAGGCGTCGCCGTCAGCCTGAATTTTGGCTGGTGCGGTCATGACAAGTGAACCACCAGCAGCTTCAACACCCGCAGCAGCGGCTTTCGACGCGCCAGCTGCATGAATTTCAATCTTCGTCTTCAGCACACCGTTACCCAAAACGCGGATACCGTCACGCTTCTTCGTGATAACACCCGCAGCAACAAGTGCTGCAGCATCAACAGGCTTAGACGCGTCAAGCTTGCCTGCGTCAATCGCAGTCTGCAAACGCCCTAAATTCACCTCGACATAGTTCTTGCGGAAAATATTGTTGAACCCACGCTTTGGCAGGCGCCTGTGAATTGGCATCTGACCACCTTCAAAGCCATTAATGGACACGCCAGAACGCGCCTTTTGACCCTTGTGACCAGAACCTGATGTCTTGCCACGACCTGAACCAATACCACGACCTACGCGCTTTGAATTGCGGGTTGCACCGTCATTTTCGCGAATTGTGTTGAGCTTCATTTTTAACCCCTGAGTCATAAATGGACGACTGTATCGTATGCATTTCCTATAAGATTAGGAGGCCTCTTCGACACGCACCAAATGTTTAACCTTGTTTATCATGCCGCGGACTGAAGGTGTATCTTCCAGCTCACGTTTACGACCGATTTTGTTTAAGCCCAGACCAACGAGTGTCTGACGTTGCGACGCTTCACGTCCGATTGCACTGCCAATCTGAATAACGGTTACTGTCTTCTTAGACATGATTTAAATCCTTCACTTATGAGCCAAAGCCTATGTCCTTAAGACGCGACTGACTGCTCGGCTGTCTTTCCCAGAATATCTGCGACCTTCCGGCCCCGCTTAGATGCCACAGAACGTGGCGCCTGAATAAGCTTCAGCGCAACAAATGTTGCCTTAATCATATTATGTGGGTTTGATGTGCCAATTGATTTTGCCACGATGTCCTGAATACCAAGAGCTTCGAACACTGCACGCATTGGACCACCAGCAATGATACCTGTACCAGATGGCGCTGAGCGAAGCTGAACGCGACCTGCACCGTAGCGACCAATGATATCATGATGAAGAGTACGGCCATCACGCATTGGAATACGCACCATATCACGCTTGGCATTTTCAGTTGCTTTGCGGATCGCTTCAGGCACTTCTTTTGCCTTCCCTGTTCCAAAGCCTACGCGGCCCTTGCCGTCACCGACAACAACCAATGCAGCAAACCCAAACCGGCGTCCACCTTTCACAACCTTCGCAACACGGTTGATACCAACAAGCTTTTCAATCAGCTCTGGCTCATCCCTATTTGACTGGTTATCAGATCTATCATTATTGCGTGCCATTGCTCGCTCCCCTTAAAACTCAAGACCGGCTTCTCGCGCGGCATCTGCCAGCGCTTTTACCCGGCCATGAAACACATATCCGCCTCTGTCAAAGACAACGTTCTTGACGCCCTTTTCAGCTGCTCTTTCTGCAACCTTCTTTCCGATAACAGCTGCTGCACTCACATCGGCACCTGTTTTCCCTGCTGACCGGAAATCACTCTCCAGAGTAGAGGCAAACGCCAGAGTAAGGCCTGCCTTGTCATCGATAATCTGAGCATAAATATGCCGAGACGAACGGTGGATGGACAGACGGGGCTGGCCATGTGACTTTTTACGAAGCGCTGTGCGGTTCCGCGTACGGCGTCTTTCGAATTTTTCGCGTGAGCTAAACATTCAAAACCATCCTTATTTCTTCTTGCCTTCTTTGCGGACAATATACTCTTCAGCATATTTGACACCCTTACCTTTGAAAGGCTCAGGGGGACGCTTTGCCCGAACTTCTGAGGCGAACTGCCCGAGAAGCTGCTTATCAGCACCAGAAATTTCAATTTTTGTATTGTTATCAACCGTGACAGAGATTCCAGCCGGAACATCCATAACAACGGGATGGCTATATCCAAGATTCAGCTGCAATTTACTACCCTGCATTTGTGCACGATAACCAACACCGTTGATTTCAAGATGACGCACAAAACCTGTTGACACACCGGCTACCAAATTAGAAATATTTGCGCGCACGGTGCCCCATAGAGCACGTCCGGACGTATCTTTCTTAAGTGGCTTAACAATGACCGCATTGTCAGCAATTTCAATGCTCACATTAGACGGCACTACCATGCTCAATTCACCCTTGCTACCCTTAGCAGAAAGCTCGTTTCCCTGATGATTCAGGGTTACGCCATCCGGCACTATAACAGGGCTATTACCAATTCGTGACATCGTCGCCCCTCCTTAAAATACCTGACAGAGAACTTCACCACCAACATTCGCGACACGTGCTTCATTATCAGAGAGCACACCGCGCGGTGTTGACAGAATAGCTATACCAAGGCCGTTATAGACCCGCTTCAAATCATTGATGCCAGAATAAACACGGCGACCAGGTGTTGATACGCGTTTGATTTCTGAAATCACAGGCGAACCGTCATGATATTTCAGCTCAATTTTTAGCTCGGAAATACCAGTCCGCACTTCAACCGCAGAATAATCACGAATATACCCTTCACGCTTCAGTACTTCCAGTACATTGGCGCGTAGACGCGATGACGGGGCTGACACAATAGATTTACGTGCAGATTGTCCGTTACGGATACGTGTAATCATATCACCGAGAGGATCACTCATAGACATTGCAATCTCTCCTTCTTACCAGCTTGACTTGACCACACCGGGAGCCTGGCCAAATGAGGCAAGATCCCGCAATGCGATACGTGACATTTTAAGATGACGGTAATAACCGCGTGGGCGACCTGTTACCATACAGCGATTACGAACACGGCACCGTGAAGTGTCGCGCGGTAATTCCGCTAATTTCAATGAAGCATCAAATCTGTCTTCCAGAGGAAGCGACTTATTGCGAATAATCGCGCGCAATGCATCACGCTTTGGGCTGCCTGACGCAACCTTGCGAATACGGCGGTTATTTTTTTCAACAGCACTTTTCTTTGCCATGGTCTAAAAACCTTTCCGGAACTTAAGCGTTTGCAAAGGGAAACTGAAAGCCGCGTAATAATTCGCGTGCTTCGTCATCCGACTTTGCTGTTGTTACAACGATGATATCCATGCCGCGAACCTCATCGACCTTGTCATATTCAATCTCTGGAAACACAATTTGCTCCTTGATGCCCATGGCATAATTACCATTACCATCGAAGCTCTTAGCGTTTAGCCCGCGAAAGTCACGTACCCGAGGTAGCGCCATAGTCACAAGGCGATCCAGAAATTCATACATACGCACATTACGTAACGTAACCTTACAGCCAATTGCCATATCTTCGCGTAACTTAAAAGCAGCGTTAGCTTTCTTTGCCCTTGTTACGATAGGCTTTTGACCAGAAATCTTTGTCATGTCTGATACAGCCAACTCAATCTTCTTTGAGTCACGCACGGCAGAACCGACACCCATATTAATAATGACTTTCTCAACTCGTGGGACTTCGAGTACATTTTTATACCCAAATTTTTCCACAAGCGCTGGGCGAACAGCCGTCACATAATGTTCTTCAAGACGCGTCTTCATCTCAGCTTCCTCAATCTACTTACGCAATAGCTTTGCCGGACTTTTTGGCAATACGTTCTTTCTTGCCATCAGTCATAGTATAACCAATACGAGTTGCTGACCCTGATTCAGGGTCGATATGAGCCACGTTCGAAATATGAATCGGGGCTTCAAATTGCTCAATACCACCGGGGTTGGTCTGGGTTGCACGACGATGGCGTTTCACCATATTCACACCCTGAACCTTCAGCTTAGATGCTGCAGGTATCACTTCCAGAACTTCACCTGTACGGCCTTTATCACGACCAGTTGTCACAATGACATTGTCGCCTTTTTTAATTTTGAACTTCTGTGACATTTACAGAACCTCCGGTGCCAAAGACACAATCTTCATAAAGCTGCGTGAACGAAGTTCACGGGTCACTGGGCCAAAGATACGTGTACCGATTGGCTCATTCTGCTTATTCAGCAGCACAGCAGCGTTTTTATCGAAACGAATGGCAGTGCCATCATTCCGGCGAATTTCCTTGGCAGTGCGCACGATAACAGCACGATACACATCACCTTTTTTTACCTTACCGCGTGGAATAGCCTCTTTAACCGAAACAACGATTACATCGCCCACCCCAGCAATTTTGCGGCCGGTACCGCCAAGCACCTTGATACACTGAACGCGGCGCGCGCCTGAGTTGTCAGCTACTTCAAGGTTTGTCTGCATCTGAATCATAATGCTGTCCCCTTAACTCTTGGTCGCGTCGTCGAATACAACCTCAAAACTCTTACTCTTAGAGATCGGCACGCATTCGCGAATTTTCACAATATCGCCGGCTTTTGCCCGGTTATCTGCATCATGTGCTGCAAACTTCTTCGATGTTGTAATGAACTTCTTGTAAACAGGATGCATGATGCGGCGTTCAACGCGCACAATCACCGTCTTGTTTGGCTTGTCACTGACAACAGTGCCCTGCATGGTACGCTTTGGCATTGTTACATCCTCTCCTTATTTACCGGCTGCTGCCGCTTTTTCGCCAAGTACCGTTTTGATACGGGCGATTTCCCGACGGACTATCTGTTTGCGTGCCGGATTTTCCAACTCGCCAGATGCAACCTGAAACCGTAGGTTAAACTGTTCTTTTTTCAGCTCAACCAGCTTTGTTTTCAATTCATCCGCGGTGCTGGCGCGGAATGATTCAGCTTTGACCTTCGCCATAATCCAGCTCCCCTTCTTAATTTGTATCGCCGAGACGGCGAACAATCTTTGTGTCGATTGGCAGTTTAGCCGCTGCCAGTTTAAAAGCCTCTTGAGCAAGGTCCCATGACACGCCATCAAGTTCGAACATGATACGGCCAGGGGCAACGCGCGCTACCCAGAATTCTGGTGCGCCCTTACCTTTACCCATCCGGACCTCAGCAGGCTTGGACGATACAGGCAGATCTGGAAATACTCTGATCCAGAGCCGGCCGGTACGACGCAGATGACGAGTAATGGCACGACGAGCTGCCTCAATCTGACGAGCTGTGATACGCTCGGGTGACATTGCCTTCAGGCCATAAGACCCAAAATTCAGGCTTGTGCCGCCTTTGGCATTCCCGTGAATACGACCCTTATGGGCTTTTCTAAATTTGGTACGCTTTGGCGATAGCATAATTGTCTCCTACGCCTTAACCGTTATTACCGCGCGAAGAAGGACCTGACTGTTGTTCAGCCAGACGCTTATCCTGCGCCATTGGGTCGTGGCCGATTACTTCGCCCTTAAACACCCACACTTTTATGCCAATATTGCCATATGTTGTTGCGGCGGTTGCTTCGCCGTAATCAACTTCAGCACGCAGCGTATGCAACGGCACACGACCTTCACGATACCACTCGGTGCGTGCGATTTCTGCACCACCAAGACGACCTGCGCAATTAATTCGCACCCCCTGTGCGCCAAGACGCATTGCTGACTGAACAGCACGCTTCATGGCACGACGAAATCCAACACGACGCTCTAACTGCTGCGCAATATTCTCGCCCACTAGCTTTGCATCGATTTCCGGCTTCCGCACTTCAACAATATTCAATGATACTTCAGTGCCCACCCGCTTTGTTAAGTCTGAGCGTAGCTTTTCAATATCCTGACCTTTTTTCCCAATAATCAGACCGGGACGACCGGCATAGATAGTCACACGCGCACGACCTGCTGGACGCTCGATAACAACCCGGCTAATACCAGCCTGCTTAAGACGGTCCATGAGATGCTTGCGAAGCTCAATATCCTTATGCAGCAAGTCACCATAGTTACGATCTGCATACCAGCGAGAATCCCACGTACGGTTGATGCCAACCCGAAGGCCGATTGGTTTAATTTTCTGCCCCATCAGGCCTGCTCCTCTTTCTCACTGACAATAATGGTGAGGTGTGAATATGGCTTCAGAATACGAGATCCACGACCACGTGCCCGCGCTTTAAAACGCTTCATCACCAACCCTTTACCCACATGTGCTTCTTTAACATAGAGACGGTCAACATCAAGTGAATGGTTATTTTCGGCGTTTGCAACAGCTGACTGCAACGCCTTCTTCACGTCATTTGCAATGCGGCGGCGTGAAAATGACAAAGCAGCCAGTGCCTTGTTTGCATCCATACCTCTGATCATTGCTGCGACCAGATTAAGCTTTTGAGGGCTAATCCGAAGATTGCGAAGCACTGACTGTGCCTGGTTATCTGCTAAACGCCGTGGAGTAGACTGCTTACCCATAATGCTATCCTATCGCTTGGATTTCTTGTCGGCAGCATGACCGTAATAGGTACGTGTCGGTGCAAATTCACCAAACTTGTGACCTACCATGTCTTCAGACACAGACACTGGCACATGCTTTTTACCGTTATACACACCGAAAGTCAGACCTACGAACTGTGGTAGGATTGTTGACCGGCGAGACCAAATCTTAATCACATCATTACGACCTGACGCTGATGCTTTTTCTGCTTTCTTAAGCAAATAGCCATCAACAAACGGGCCTTTCCAGACTGAACGAGCCATGCTGAGCAAACTCCCTTACGGCTTACGACGACGCACAATCAAGCGGTCTGTCTTCTTGTTATTACGTGTACGCTTACCTTTAGTAGGCTTGCCCCAAGGTGTAACCGGATGCCGGCCACCAGATGTCCGGCCTTCACCACCACCATGTGGGTGATCAACCGGGTTCATCACGACACCACGAACATGGGGACGCTTACCAAGCCAGCGATTACGACCAGCTTTACCAATTTTAATATTCTGCTGGTCAGGATTGGAAACAGCACCGATAGATGCCATGCACTCAGACCGAACAAGACGAACCTCGCCAGAGGCAAGACGCAGAATGGCATGCCCACGGTCACGACCAACAAGCTGAACATACGTACCAGCAGAGCGTGCCAATTGACCGCCCTTACCTGCCTTTAATTCAACATTATGAACGAGTGTTCCAACAGGAATATTCGCTAATGGCAGAGCGTTGCCAGGCTTGATGTCAGCACCAATGCCAGCTTCAACTTTATCGCCAACTGCCAGACGCTGCGGTGCGAGAATATATGACTGCTCACCATCTTCATAAGTGATAAGAGCAATAAACGCTGTCCGGTTTGGATCATATTCAATACGGTCCACAACAGCAGGTATACCCTGCTTCCGGCGCTTGAAATCAATCATGCGATAACGGCGCTTATGGCCACCACCACGCTGCCATGCTGTCACATGACCAGAATTATTACGACCACCGGACTTGGTAAGGCCTTCTGTTAATTTCTTAACAGGACCACCCTTATGAAGCGCAGACTTATCAACCAATACGAGGTTACGCTGGCTAGGGGTTGTGGGATTAAATTGCTTCAATGGCATCGGACTATGCTCCCATCAGGTCGATTGCTTGACCCTCGGCCAGCGTAACAATCGCTTTTTTCGTATCGCTGCGGCGCCCTGGACGGCCGCGGAAATTCTTTGTTTTACCCTTGAGGATAGAGGTGTTCACCGCTGTAACCTTCACATTAAACAGCATTTCAACAGCTGCCTTAATTTCCGGCTTCGTTGCGGTAATCGCAACAACAAACGATACCTGACCATTCTCATTGCCCATGGTAGCCTTTTCAGTTACCAGAGGCCTGACAATTGTGTCATAGGCTTTAATCTTAGAGATTGTAGTCGCCACTCTTGGGCGGGGACGAATACTCATTTCAGACGCTCCTCAAGATAAGCAGCCGCATCACGTGAAAGGACAAGAACATCACGGCGCAGCATGTCATATACGTTAGCGCCCTGCTGGGGCAACACATCGACAAATGGCAGATTTGATGCAGCGCGGCCGAAACTCTCATCGACATGTTCACCGGTAATCATCAGCGCATTTTCAGCACCTAACTTAGCCAATTGAACGCGCAACTCAGATGTTTTGCCAGAACACTTCATCTCATCCAGAATAATCAAGCTACCGGACGCCATTTTCGCTGACAGAACTGAGCGCATGCCCAAATTCCGGACTTTTTTCTGAAGTGAATGTGCATAGCTACGCACAACTGGACCATGAACAACACCACCGCCACGATACTGGCTTACAGATGCAGACCCTGCACGAGCACGCCCTGTCCCCTTCTGACGGAATAATTTAGCGCCAGTACGGGCAATCTCAGAACGGCCCTTTACCTTGTGTGTTCCTGCGCGGCGCTTTGCAAGCTGCCACTTAACAACACGCGCAACAATATCAGACCGTGGCTCAATCCCAAACACGGATTCTGCCAAGTCAATCTTGCCTGATGCGCCATTATCAATGGTTTTTACATCAACCTTCATCTGACTTACCCTCTTCTTTTGAGCCAGCCACCACATCTGCAACATCTTCACTCGGTGCAGCATCTGCGGCTGTTTCAACAATCTCTTCAACAGGTGCATCAGACCCAGCAACAATAAGGCCTGCAGGGAACGGTGCTTCATCGGGACGCTTCATCTTGATAGCGTCAGAAACGAACACCCAGCCATTCTTTGAACCAGGCACCGCTCCTTGAATAAGAAGAAGGCCCTCTTCTACATCTGTAGAAACAATCTCAAGATTTTGGGTAGTAACGCGGCGAGCACCCATGTGACCGGCCATCTTCTTACCCTTGAACACCTTACCGGGATCCTGACACTGTCCAGTAGACCCGTGCGAGCGGTGTGACACAGACACACCGTGCGACGCGCGCAACCCACCAAAGTTATGACGCTTCATCGCACCGGCAAAACCCTTACCCTGCGATGTCCCAACGACATCAACCTTTTGTCCAGCAATAAAATGCTCAGGGCTAAGTGTAGCCCCGACATCTAACATGGCTTCCTCAGTTACCCGGAATTCTGCAAGCTTGCGCTTGGGCAGTACAGATGCTTTACCAAAATGGCCCCGCATTGCCTTAGTAACATTCTTTACCTTGGCAAGACCGGCACCAAGCTGCAGCGCGTTATACCCATCACGCTCCTGATTCCGAACGGACACAACCTGAACATTATCCATCTTCAGGACTGTTACAGGAATATGTTCCCCAGCCTCATTAAAGACCCGAGTCATTCCAATTTTTCGTGCTATTACACCGCTACGCATAACGCTGTTTCCTTTTTAAACGTGATCAGCTGTTAGAGCTTGATCTCAACATCAACACCGGCAGCCAAGTCCAGCTTCATTAGAGCATCCACAGTCTGAGGCGTGGGATCGATAATATCGAGAAGCCTCTTATGTGTTCGCATTTCAAACTGTTCGCGACTTTTCTTATCAATATGTGGGCCCCGCAGAACGGTGAACCTTCGCATATTGGTCGGTAAGGGAATCGGGCCACGGACATTAGCGCCAGTGCGCTTGGCTGTGTTCACGATTTCATTCGTGGACTGATCCAGTACACGATGATCAAATGCTTTTAACCGAATACGAATATTCTGGCTATCCATGGTACTATTTCCTTTTCAAAACAAAAAGCAGCAGAAACACTGTTCTGCTGCATAATAGTATTCGTTACTCGACGATGGAGGCAACGACGCCGGCGCCAACTGTACGGCCACCTTCGCGGATAGCAAAGCGGAGGCCTTCATCCATCGCAATCGGGGCAATCAGCGTCACAACCATTGCAATGTTATCGCCTGGCATAACCATCTCTGTGCC
>CATISA010000102.1 GCA_949529445.1 Alphaproteobacteria bacterium UBA4588
TAGACTTACTGATCCGCACCGGTGGTGAGAAACGAGTATCAAATTTTCTGCTCTGGGATCTTTCCTATTGTGAATTTTATTTTACTGACAAACTCTGGCCAGAATTCTCTGATGAAGATTTCAAGCACGCTTTTGCTGACTTTTATCATCGAACACGTCGTTTTGGTGGTGATGTTGCATCTACATCCGAGCGAGTATAGTCCTTATGGTACCTGCTCCTTCTCATGAGTTGAAATACCGTATTTTGGGGAGCCTTCTATTCCTCCCTATCCTTATTCTGTTTAGCTCTGGCGGCATGCTGACCATGCTTGGAGGCGGACTGCTATCAGCTGGCATATCATATGAGTTTAGTACTCTTGTGGGCCGTAAAGATGGAGGGCAGAGGCATATCATCGGCTCTCTTGCATTTACTAGCTATCTGCTTGGTATGATAACTTTTATTGTAGAAGGCATTTCGATGTCTGAGGCAGTTGGGTTGCTTGCGATTTCTTATCTAGCTGTCTTTATTATCATCAAGCAATTTGGCTTTATTCTCTTTTTATTGATGGCCTGTCTCTTTAGTCTTGGCTATCTCATTAATATGCCCGGCGGGGTAATACTTATCTTACTTGTTGCGCTTGCTATCAGTGCCTCTGATATAGGCGCTTATTTTAGTGGTCGACTTATTGGCGGGGCAAAGCTTGCGCCTCATATCAGTCCATCAAAAACATGGTCCGGGTCGTGTGGCGGTGTCGTAGCGGCGGTTTTTATTATTTTGCCAGTTATAGCGCTTGAGATTTATCCTGTTGTGACGCTCATTGTTGGTGGAGCTGTTATTGCTGTTCTCTCACAAATAGGTGATTTGATAGAATCTCATCTTAAGCGTCGTTTAGGGGTGAAGGATAGTAGTCGTCTTATACCTGGTCATGGCGGGGTTCTAGATCGTTTTGATGGCTATCTGACTGTGTTGCCTGTGCTGTCGGTGCTTGTCGCTGCGGACTTGGTAGGGCTACCTGATATTGATTTGAATATTATGTCGTTTAGATAAGAGGAGGTCGTTATTGTGATGAAAACGCTCTCTCTTTTTGGCGCAACGGGGTCAATTGGTCAGTCTACTCTTAAACTTGTTGATGAACACCCTGACCAATTTTCGGTCTCAGTTATGTCAGCCCATAGTAACTATGAAAAACTGGCGCAACTCGCGAAGGAATATCAGCCTGATTTAGTCGTGATTGCTGATAGTCAGTATGAGCGTGCTCTTGCAGCATGTCTTCTTGGTACCTCTATCCGGGTTACAAGTGGCGCGGACGCTTTGTGTGAGGCAGCGCGCATACCCGTCGATTGTGTAGTTGCCGGCATAGTAGGTTTTGCTGGTTTGATGCCTGTTCGGGCTGCTGTTCAGGCAGGGCAAATAATTGCGCTTGCCAATAAAGAAACGCTTGTGGTGGCAGGGCATCTCATCATGCCGCTTGCCGCAACATCAGGGGCAACCCTCTTGCCAGTTGACTCAGAGCATAATGCTATCGCTCAGTGTCTGGTTGGTGCCCGTGATGAAGATATTAATAAAGTCGTTCTCACCGCTTCAGGTGGCCCCTTTCGTGATCTGAGCCGCACTCAGATGCATCATGCAACAAAAGAACAGGCGCTCCTTCACCCAAACTGGTTAATGGGTCAGAAAATCACGATTGATAGTGCAACGATGATGAATAAGGGGCTTGAGTTAATAGAAGCAGCCTGGCTGTTCGGCCTTGGTAGTGACCGACTTGATGCGCTCATCCATCCTCAATCGATTGTGCATGGCATGGTAAGTTATTGTGATGGTAGCTGGCTGGCTCATATGGGGCCCGCTGATATGCGAGTGCCACTCTCTCACGCGCTTGGTTATCCGCGCAGACTTGCATGGCAAGCTGAGCGGCTGGATCTCGTACAGATTGCACGTTTGGACTTTCAGTCAGTCTGTCATGAACAATTTCCCTGTTTTGGGATGGCGAAATCGGTAATTGGCACGGATCCTGCGGATGCAGTCACATTAAATGCAGCCAATGAAGTAGCAGTAAGTCACTTTTTGTCAGGCAAAATTCCCTTTGGTAAAATAGCAGAACAGGTAGATACTATTTTGTCACAAAAACGGTTAGGGTCAGCTAATGGTTTTGATGATATTCTGTCTCTTGACCAAGAAGTTAGAAAATTAGCCAGATCTGTCATCTAGTCCGGCTTATCACCCAAAGACGCAATAATAAGGAATAAATAATGATTGATTTAGGTATCCTTGGATATCCTCTCGCATTTCTTACAGCTATCACAATTGTTGTTTTTTTTCATGAGCTTGGGCATTACTGGGTTGCGCGCAAGTCTGGGGTTGATGTCGAAGTTTTTTCTATTGGATTTGGTCCAGAATTATTTGGATGGCAGGCGAAAAGTGGAACCTATTGGCGTGTCGCGTTGCTTCCGTTAGGTGGGTATGTTCGCATGCGTGGTGATGAAAATGCGGCAAGTATGGCATCCGAAGGGGCGACCAAGCTAAAAGGAAGTTTTGCTGGCGCGCCACTGCTCTCTCGTATGGCTATAATAAGCGCAGGTCCTCTGGCTAACTTCCTGCTTGGTATTATGCTATTTGCGGTTGTTTATATGGCGGTTGGAAAAGCCTTCATTCCAGCTGAAATTGGCGAAGTTATGCCAGAAACAGCAGCTGCAGAAGCTGGCTTGCAAGAAGGTGACAAAGTTTTGTCTGTTGATGGTCGAACGGTTCGTGACTTTGCTGAATTGCGGTCGATTGTTTTTGAAAGTCCCAACAAAGAGCTGCTCTTTGAAATCGAACGTTTTAGTGTCATAAAAACGCTACCCGTTACACCTCGGCCTGTTTATCTTGAAAGTCTTAAAATGACGGCTGGCCAGCTTGGCGTGCGTTCTGCCCCTGGTGCCTTTCGCAAACTAGGGCTGTCCGAGGCGGCTGTGACAGCAGGGGCTGACACCTTTCACATGACATCTATGATGATCAGAGGGATCGGCCGGCTTGTAACTGGAAACGCCAACCAGTCTGAGGTTGGGGGGCCAGTCCGTATTGCAGAATTTGCCGGTGATGCCGCGCGACAAGGATTTGCGAGTTTCCTTATTTTTACAGCTGTTATTTCAATTAATCTTGGGCTGATTAATTTACTGCCTGTTCCGGTGCTAGATGGCGGACATCTCTTAATGTTTATGATTGAGGGTGTGTGTGGGAAACCTCTGCCCGAAAAACTTCAATCTGTATTGATGCGTGTTGGTATGGCCCTTTTGATGAGCCTTATGATTGTTGTCACATTCTTCGATTTATTTCGGTTTGTGAGCCCCTAAAGATGAAATTAAACAAAAATACCTTAAAAAAAGGCGTTTGTGAGGCGTTTTTTCGTGAAACTATTTTGCGTATAACGTCTGTTCGAGATACAACTATACCAATCTGCAGTAAGATTGATGAACAGCCGGCAGTTTGCACCATGCAAAGCGATGTTCAGGAGGCAATATTATGTTAAAAATAATGCTATTATTTGTCTTTCTATTCAGCGCTATGCTTACAGTGCCACATGCAGGCTTTGCTCAGACAACTAGCGAGTCTATCACGGTAAGTGAAATTATTATTTCTGGAAATAGTCGTGTGTCTGATAGCACGATTAGCGCTTATCTGCCTGTGAGAGTTGGTGATACGGTTTCTAACGAGAGCTTAGATAGTGCTATCGATAGTCTGTTCGCAACCAAACTATTTAATGATGTTTCAATTAACCTTGACGGAACCCGTATTACCATTGTCGTAGCAGAAAACCCGATTGTTAACCGTGTGAATATTGAGGGTAATGACGTTTTGGATGACGAAAGGCTGCTTGCCGAGCTGGATATTCAGCCGCGCCGCGTCTACACACGGAAAGTCGCTGTTGATGCAACCCAAAAACTTCTAGAGATTTATCGTTTATCCGGTCGTTATGCAGCTGAGGTATCGCCAAAGGTTATTCGGCTTGATAATAACCGTGTTGACCTTGTCTTTGAAGTTGATGAAGGTCCGCTTATCAAAGTGAAGTCTATTTCTTTTATCGGAAATGAGGCATTTTCAGACTTTGCGCTACGACAAGTGATTTCCAGCAGAAAAGCGAGGTGGTGGGCATTTTTATCATCAGTTGATAAATATGATGAAGACCGACTTGACTATGATGCCCGTCTATTGCGCCAGTTTTATCTAGGACGTGGTTATGCAAATATTGATGTAAAGCGTGTGCAGGGCGGTTTACTTGCTGACCGGTCAGGATTTGCGATTACGTTTGAGATATACGAGGGTGCGCGATACAAACTCCGCGATGTAAGCTTTACCTCTCAAATTACTGACATAGACGTCAGTGCATTCCGGGACGATATTCCTTTAGAAAAAGGCGATTGGTATAATGTTAAGGGGTTAGAACAAGGTTTGCTGAATGTTACAAATTCGCTTGGCAATCTAGGGTATGCTTTTGTTGATATTCGCCCCCAAGTCAA
>CATISA010000103.1 GCA_949529445.1 Alphaproteobacteria bacterium UBA4588
GACGGAAATATTGATGGCATTGTAAATCTCTATGAAGCGGCGCGCTTATTAGGCCATCCGCGGATAATTTTTGCTAGCACCAATCATACTGTTGGATTTTATCGCCAGAGTGAACGCATTGATTCAAAAGTCTACCCTCAGCCGGATAGTCTTTATGGCGCATCTAAGGTTTTTGGTGAGGCAATTGCCAATGTCTATCATAGTAAATTTGGCATTGAGACAGCCATTGTTAGGATAGGCTCCTGCTTTCCTGAACCGCAAACGCATCGCCAGCTATCACTATGGTTAAGCTATCGTGATTTTGTGTCTCTCATTGAGTGTATTTTCCGCGCTCCCCGCCTTGGCTGCCCTATCATTTATGGTGTATCGAACAATGACTGTACGTGGTGGGATAACCGGCATGTTAGCTATCTAGGCTGGGTGCCAAAAGATAATGCTGAGACATTTCGTGCGCACCTTGATGCCACACTGCCATACCCTGACAAGAATGCGCCGGATACTATTTATCAGGGTGGTCTTTTTACCTCTGATGGTATTCACGAAGATTAGAAGTCTGCATGGTTTCGAGCTGAGTTCAACTGGTCTAGTCCCAAACTGTCTGGGGCTAGATTTTTTGGATCTCCATAATGGCGTGAATATAATCCATCGCATGTCCTTCAGGATTCATAGCAACCTCGGCTTCATAACTGCCATAGAATGAATCAATAATCGCAGCTCTTTCCTCTGGAGACCGGTCACTATTGAGCGCTGAGCTAAAAACTGTTTCAGACCAGCTCCGCATTGTCGGGATAAGGGATGTGGCAAATTCAGCAGAGCTCATTGCTCCTTGTGATTCCAGAAAGGCTTTACGATACGGGCAGGGGGTCAGTTGTGTCCGGATATTATTCAGTTTCAGGCCTGCCTGCCGAACAGCACTGTTTGCATTATCAAACGGAGCTGTGAATTCATCAACGGTGCGGTAATGCTGAACAAAGGTAGCGCGCTCAAATTCTTCTAATGTTATTGTGCTAGCCTCAAGATGGTCACGCCAGTGAGCGGTGAATCTATCAAACATTGACTGGCCGCCTGTATGACCAAGATGGCGTCCCTGCTCATCAATACCGAAATTCAGAATAATCAAGCGCCCGCCTGTCCGCATTTCAGCTGCCCGTGCCAGCAGAATGGCCTCCCAGTCAGATGCAGCTTGTGCAGCAAAGGCCGCTCGTTCGGTTGCTGATGCACCAACCATATGGACATGGTCTTTAATCTCGCATGGCTTTTGCGAGACATAATGCATCGCTGTTGCAGAAAAACCGATACAGAGGCTGTTATTGGCCATAAGCTGGCGATGAAAGCCCGTACCACAGCCATGTACGAAAACATTTTCATGCTGGCTCTGATAAGCATCATTTGGATTGCCTTCCATGCCTTGCATCGTTCTGAACAGTGTCGAAAAATCGTTGGATGGCAGGTCGGTATAAAGAATTTCAATGGGACGGTTATCGCCGCTAGCACGAATCTCACTTACCAAATGAGACCAGAGGGCTGCGCTTGTTCCACCATCTGCAGCCCCAAAATCGGCAAATCGAAGAGCATCAGCATCAGGTAAGGCAGCCAGCGCCTGCTGCATGAGCGGAAGGGTGTTATCAATGGCATGTTTTGCGCCTGCTGTGCGCTGTGAGTAATAGCCACTATCACGCATTGAGAGGACAGCCTGCATATTTAACTGTGATGCTTTATCTGACCCTGATGGGCTTTTTTTGGACATTTTACACACTCCACATGATCTAGCTACGATAAAATCGTGACATAAAAAAAGGAGATGGCAAACAAAAGATTTTTACTGTTTGCTAATGTCTAATGTTCATCTCGCAATGTTCGGCGCATGATTTTGCCGGTCGCTGTCAGTGGAAGGCTGTCCCGCCATTCAATAATGCGCGGCGCAAGATGCGGTGAAAGACGCTGTTTCACCTGCAAAATAAGGGCCTCGCCCAAGGTTTGTTTCTCAGTCTTAGAAAGTGTTTTATCCTGTAATACGAGGATAGCTTTGATAGCCTCGGTGCGCTCTGGGCATGGTACGCCAATGATGGCTGCCATCAAGATTTGTGGGTGAGACATCAGACAATTTTCAATCTCTGTTGGCCCAATACGATA
>CATISA010000104.1 GCA_949529445.1 Alphaproteobacteria bacterium UBA4588
CCGGCGCATAAACAAATAAAAGCTGAAGATTATCCAACATTACTGTGAGCCTTTTTTTTTCAGAAATAGAAGCAGGGAAGCTCTTTTCGAGCTTCCCTTGCGATTAGTGACACGTCGCTATTTTAGTAGCTGGCCTTACGTGGATAGACCATATCTTCATGCGTAATGATTGGTTTATACGAAGCATCAGCCTGAATTTGACGGTAGAACATTGGCTTGGCGATGTTATTGCCCTCAGGTGCGAACTTTATGTCTCCGTAAAATGTTTCCATGTCAGTTGCGGCGAGTGCATCCCGCACCTTATCACGATCAAAGCTGTTTGCACGCTCAAAAGCATCTTTAAACACTAGAACTGCTGCCGATGCCTGTGCCGTTTGATATGGCACCACATTATATTCTGGATATGCTTTCTTAAAATCAGCGTTCCACTTAGCAGCATCACCAAAATAATCATCTTTCTTGGGTAAGTTGCTGAGCCACTGAGTTGGGCACATCACGCCGTTTGCTGACTTAGGAAATTTTTCTTGAACTTTTGCTGCTTCACAATGAGTGTAAGCAATCAACGGCACATCAATTTTCATTTCTTCAATCTGACGGGCTGCAGTTGCGGCACCTTTCGAGTGCCCAGAAACCAACAGAATATCAGGCTTAACCGCTTTAGTTGCTGTCAATGTGGCAGACATGTCTGACAAGTCCGCGGGCAGTTTGTCATCTATCACGATTTCCATGCCGTATTCTTTGGCCTTATCAACAACTCCAGCACGAACATCAAGCGAAAATCCGTCATTTTCAAAAGCCATCGCAATCCGCAAATCTGCTGGGTTTTTACCCATTGCTTTAGCTTTATCGGCCATGATGTCGAGTACCGGAGCTAAATAGTATTCCGACGTCGACAACACCGCAAACATGTACTTATAACCTTGGGTGAACAGTGAACGCGAAGCGCCTTCAGCTTCTACCATTGGTACCTTGAATTTTTCAGTTACAGGCGCAACGGCCTTGGTCATAGTTGTGCTGTAAGGGCCCAACATAAATTGAACGCCATCCTGCTGGATCAAGCGTTCAGTCAACTGAGATGCACGTGAGGGTGTAGACTCATCGTCATAATACGTAATGGCTAGCTTGTATGATTTGCCACCAACTTTAACACCACCCATCGAGTTGATTCGATCGACGGCAAAATCATATCCCTTTTGGGTGTGAAAGCCATTGGTTGAATACTTGCCTGTCAGTGAGAGCGCTGAGCCAAGAATAATAGTGTCATCGTCAACTTTCTTTTCTTCTTTTTTTTGTGTGAGCATAAACGCCACGGTTGCGCCTACTAAAACTACTAGACCGCCTAACAAATATTTATTCATTTGTTCCTCCAAGAATTATCGATAAATTGCCCGCTTGCGCATCTTTCTTCTTACTCCACAACGCAGCAACTTTATGTTCATTAAAGTGGAGTTCTTTGTCACAGGCAACCCCTAGTGTCTATTTCAGTCGTAGAATTACACCTAACTGAGGCTATCACAGGAAAAATGCGCAGTAGCCGTACGCGGTAAATTAGGTTTATTAGACTGGAGCGCCGCCTTTCAGCGTAATCCGGTGCAACAGCCGGCGGTGCCCATGGTAGTCATTCAGCGGATAGTGCAGGGTACAACGATTATCCCAGATTGCGATATCGCCGAGTTGCCAGTTCAGCCGGCATTGAAATTCTGCAGCAATTTGATGCGTAAACAAAAAACTCAGCAACCCTTCGCTTTCCGCTTCGCTCCATCCGTCAAATGCAATTGTATGTGCCGGATTGACAAACAGCGACTGCCGACCGGTTTCCGGATGGGTGCGCACCACCGGATGAATGC
>CATISA010000105.1 GCA_949529445.1 Alphaproteobacteria bacterium UBA4588
GAAGACGTGTCGCATCAGCAAATTTTTCAGGTTGCTGACTATGATGCGCGCCAATCGCGGACATTTTTGCCTCAATAAAGGGTGTAATATCAACATAAAAATCAGGGATAAATCCTACCCCCATTAGTGTGTCCGCAAATAGAACAGGACAAATAAACCCCGCAGCATCGGTCACATTCTTCGATAATGCACGGTGGTCAGGATGATAATCTTCGGGCGCATGGGTAACAATTAGGTCAGGCGCAGCTCCCTTAATCAGTGCGGCAATCCGCGCATCAGCTTCGGCAGCTCCTGCTAGCTTGCCGTCTGGTAAATCAAGCAGCTGGGGAACCCCCAAACCAGCAAGACCTTCTGTAGTTTCTGTTGCCCGCTGCGCTGCAAGCCCATCACTGCCCGATAATACGGTTCCTGCAGCACCGTCGGTTACAACAGCAAGTGCGATATCATCGCCGCGCGCCTTACAGGCCGATAGCATGCCATACATGAAAATCTCAATATCATCAGGGTGCGCCCCAATCGCCAAAATCTTCATTCTATTTATCTCCTGCAGCCTTGACCTCATCGGGTGAATTCGCGTTACTCTAGCCTATCAGCTTGTTTCAGCGAAGCAGGTTTTTCACCAACCATGTTTCAAAAAACATGCATGATAGAGCAATATAAGCGAGAGTAGATGATAAAACCTCAGACATCCACATCTGCTATGCGCGGATATATAGAAGGATATTATGGTCGGCTCTTTAGCTGGCATGACCGTTCATCTATTCTGGCTGAGATGGCCGCTCTTTCAATGGATGTCTATCTTTATGCCCCCAAAGAGGATCCCTATCACCGGTTTAACTGGCGCACGCCCTATCCATCTGACTGGCAAAACAATTTTTCTGTCTTTGCTGCGCACGCACAAGCGTATAGTATGACGCTTTCGGCCGGAATTGCCCCAGGCCTTGATTATCGCTGGCATGAATCACAGGCCGATATAACCGCGCTTAAAGCTAAAGCTGACAGCCTTGTCGCGCACGGGGCAACATGCATTGTATTGATGCTCGATGATATTCCAGAAACACCCAATATATTTACCGGCGGCGCGGCCGAAGAAGGGCGCGCACATGGCAGGCTGGCGCGCGACCTTGCCTGTCATATCGCCCCGAAAGGGGCCAGCCTGATGTTCGTTCCCCGGCTCTATGCTGATGAAATGGCGGACCTACCCGCCTTTGATACCGGTGAGCCCCTGAGTAAAGAGGCATGTCAGTTTATCGATGATTATGCCCGCAGCCTAACGGAGGCGCTGCCAGATGAGATGCCAGTTCTTGTCTGCGGCGAGCATGTTGTTGCGCGTACTATTCATTTAGATGGTCATCTGGGTAGGTTTGCCAGCCAGCTCCGCCAACCGCTGGTTATCTGGGACAATCTTTATTGCCATGATTATTGTCCGCGTCAGCTTTTTGTTGGCCCCTACGAGGGACGGCATCCTGACAACTCTATATTGCTGAACGGCACTGGGCTCTTACAGACTGACAGTCTGTTATTAAGGATTATGATGGGGGCCAATGATCTAGCAAACTGGCAACAAATTATGGTGGCAGCTGGTGTTCCAGATGCTTTTTTCTCTCTTGCCCATTTCTTTGACAAGCCCGCTTTTTCAGATATGCCGCCAGAAAGCACATACCCAGTTACAAAAAACGATATAGCGCTTATTGACCAGCTGCTCTGGGAGTGGAAATCACCTCTCCAGCGGGAATGGTATCCTTATCTATTCGGGCTGAAGCACGATATCATGATAGCCCAGCAAATGATGAAACCGTTGCGTATTGCAAAGACGCAGACATCCCCCTTAGCAGCCTGCCTGCAAAAGATTAAGGACTGACAGCATGCATTTCTTTGATGGTCATAATGACCTACTTTACCGGATGTGGCAGTACGACAATGACCCAACACATGCTGGTGCTATGGCGCGCGGATATGCATCAGCTGATGGTCACCTTGACCTTACGCGCGCTTCTGCCGCTGGATTTACCGGTGGTCTATTTGCGCTGTTCATCCCGAATAGTGCGGCTGGTGAAGAGCTGTCAGGAGGACAACCGCCTTCTTATGAGGCCGCCTCGAATATCTGTACTGATATGTTAGCGCTCGTTGATGAGATGGTCGCCCGTTTTGGAGATGATATTGCTAAATGCACTACAGTATCTGACATTTTAGCAGCACATGATGCCCACAAGATTGCCATGGTTCTTCATATTGAAGGTGCTGAGATGATAAGCGCAGACTGCCATGAGGTAGAGATGCTGTATCAGCGCGGCATTCGCTCGCTGGGCCCGCTCTGGTCGCGGCCCAATCGATTTGGTGAGGGGGTGCCATTACAGTTCCCTGGATTTCCTGATCAGGGTAGCGGGCTGAGTGATGCTGGAAAAGGGCTTGTGAGAACCTGTAATCAATATGGCATAATGCTAGATCTCTCACATCTGAATGAAAAAGGGTTTTGGGATGTTGCCAAGCTTACAGACAAGCCACTTGTTGCTACCCATTCGAATGTTCACCGGCTGTGCCCCAGCCCACGCAATCTGACCGACAGACAGCTTGATGCGATAGCAGAAACTGGTGGCCTTGTCGGCCTGTGTTTTGCAACGAGCTATCTGCGAAAAGACGGCGAGAAAAATCCCGATACGTCACTGGCTTTGTTAGTCCAGCATTGCGATGCGCTAATTGAAACGCTGGGTGAAGGCGGTGTTGCCCTTGGCTCTGATTTTGATGGGGCCTGTATCCCCGACGCTATTGGGGACTGCACAGGCATGCCTGCCCTTGAAGGCGCGTTGCGGCAGGCAGGTTATGATGATGCACTTCTTCACCGACTTTTTTCACAAAACTGGCTTGATATGCTTTCCCGTCAGATAGGCTAGGGTTTGCAATCTAGCTATGCGGGGCTAGCTATGTTGCACCCTATTTCGTGAGACAGTCTTTTATGACCCGCGACAGATTTCGTCCAGACCACACATTTCGAACCCGGCTGCTTCCAATCCTTGCCTGATATGCTGGGCGGTTTTAAGCGCGGTTGGTCCATCGCCATGAACACAAACTGATTGGCCTTCTATCGGGATAACCGAGCCATCAACACATAACACTTCACCTTCGGCAAACATCCGCATTACATGTGCAAGAGACGCATCGGGATCATGGATCATAGCATCGGGTCGTGACCGCGGTGCAAGCTGACCATCTGGCATATAGGCCCGATCGGCAAATAGCTCTTCTGCAACAACAAAGCCTGCTTTACGCGCTTCTTTAATCAACTCGCTTTTTGCAGGCGACAACAAGATAAGCGAGGGCGCAACCGCCTTAATACCGCGCATGATAGCAGCTGCTAGCCCGGCATCAGCGCAGGCCATATTACTGATAGCACCATGCGGTTTGATATGGGTAATTGTGGTTCCGGTAAGAGCTGCCATACCAAGAGAGGCGCCAAGCTGATAAGCAATCAATCGTTCAACCTCAGCATCCAAGAGATGATATTGGCGACGGCCAAACCCGTGCAGGTCATAAAACCCCGGATGTGAGCCGATATCAACACCCTTAGCTAAGGCTTTCAGCATGACGTTGCCCATAATATTATAATCGCCTGCATGAAAACCGCAGGCAATATTCGCCGATCCAATGACATCAAGCATTCCGTCATCATTTCCCATTTGCCACGGGCCATACCCTTCGGCCATGTCTGCATTCAGATTGAACTTGCCCATTTTGTTTTATCCCCTCTGTCATTATTTCTTGTTGTTTAAAGCTTGCTATTCATAGGCAAGACTTCCTAATATTCCACCATATCGCAAGACTAGTTTGCTTCATGCTGTGCTATTTTACCCAAGAACCAGAGTCTTTTTTTATAGGTGAGAGGAGAACAAATGACTAGTGCTGTCTGGCTACCCGCCGGCGATACAGGCTTGTTGCTTGATTTCTGTGGTTATGCGTCTGCTGAAACAGATGTTCTGCCTGATGATGATGTGCGCCTTGCCGCACTTCGTCAGGCGCGCAGCCTTAGTGCTTGCCTCGCCGAAATGAAAGCAGCAGGAAAAATTGACGGCATAACAGACCTTGTGCCTGGAATGACCAGCCTGCTTATCCATTATGACCCGCTCGTGACATCTGCCCAGCACCTTAAAACACAGATAAATCTTCTGATGAGCAGCCAGAAAAATACCCCCTCATCTTCTGGGCGCAGATGGCACCTTCCAGTTTTATATGACAATGATGTTGGCCCCGACCTAGAAGAGGTTGCTCGCCGAACAGGGCTGACCAGCGCCGAGGTGATTGCGCGCCATCTTGCCAATGAGCTTGAAGTTGCAATTATGGGCTTTCTGCCCGGCAGTGGCTATCTCACTGGGGTTGATGCCTCCCTTTCACTTCCTAGACGGTCTGTGCCACGCACACATGTGCCCCAAGGCAGTGTTGGGATTGCAATGGGACAGACAACCATCTATCCGCTTGATAGTCCCGGGGGCTGGAACCTGATTGGCAAAATGCCTGTCCCGTTATTTGACCCAGCACGCGCCGAGCCGATTATGTTTCGCCCCGGCGATAGGGTTAAATTTTTTCAAATTGATGACGCCGAATTCACCCGGCTGAAACAAGCAACAAGTGGCGGCGCCATGCCGCTTAGCCCCGAATTGATAGGCCCAACCGATATAATAAAGGCATCAGACATATGAGCACGCTCACCCTGATAACAGCCGGCCCCTATAGTACCATTCAGGATAAGGGCCGCACAGGCCAGCAGGCGCTAGGCGTTCTGGAAGGCGGCGCTATGGACAAGGATGCTTTGCGGATTGCCAATCATCTTGTTGGCAATGAAGATAATGCTGGCGCATTAGAATTATTCATGGGCGGCACCCGTCTTTTGGTGAGCGAAGCACGCATGGTATCGCTCGCAGGAAGCACAGCAGATAATGCGATTATCCGCTCAAAAAATGGCGTAGAAACATTGCTTCCGTCCGGCCAGTCTGCCTGTCTTGATGCCGGCGCAGAACTATTTGTACCACCGCTTCGTCATACCAATACGGTCATCATTGCCGTCGAAGGTGGGTTTGACTTGCCACTACTTTACGGCTCTGTTGCAACATCGGCGAATGCAAAATTAGGCGGCCTTGACGGGCGATTACTTGCAGATGGTGATGTCCTACCACTAGGCCCGGCCGCGCCCCTTTCGCCGCCGCCGCTTATACTTTCAGATCTAAGCATCTTTAAAAAAAACCAGATAATAAGATGTGTAACAGGCCCCCAAGATGTATGGTTTACCGCTGAGGCATATCATTTGTTTTTTACCAGCGAATGGGGGATCACACCGCAGTTGAACCGGATGGGCTTTCGGCTGACAGGGCCTGCGCTGAGCCATAAGGCATCTGCTGATATTCTGTCAGACGGTATTGTTTGTGGCTCTATTCAGGTGCCAGGGGACGGACAGCCAATTATTATGATGCGCGACCATCAAACGACAGGGGGCTACACCAAAATGGCAACAGTCATTTCTGCTGACCTTGCGCCACTCGCACGCATGAGGCCGGGATTATTCCTTCGCTTTAATGCCATCAGTCAGGAAGAAGCAGAGGATATCGCACGCCAGAAAGAAGAAAAAATGAGTGCTCTGCTTGCCTCACTTCGTCCTGTTTAAGGCTGCTTGATCAAGATATTATCCCTCCAAAATGATGATTTTGGGTACTAAAATAAATATATTTAGGTAGATGCTATTGTGGTGATGAAAGCTGATTATGTGATTGTTGGAGCAGGCTCAGCAGGCTGCACCCTTGCGGCTAGATTGAGCGAAAAGCCAGACGTATCTGTGCTGCTCATAGAGGCAGGCGGGCGGGATACAAACCCGCTAATTCATATTCCTGCTGGCTATATAAAGACAATGGTAAATCCGGCCATTAACTGGATGTTCAAAACAGACCC
>CATISA010000106.1 GCA_949529445.1 Alphaproteobacteria bacterium UBA4588
ATTTTGAAATAGTCATGTAGCACGCTTACCAGATGGTCGCGCTGGATTGTATCTGTGACGGGCGTTAAATCTGCTTCAAAATCTGCCCAGCTCACCTGTGCACGACGATAGCCATCTTCCACTTCATGGTCTTCTAGCCGGCGGAAGCGCGTAGTGCCTGATAATGTTATCATTACACGGCCATCATCTGTTTCAGAAAAACTGCTGATCCGGCCCGCACAACCAACATCATAAAGCGTGCCAGCTTTGCCCTGCCCATCTGCATCATTATAGGATTGAATCATCCCGATAAGGCGATGTGGACTAGCGATAGCATCACGCACCATCGACAGATAACGCGGCTCGAATATATTCAATGGTAACCGGCCTCCTGGCAACAAAACAGCGCCAGATAGGGGAAAAATTGGAATCGAGCCGGGAAGTTCAGAAAACCTCGGCTCAAATGGTCCTCGGGATGATACCATAGCAGGACAAAACCTCTCGCTTTACCATATTGACTAACCTATTTTCAGTTAGCCTTTTTATCACCATATCACCGCCATAACCGCGCAGATAGTGAGGTGCAAGCTGAGATATAGGGCGGGTTTTAAGAAAACAAATAGGTAGATAGTTTTCGGCGTGCCTTGATAACGTCAGGATGTGGGGCACCAAGTGCCTCAAAGAAAGCAAGAAGCTGCGTTTTAGCGGCACCTTCATTCCAGTTAGGATCCCGTTGCAATGATGCAAGCAGCACATCCATAGCCTCACGTCCATTCCCGTCAGCAAACAATGCCAATGCCAAATCCTGCCGGGCTTGCAAATTATCGGGGTCTGCCTCTACAATTGCTTGTAAACTCGCCGCTTCACCAGAATGCGCGCCAACCTGTTCGGCAATTTCAACCGCTGCAATAGCTTCGCGCATCTCTGGGCGTGTCAAAAAATCCTCTTCGAGGGAGTCGAGAATCTCGCGGGCCTGCTCACACTCACCCGAAGTCACAAGAGCCCTTACAAACCCAGACATTGCATCACCTGATTCTGGAATTGTAGCAAGCGCCTCCTGAAAGGCAGCAAGAGCCGCTGCTCCGTCATTATCATCAAGCGCTATGCGACCAGCCTCAAGAAGACCACTTATATCAGGGGCGCCAGGGGCGGCGGCAGCCACTTTTTCAATAAATTGGCGTATCGCAGATTCCGGTTGTGCGCCTGTAAAAGCATCGACTGGCCGTCCATCAGCAATGCCATAGACAGTCGGAACAGACTGCACCCGCAACTGGGCAGCAATCTCAGGGTTATCATCAATATTGACTCGCGCCAAACGCAGACCTGGCTTTTCTGCAACGATCGTTTCTAAGAGTGGGCCAAGTTGTTTACACGGCCCACACCATGGCGCCCAGAATTGTACAATTACGCCCTTAGTTCGGCTTGTCTCTATCACTTCGCTCATAAAATTCTGCGGTGTGATATCAATAATGTCTGCTGTTGGTGCGGCGACAATTTCCATTACTCTTAGTCTCCAGTCAGGTGGTCTATATCCAGAATATTGGCATCACAACCAACATGTTTTAAAAAACGTATTACAGCATCCGGCGTCATGCCAATCGTCCGGTCATTCACCAAAGGATGCATATATATCATCTGGCACTGCATAATGCTCTTATCAAGATAGAGTGTCACCCCATGACCATATCCATTTATCATAGATAACGGCGTGACAGCGCCTGGACGCACGCCCAGACATTCAAGAAGCCTATCTGCAGAGCCAAAGGAAAGCCGCCCTGCTCCAAGAAGATCCGCAAGCTGTTTTAGGTCAAGTGCAGCGTCTTCTTTTAGAACAACGAGATAATTTTGTTTTTTCTTATCCCGCAAAAACAGGTTTTTAATATGACCGCCACCCTCTTCCACACTCAAAAACCCAGCCCGGACCTGCTTTGACTGGTCAACGGTGCGCAACGGTACATGCTCATGATAGCTGAAATGAAGGTCCCAAGCCGTCAATTGAGAGAGCAAAGCGTCTGATGAGATAGGCAGACTATCTTGAAATTCTGAAGAGGCATCCATTCATCGTCACCTTGATTGCAGAATAGGGCTTTTATGCCCTATATGAGAACGCTGTGATACACCTTTTCGGCGCGGCAGTGCAAGAGGCACGGCCAGCTGTTCTTGCGTCTTATTTTTCGACTGTCATGACTGTAACAAAATGCAACGATTGACCTTGCTTCACCTCCTGATTTAAGAACGATGAAATTGCGTTATCCAGCCAGTATCTTCCTACTGATATCAGGTGATATTTCTACAATGACAGATCAAACAAAAATTGCTGTTATCGGATGCGGGGTGTGGGGCCGTAACATCATCCGCAATACTGCCGAACTTGGCGCGCTGGCCGCTGTTATAGATATTGATATGGCACGCGCAACTGATTTTGCGAACCAGTTTGATTGTGATGCCCTCTCCTTACAGGACGCATTGCAGCGTGATGATATTAGCGGCCTTATGATTGCAACTGATGCAGCCACCCATTGTCAAATCGCAACAACAGCCCTTCAGGCAGGCAAACACGTCTTTATTGAAAAGCCAATGGCCATGAGCCTTGCAGAGGCAACTACTATTCAAACACAGGCAGATAGCCACAATAAACAGGTGATGATTGGCCATTTGATCCGCTATCACCCCGCGTTTCAGGCACTTGAGGCTGAGGTGAAACAGGGCAGAATTGGTGCTATCCGGCATATTCAGGCAAATAGGCTTGCAATGGGGCGTATCCGCAGCACTGAATCTGTTTTATATGACCTCTGCCCACATGACCTGTCTCTTATTCTGGCGTTAACAGAGAATGAGCCGCATAAAATTTTCTGTCATGGCCTATCGCATATGACAGCAGGGCTGGCTGACTTTTTGTCAACCAGTCTCATATTCGAAGGTAATATTACAGCTAGCATGCATACAAGCTGGCTCTCTCCGATCAAAGAACATCGCCTTACAGTAACTGGCAAAATAGGATCTCTTGTATTTGACGATACAAGGCCTTGGGCTGAAAAACTATGTCTATATCGTGACCATATTGAACAGGATGGAACCTATTTTGCGATCGAGCGGCGCGTGCCAGAATTCATCACCGTAAGGCAGGATGAACCTCTGAAATCAGAAGTCTCCACCTTTATATCAACTTGTCAGTCAGGCAGGCCTGCCCCAACAAACGCAGCAGAGGGCGTGCGCGTCCAGTCAGTGCTCGAGCAAATGAGCAAGATGTGTGAAGGAGTAAAATAATGGGTCTACCCTTTATTGATTTAGCCGCCCAACAAGCCCGTATCAGACAAGATGTTGACCAACGTATTGCCGCCGTTCTTAGTCATGGAGCCTATATTCTAGGGCCTGAAGTAAAGGAGTTGGAAGTCGCGCTTGCTGAACGGTCCGGGGCCACTCATGTTATTTCCTGCTCTTCTGGCACAGATGCGTTAGTTCTCGCTCTCCTTGGTCTTGGCCTTCGTCCCGGACAGGGTGTTATTGTCCCAAGCTTTACCTTTGCAGCCTCGGCTGAAGCAATGGCTGTTTTAGGCTCTGTACCAGTTTTTGCCGAAATTGAGCGATCAACCTATAACCTTGATCCAGATGGTCTGCCCTCAGCTCTTGCCGCTGCGCATGCGCAGAATATTGAGGTTGTTGGCATTATGTGTGTTGGCTTGTTTGGACAGCCTGCTGATATCACCCGCATTTCGGCTTTTGCAGATAAACACGGTCTGTGGGTGCTCGATGATGCCGCGCAGAGTTTTGGCAGCACATGGAAAGGCCGGCAGGCTGGGACATTGGGCCGCGTGACAGCAACAAGCTTTTTCCCGGCAAAACCACTTGGCTGTTATGGTGATGGCGGGGCGGTGTTAACAAATGATGATAGCATTGCCAAAATTGCTGTATCATGCCGGGTTCATGGCCAAGGCCGTGATAAGTATGAAAATGAACGGATTGGCATGACAGCACGGCTTGATACAATTCAAGCTGCTATTCTGCTTTCAAAACTCTCTATTTTTGATGATGAACTTGCCGCCCGTCAGCAGGTTGCAGACCAATATGAGACCTTGCTTGGCGGAAAGGTTACGACGCCCCTGCTGGCGGCAGATGCAACCTCTAGCTGGGCCCAATATGTTATCCAACTACCAGATGGTGCAGATAGACAGGCTATTCAGGACCGGATGGGATCGAAAAATATTCCAACTGCAGTCTATTATCCACGGCCAATGCATACCCAGCCTCCCTATTTGCACTACCCCGTTGCACAAGACGGACTTAGCGTGACCGAACGACTTGCCAGCTCGGTTCTAGCTCTGCCTATGCATCCCTACCTCACCCCAGAGCAGCAAGAACAAGTTGCCGATGCGCTTATGAGTAGTTTGTAATTAATCCTGTGGGATGATTTTTCGCTTGAAACAAGGCAGGGCCGGTTATATAACGATGCAGCGATGCGGGTGTAGCTCAGTGGTAGAGCACAACCTTGCCAAGGTTGGGGTCGAGAGTTCGAATCTCTTCACCCGCTCCAGATTTTCTCTCAGAGCATGTATCGTGATAATCGGCTAGACATCAGACCCTCACTGGTGTTCTGATTAGTAGACTTAGGAAATTGATATATTGATATCGTTACTCAGACGCACTTCAAAACATCATCCGTGTAATATTATTCACACGAAGCAGTTTCAAGACAGGGTTTTGACAGTCACCCTATTAGAAAAATTATCATGCAGGAAAAACAATTAACAATCACTGAGTGGCTTGCGATAGCCAGTGAGCAGATTGAAAAAAAAAATCTCATTGGTGCTCGTCAGATATATTCTGGCATTGTTAGGAGTATTCCAGACCATAAAAAGGCAAAGCCGGGCTTGCTAGCTGTAACAGATGCTTTGGATTGTGATTATTTTCCCATATTACCGGTTGAGAGCATCGAAGAAGTTCTAGAGAACTTTGATCGTGGGACAATTGCCAAATGTCGCCTACAGTTAAAAGAGCTCGCACTTCAATATCCATGCTCTGCTCTAATACAGAGTTTTCTTGGCATTTTTGAGCGAAACAACGATGATATGCAGGCTTCTTTAACGCATTTTAAAGAATCTTACCGCCTTAATTCAAATGAGGAAAATACTAAAAATTACGCAAATCTTTTAATCGAGATGAAAGCGTTTCCTCGCGCCTCCTTGGTTGTTGATGCGTTTTTAAAAATTCATCCAAATTCACTGGAAATACTGCGTCTCAAAGCCTTTATCCTCATTGATACACAAGCATTTGCAGAGGCAGAAGAAACCCTTCAGAAAGCCGTATCTTCTAACAACCAAAATGCAGGTCTCTGGGAGCAGTATGGTATTTTGAGGTTGCGCCAAAATAACGATAAAGATGCGATTCTTTTTTTCGACAAATGCCATGCCCTGGGATTAAAGTCTGTTGATTTATTCCAGAATTTAACATTTGCCCATGCGAAATGTGGCAACAACAAAAAAGCGCTCCTTTATTGTGAGAAAGCAATTCAACTGGATGAAAATAATCCTCAGATAAGGCATGCATATAGTATGGCACTGCTGAAAGATGAGCAATTTTTGCTCGGCTGGAAAGAATTCGAATGGCGGATTGTTGCTCGAGATAATGTGAGGTTTAAACACCCTTCAGAAACCAAAACGTGGGATGGAATAACCTCTCTTAAGGGCAAAACGATCCTTGTTTATTATGAACAGGGTTTGGGAGATACAATCCAATTTTCACGCTACATAATTGAGCTGGCAAAATTAGATGTCAAAATATATTTTTGCATTCAAAATGTGCTGAGAGGACTCTTTGAAGGCATAGATTTTCCAGTTACCTTTGTCGATCAAGATGATGATAGTGTGGCGCCAGATTATTCGATATCCTTGATGAGTCTTCCTTTTACGCTGCTTAACTATCAAGAAACCCCACTGCCACAAAACTTTATCTTTAATTTTATCAAAGCCGATATTGTATTAGTTCCAGTAGAAAAAGAAGAGCGAGAAAGCCCTTTTATCGGGATTTGTTGGCGAGGGAGTCCGTCCAATAAAAATGACATTCACAGAAGCATGAACCTAGAAGAGCTATTGCCACATCTTCCCTCAAAAGCACAGTTTTTCAATCTTCAAAAATCGCTAACTGAAGAAGAAGAGAATCTTCTTGAAAGGCACCAGATCGTGAACCTTGCAGAAGGATTATCAACATTCACAGGAACGGCTGCAATTTGCAAACGCCTTGATGGCGTGATTGCTGTAGATACAAGCATTTGCCATCTGGCAGGCAGCCTCGGCATCCCTACTTTCCTACTTTTATCTCTCGCATCTGACTGGAGATGGGGGAAAAGTACGGACAGAACAGTGTGGTATGATAATATGAAATTGTTTAAACAGACTTCTCGTGGTGAGTGGAATGCGCCGTTAAAGACCCTCAAAGAGACGATTGAAAAGGATATTATTTCGCCTTTCCATGCGCGCGCAGATTCAGGCAAGTTTTTAGGAAAATAAAATGAAACAAAATCATAGTTTTCCACCCGCCAACACTTTATCAGACGAGAAGCAATCTGCCTGGATAGCTGGCATGAAGGCGTGGGAGAAAGAAAACCCTCTCGATAAGCCTGCTAGGAACTCTCCAGCTTTTGGTATTGCAAGCGCAGTAGTTGGCGCCATGTTGATTGCAGCTGGCCTAAAATTGAATGCCATAGAATCCTATCTCTCACCTCTGCTCGGCATCCCGTTTGGCTATGTGTTATACTATCTTGCAAATCGGCGGTTCCAGAAATGGGATATCAAACGCAGAGACTACTCAGACATCCTGCTAGGTCAACTTCAGAATGATTCAGACCCAGCCTCTTGAGCACTACTCAGCCTTAGTTTTTGACAGCTAGACAAGTGTGGTAAGCTCATGCCCCTTTGCTGTGAGCAGCTGACTTAGATATTTTATATGCTCAGGGCCAATTTCACAGCAGCCGCCAATAATCGTAGCGCCCATATCTAGCCAACCTAGTACATGTTCTGCATATTTCTCAGGGCTCAAGTCGATTCGCGCTTGTAATCCATCAACTGTGGTGCCGGGTGCCAGATTTTCTATCGACGTGAAGCCATTCGCATAACCACCATATCGTAACCCAGATGTCTGTAGTATCTTCATCGCTTCATCAATAGCTTCAGGGAATGAACAATTCAGCAAGAGAGCATCTATCTTCCCATTTGAAAAATGTTCCACCGCCTCTTCCAGCGTTTCCCCTGACCGCAGTGTATTCGTTAGATCATCCATTAGGGTAAGGCCTATATAAATCTTTTTATTATAATGTTTCAGCGCCGCGATAGCTGCTTTTGCTTCAGTGATATTCGATATTGTTTCAACCAGAAACAAATCTACGCCCCCAGATTGGACCTCTATAAGTTGGCAAAATTCATCATAGGATTGTTGATAATCAAGAGCAGCTGAAGATACATAACTTGCAGCAAGAGGTGGCAGGCAACCTGCAATATTAATGGAATCACGTGCTAGCCCACTTTCGGCTACCGCTTTATTAATTAGCTGGATAGCAAGCTGATGGATTTCTTGGAATTTATCGCCAAAACCATGCCGAGAAAGCCGCGTTATAGAGGCAGTATAATTGTTCAGACTAATTACCTTTGCGCCTGCGAAAAGAAAGTCTTTATGAGTACCAATTACGATTTCTGGGTCTTCAAGCATAACTTTGACTGACCATAAGGGGTGAGATATTTTTTGCTTAGAACGCTTATTAATTTCCTGTCCCAAGCCGCCATCTAATAATGCAATAGAAGTCATGTCTGTTTCGCTTCTTTCTCATAATAAATATTCGGCTTTATGATTTCACTATTTTAGTGAATATCTTTTGATTCACCAATGGCTACCTTTAGCGTCTCAAAACAGAAATCCGGATGTTTTGTAGCATCTAAAATAACCTTTTCTCGGCGCGCAATCACATCAATCATTTCAGGGATTTTCTTTATTGCAGTATGCGGGATCATGACCGCACCATGTTGGTCGGCATGAATAATATCATTACCACAAACATTCATGCCATGAACTGTTACCTGACAATCAACATCAACTAAATGCACAAAAGCATGGCTAGGGCCTACTTTGCCACCAAGTAATTGAAAGCCTCGAGCACTATCAATAACATCTCGGAAAGACCCGTTGGTTACGCAGCCTGCAACACCAAGACCTTTATGGATATTAGTTTGCACCTCACCCCAGAAAGCCCCAATGCCTGGATTCATATCAAGATCCTGAATCACCACAATAGAGGGTAGTGGCTGCTGGCAGACATAGTGATAATAAGCCAGCCTGTCAGCCGCAACTTTTTCACTATCTTCGCGGGACGGCTCAGCAGCTCTGATGGTTGCCGTGCGAGCAAACCCACAAATGGGTGGCAAGCTGGAATCAAGAGCAACAAATGGTTCAGTCGTAAAACCCAATCCACGGCGCTCCGGTATAATCAGTTCAAGCGCATTACAGATTGTTGGCGTATCCCATGCTGTTAATATCTGTAAATCATCAGCAGTAATGTCTGGTGGAGTGTTCGTCATGTTTTTCTCTGCCTCCGGCATGATTATATCAAGGCTAACTTCAGCAAATTATTCCAGCATATACAGACCATTATGGAAAGCAATTATATTCCTGTCACATAGCGATAAGGAGATGCTTCTCACAGGCAGCTTATCTGACAGGATGAGGCATTAGCCTGCTGCACTAGGGTCAATGCGTCTCACAGCTATGGTGGCAAGTCTATCGACCAGAAAATGTAACGCTAGCGTCATCACCACAAGCATGAAAAGAGCAGCAAACATCAGATCAATTTTTGCCCGCCCATTCGCAAGTAACATCAAATAACCAAGGCCTTCTGATGCGCCGACCCATTCTCCGATAATGGCTCCGATAGGAGCATAAACAGCAGCTAGCCGCATTCCAGATGCGAGACCCGGAACAGCTGCAGGGATCCGAATATGGAACAATATAGCCGATGGCTTTGCACCCATCACACGCGCCATATCCAGCATGCCCGACGGGGTTCGCATCAGCCCATCAAAAAAAGATGAGGTCACGGGAAAATAGATAATGAGCAATGCCATGATAATTTTTGGTATTAACCCATAGCCAAGCCATAAAGTCAGAATCGGTGCAAGAGCAAATACCGGAAGCGCTTGTGATAATACCATCATCGGGCGCATAACCGCGCGGGCAACTGGGGATGCAGCAAGTGTAATCGCTGTCATGCCGCCAAGTAGTACGCCAAAGAAAAGCCCTAGTATTACTTCAGAAAATGTTACTGTGGCATGTTCTAAAATCAGCCAAAAATGCGTGGTAAAGGTAGTGACAACACGCATTGGGCTTGGTAAAATATAATGCGGTAAGTCAAACCCTGACACAAGTGACTGCCACCCCGCCAAAAGAACCACCACAAATAAACAAACACTCACGACACCCTTCATCGCTGAGCCTCCCTCAATTTTGAGAGAAGAGAGCCTGTTGCTGCTAAGACCTCGGCAGAATCGAAATCCCGCACTGTTCGCTGAGATTGATTAGGTTGTTGCGGCAAAATCGCTGTTAAGTTTTCTATACCAAAGCCTGTCATCAGATACAGCCTATGCCCCATCCGCGCGGCTTCTGCAGGATCATGAGTAATAAGAAGAACTGTTTTTCCAGTAAATAATTCGGTAGCTAATTCCTGCATCTCAGCACGTAGCCCAGCATCCAATGCAGAAAAAGGCTCATCCAGCAACATGATAGGTCGGTCTTCCATCAAAGTTCTGGCAAGCGCTACTCTCTGCCGCATACCGCCAGACAGGGTATGAGGTTTGCGGTCTGAAAATTCTGTTAACCCAACACGCTCTATCAGAGCATCGGCTTGTTCCGACTGACTATGCTCCTGGCGCATACGTGACCCCAACATGATATTACCACGCACAGACAACCAGGGGAGTAGATTATCGGTTTGCGACATTAGCGCAATTCGCCCTGCAAGCGGCTTGCCATCACTAGATGACATATCACCGGTGAAGGTGATATGCTCATCCAAACCAGCAATTAGCTTTAAAATTGTTGTTTTCCCGACTCCTGAACGGCCGAGAAGACAGGTCCATGCGCCAGCCGGTATGTCAAGGCACGCTGCCTTGAAAATCAACTGATTACCAATATGGGCATCACCCTTTATGGTCAGGGAAGGAGCTGTCATGCACCCTCAATTCCCATTTGCCAGAACCCTACTTCCAAAGATGTCGCCATAGTAAATCGTTTCTGAAGAGACGGCATCCGAACAGCGTCTTCTGCTGCCGCACCAAGCCTACGCTGAATTGCATTATCCATCAGAACACCAAACTCATTGCAAACATCCTGATACTCACCTGAACTATAGGCTTCTATCCATTCACGGTAGATATCGGATGTTGCCGAAACATCCAAGGATGCTCCAATTTCACCATAACCCAGAACGCATGGAGCAAGAGCAACAAGCATATCAAGAAAATCTCCACTATAACCGGCATCTAAAACATATCGTGTATAGACCAGATTTTGGGGCGCTTCTTGCGTCGCAAATAAAGTTGCTTCATCAATACCTGCGCGTCCACATAACTCAATATGAAGTTTCAGTTCTTCATTGATAAGGGCGTTCAGCGTTGCGGTACATGCCCGCATCTCATCAATCGTATCTGCCTTGGTAACAGCAAGAGCCCAAGCCCGCGAGAAGTGAATCAAAAACACATAATCTTGTTTTAGATAATACAAAAAAGCAGCACGTGGCAGGGTGCCGTCTCCCATACCAGTCACAAACTGGTGAGAAACATACTCCTGCCACACATTACCTGCCCCAGCACGAAACTGGGCAAAGCTCTTACCATATGTCATTATTGGGCGCCTATATCGATTGCTAGTTCTGTTGCTGGACGAGCTTGTGTTAGTAAGCCAGCCTCGACAAGAAAATCTTCAAACCGCTGATAACGTCCCAGATCCAGGGCTGCTGGGCGTAAGGCCAAACGCGGCACTGTATCCCGCCAGGCTTTTTTGTTCAGCTCGTCATCCAATTCAGCGGCTGTGCCCTTAAACACGTTCCAGCTCTCTTCGGGATGATTCACGATATACTGGGTCGCCAGTTCGGTTGCTTCCAAAAAGCGGCGTAGCATATTAACATCCATATTGTCTTTATTCGCAACATAGATCAGCTCATCATAGGATGGCATGCCTTCTTCTTCTAGGTAGAAACAGCGACCATCAACACCATCAATTTCCATCTGATTAAGCTCAAAATTCCGGAAAGCGCCGATAACAGCATCAACCTGCTTTGACATAAGAGACGGCGAGAGCGACCAGTTTACATTCACCAAAGTAATATCATCCATGGTTAGACCATGCCGTGCGAGAATGGTTGATAGGAGTGCTTCTTCTACACCAGCAACTGAAAAGCCTACTGACCGTCCTTTTAGGTCTGAAATCGTCTGAATAGGGCCATCTTTTAAGACCAGTAAGCAATTAAGTGGTGTCGCAACTAAAGTGCCAACCCGCATGAGCGGCATACCTTCTGCAACTTGAAGGTGAAGCTGAGGTTGATAAGAAATTGCAATATCAGCCTTTCCAGCGGCAACAAGCTTCGGCGGATCAGCTGGATCTGCAGGCGCGATGATATCGACATCCAGACCTTGCTCAGCAAAATATCCTTTTTCCTGAGCAATTATGACTGGGCCATGATCTGGGTTTACAAACCAATCTAAAAGCAGGGTAACCTTATCAGCTGCCTGAACGGGCGCTGACATCAACAAAGCTACAAAGCCTGCAATCACGGTTTTTACTAAAAACTTCATTTTGACACTCCTCACGAGATAACATTAAGTCTGGTTAGAATAGGTTCCCGCCGCCAGTAAGGCGATATTTTCAACACCATGCGGGATGCAGTGCTCTGCTGCTAGCCATGCCCGAAAGCCAGACTGACAACAAAAAATAAGTCTGCCTTGATGGGCGCTAACCGAAGCAATATCGAGATTATCAAGGGAATGCCGTTCAGCCCTTTCAGTGATAAGCGGCGCTTCATCAGGGCTGCGCAAATCAATGATTTTATCTGTCGGCAAAAGCGCATCAGCTGCGATAAATGGAAAGTAGGCCTTTGGTTCCAGGGCATCATCAAACCGGAATTGACTAAACCGGTAGCACGCAGAATCATACTGAACGAGCTGGCCAAGCGGAGATGGTGCCACCTTTGTTAAAATATCTACAACCATCTGTGCCTGAAGACTGCCAATAACGCCAACAGCTGGCCCAATAACACCCTCTGACGAACAGCTTGTCAGTCGTTCAGGTGGCTCTGGAAAAACGGCACGCATACTTGGTGCGCCGCCACAAAATGCACCACTATAGCCGGCCCGGCCAACAACTGATGCAGACACAAAAGCATAATTATGATGTTTTGCAAAATCAGACATTATATAGCTCACAGCAAAGCTGTCAGCGCAATCAACTAGCACTGCACATCCCTTTGCATGATGAGCAAGGGTGTCTGGGGTTAGCATTATATCAATCGGCTCAACCAGAATTTCGCTGTTGAGGGCTCGTAATTTATTCGCAGCAATTGTCGCTTTTGGCCTACCAATATCTGACTCAGAAAATAGAGTCTGACGGTGCAGGTTAGATAAGGAAACTTTATCACCATCTATCACTTTTATGGTACCAACACCTGCACCTGCCAAATATGAGAGGACAGGCGCGCCAAGCCCGCCGGCGCCAACAACCAATACAGATGCATCATGCAGATATGACTGTCCAGCGTTCCCAAAAGAAGGTACAGCAATCTGACGATCATAACGGGTCATCGTGTAATATCCAGCCATTGTTGCAATCGCGCTTCAGGCGCATCATTCAAAGTAATATCTGTAACAACTGAAACGATATCGGCGCCTGCTTCAAAGACACCGGCTGCACGTTCAACCGACATGCCACCAATACCAACAAGCGGCACATTACCAACGCGGCGCTTCCATTCAGTTACCCGCTCTAGACCTTGCTGGTGCCACTTCATCTTTTTCAGGATGGTGGGGTAGACAGGGCCAAGGGCAACATAATCCGGCATCAGACTCAGCGCGCGTTCAAGTTCATCATCATCATGGGTGCTGATACCAAGCTTTATGCCAGACCGCCGCAAAGCCGGAATATCAGCTAGGTCGAGATCTTCCTGTCCTAAATGAACAAATGAACAGCCAGCATCAATTGCTTCGCGCCAATGATCATTCACGACCAGAATACAGTCATGTGCATCACACAATACTTGTGCTGTTGTAATCGCCTTTCGTAACGCCTCTCCTCGAGGCATTTTACAACGTAATTGAACAAGCTTTATCCCCAGCGGCAACATACGTTCCAGCCATTGAGGACTATCGAAAATGGGATAAAAACGGTCAAACATTATTCAAGAAAGGCCTGTCCCAAAACAGGCGTTGAAGGCGCTGCCATATCGCGTGGTTCCATTGGATCGGCAAGGCGTCCCAGATATCCTGCTTCACAGGCTTTTGCAAAGGCATCTGCCATCACCGCAGGATCACCCGCCTTTGCAATGGCGGTATTTAGCAAAATTGCATCAAACCCGATCTCTAATGCCTGCGCTGCCTGCGATGGCATACCAAGTCCTGCATCAATCACCATCGGGACATCGGGATAGGCCGCGCGCAAAGCTCGTAATCCATAAAGATTCACAAGACCAAGACCGGTTCCGATAGGCGCGCCCCACGGCATTAATACCTCGCACCCTGCATCCAGAAGCCTATCTGCCAGAATGAGGTCTTCAGTCATATAAGGAAACACCTTAAACCCATCGGCGCAGAGCGTCCGGGCGGCATCCACAAGCTGGAATGGGTCAGGTTGAAGGCTGTCAGCATTACCAATCACTTCCAGTTTAATCCAGTCTGTTTCAAACAGCTCGCGCGCCATCTGTGCCGTTGTGATGGCTTCTGACGCAGTGTGACACCCAGCAGTGTTGGGTAGAATATGAACACCAAGCTTACGAATGAGCTGAAAAAATGCCTCTCCTGCTTCATCACCAGCAGCTTCACGCCGGACAGAGACCGTGGCAACAGACGCACCTGACTTAACAAAAGCGTCTGCTAGTATAGCCGGTGATGGATACAAAGCTGTTCCAAGCATTAGCGGCGAAGAGAGCGATGTGCCATAAAACTGCTTCATCATCAGCCCCCTTGCCTGGGGGTAACAATTTCAAGCATATCACCTTCAGAGAGCTTGGTATCATTTCGGTTGGCCGATGACACAAATTGCGCGTTAACAGCTGTTGCCACACGCTGACCTTTATAGCCAAGCTCGTCTAGAATATCGCCAAGCGTTTTCGTATGAACTGACATGATTTCACCATTAACCGAGATATTCATCCATTACCTCCGGTTGTTTACGTGTTAAGCAGTAATCTGCTGTCATTTCTGCAAGCGCCGGCGCAAGTAAAAAGCCATGTCTGAACAGGCCATTAGCATAAATAATATTATCTTGGTGGCGAATACGCGGCAGATTATCAGGGAAAGCTGGCCGTGCATCAACGCCGATCTCAAGGATTTCTGCTTCACCAAAAGCAGGGTGGAGAGCAAAGGCGGCGCTTAAAAGCTCAAGAACTGAACGTACCGTCGCCCGCGTTCTGTCAGACGATTCAATTTGAGTTGCGCCTAACATAAAAATACCGTCTCCACGCGGAACGATATACAAAGGGTGACGCGGATGTAGCATCCGTACCGGCCGGGACAATGTAATATCCTTGCTATGCAGCACCAGCATTTCACCCTTCACACCGCGCAAATCATGCAAAGCATCTTGCGCAGACAGACCACGGCAATCAATTAACTGTGCTGTCGGTTCAGATACGGGCGCGTTAGATGAAATAGTCACACCTGCGGAGATTAGGTTTTCTGTGAGTGTTTTCAAAGCATCGCGCGGACTTAAATGAGCTTCTGTTTCAAAAAACAGGCCCTGTCTTACTCGCCCCACTAGATCAGGTTCAAGTACGGCAATACCATCCTCATCAACAATCTGGTGCTGTCTTGTCCTGCGCGCAAAACGGGTCAGCTCACTTTTATCACGCGCAAGGGCAACCACCAGCGAGCCTTTTTGGACAACATCAACACCCTGTGCTTGCCACCATGACGCAGCTTTCTGGCCTAACCGAACAACCGGCTCTTCGGCAGCTTCGCCCTCGCAGAAAGGAGCAAGCATACCGCCGGCCCACCATGAACAGCAATGAGTGTCGGGCACGCCATGTGGGTCATAAACTGAAACCTGTGCGCCGCGCGCAACCAGCGCGCTTGCAACAGACAGCCCTGCAACACCAGCACCATGAATCTGAAAGGATGCCGGCATGCTCATAACCAAAACTCATGAAAATGATGCACAGGGCCATATCCATTTCCAATGTTAAGACTGTCAGCTTTCTTAAGTGCACCCTGTAGCCACTGATGGGATATCTGGACGGCATCAACCATCGTTTTTCCCTTAGCTATTTCAGCAGCAATCGCTGACGAAAGACTACAGCCTGTTCCATGTGTATTTCGTGTCTTAAGACGCGGCGCTGTGAAACTCACTTCACGCCCGTCTTGAACCAGTAGATCATGACATACCGCTGCTGAACTATGACCTCCTTTCATTAATACTGCGCGTGCGCCCCGATCAATCAGAGCGTTTGCCTGCTGCCGCATGTCATCGATTGTCTCAGCCTGCTTAGCCTTCACAAGGCAAGCAGATTCTGGCAGGTTTGGCGTCAAAAGCCATGCACGCGGTAAGAGAAATTCAATCAGCGCCTCTTCTGCATCAGTAGCAAGAAGCCTGTCACCTGATTTAGCTACCATCACAGGGTCCAGAATAATGGGACCCTTATAATGCGCTAATGCATGCGCCACTAATCTAATAACATCTGCTGATCCCAGCATACCAATTTTTATAGCGCTAATATCAATATCATCCAGCACAGCCTTAATCTGGGCTGCAATCATTTCAGATGACACGGCCTCGACCATAGTAACGTTCTGAGTGTTCTGGGCTGTTAGAGCTGTTATAACTGATGCGCCATAAACACTGCGGCTAGAAAAAGCTTTCAGGTCGGCCTGAATGCCTGCACCGCCGCCGCTATCCGATCCAGCAATGGTTAAAGCTGATACAATGGTCATGACGCACTGCTAGCATAGGCGAAGGCAGCAAACCCAATGATGTCTATGGTGTTGATGCCATACTGATTATAATCATGTTTCATAAATAGCTCCGTTTCCTACGCCGGTACGAACCGGATCAGGTCCAATGGGTTGGCGGAAAGGCGCCTCTCAGCCTGCTAAAAATCACAGGCACCCCAACAGATAAAGTCGCACCATAGAAAAAGTGCTGACTAGAAGTCAATACCCTTTATTTGATTCGTGATACAACGGTCACTTACTCAAGTTTAGGTTCTGCCAATAGATGAGTAGTGAATATTAGCCGCTCGGATTGCGGAAGGGTCATATACATTCCGCAAATCAACCAGTACATTGCCGGCCATTAATTCAGTGAAGCTGAGTGGTGTCAGCGCTCTAAACTCATTCCATTCGGTAACCAACACAGCACAATCTGCCCCTTTTAGACAGGCCGCAGTAGTCTCAGCATATGTTACAGACGCTGGAAGATGCTGTTTTGCCTCTTCTATTGCTGCAGGGTCGTAGGCCGTTACCAAAGCACCTTTTTTTGTAAGTTCTGTTATCAGCTCAATCGACGGGCTTTCGCGCATATCATCTGTTTCAGGTTTGAAAGCAAGCCCCAAAATAGCAATTTTTTTGCCAGCAACATCGCCCTGCATGGCATCAATGACCCGCTGAGCCATTTCTTGTTTACGCTCTGAATTATAACTGACCACACCAGATACAAGTGGCACATCAGTCTCGAAAAGTTCGGCTGTTTTTACCAAAGCAAGTGTATCTTTAGGAAAACAGGAGCCGCCATAACCTGGTCCTGGATGCAGAAACTTCCCGCCAATACGTTTATCAAGACCCATGCCCTTTGCTACATCATGCACATCAGCATTCACCTTTTCGCACAAATCAGCAATTTGATTAATGTAAGAAATTTTTACTGCAAGAAAGGCATTTGCTGCATATTTTGTAAGTTCGGCCGTCTCAAGTGACGTAAATAGAATAGGAGTTTCAATCAGGAAAAGAGGCCTATAGAGCTGGCGCATTACATCAACAGCGCGCTCGCTTGACGTGCCAACAACAACCCGGTCAGGGCGCATAAAGTCACTAATTGCCGATCCTTCACGCAGAAATTCCGGGTTTGAGGCAACATCGAAATCGGCATCGGGGCATGTTTTGCGAACAATATCTGATACTTGTTGACCGGTTCCTACTGGGACAGTCGATTTTGTAACAATGACAGTATATCCATCAAGATGTGCCGCTATCTCTGCAGCAGCGGCATGAACATAGCTCAGATCTGCATGGCCATCACCCCGGCGGGTTGGCGTTCCAACAGCTATAAAAACGGCATCAGCCTGTGCAACAGCACTGCCAAGATCCGTCGTAAAGCTCAACCTGCCTGCTGCATAATTACGGCCCACCAACTCATCAAGGCCAGGCTCATAAATAGGGATGTCACCCTTATGCAGCTTGGCGATTTTCTTCTCATCCTTGTCAACACAAGTAACATCAAACCCAAACTCGGAAAAACACGCACCAGATACTAACCCGACATAGCCAGTCCCGATCATCACAATCTTCATCTTAGGCCTACTCCTCATGCCTGTGGCTAGCTTTTGTTAAGCACTCAATTTAGTCAGTTTTATGAACATAATGTTTCAACACGCGCTGTTATCGCATGGCCAATAGCAATATGGCATTCTTGAATATGCATCGTAATATGACTGGGCACAGCAATCAGAACATCTGATAGCGCTGCTAAATCACCGCCACCCTCACCTGTGAATGAGATAATTTTAATGTTTTTATCGCGCGCCGCAAGAGCCGCTAAAACGACATTTTTGGATGTGCCGCTAGTTGAAAGACATAATAGCACATCACCAGCGTGACCAAGTGTCTCAATTTGCCGTTCGAAAATGCCATCAAAGCCGAAATCATTCGCATGCGCTGTCATAAAGGATGTATCTGTTGTCAGTGCGAGAGCGGCTAAGCCGGGGCGAGGATGAGCTTTATGGTCAAGGCATGATACAAATTCGGCTGCAAGATGTTGAGCATCTCCGGCAGATCCACCATTTCCACATAACAAAAATTTTCCACCTGCATTCAGGCTTGTTGCTATCATTTGTGCAGCATCCTCAGCCACCTCAGAGCAGCGCTCAACCATTAGGGCTTTTACTTCTGCAGATCGGTGAAGAATTTGTTTTATCTGATGTGACATATTTTATCGCCGGCAGGGTGTTCTTGACCCTGTCTTTATGGACATTTAAAGTCCCTCATGCAAGTAAAGACGGGCTTCATGACAAAAAATGGGGCGCTAAAATCATAGAAAAATATTCGAAAGTGGTAGTTGGGCAATGAATGTAAAAAAAGCTATTTTCCCAGTGGGCGGACTTGGAACGCGTTTTCTTCCAGCCACTAAAGCATTGCCCAAAGAAATGCTCCCTATTGTTGATAAGCCATTAATTCAATATGCCGTTGAAGAGGCAGTAGCAGCGGGGATCGAAGAATTTATTTTTGTTACTGGTCGGAATAAAACAGCAATTGAAGACCATTTTGACCATTCAACTGAACTAGAGACAGCCCTTTTAACTAAAGGTAAGGAAGAGGCGCTTAACTTAGTACAAGGCATGATACACTCGCCGGGATCTGTGTCATATGTGCGCCAGCAAGAGCCAGCAGGCCTTGGCCATGCTATCTGGTGTGCTCGTCATCAGATAGCTGGTGAGCCGGTTGCGGTATTGCTTGCTGACGATCTTATTCTTGGCACTCCTGCTTTGAAAGAGATGATTGATGCCTATCAGAGCGGCAATATGGTTGCTGTCATGAATGTACCAGCAGATGAGACTGGCTCTTATGGGATTGTTACGCCAAAGGACGAGGCGGGTCAGCTCGTGACAATAGCCGATATTGTCGAAAAGCCAGACCCAGAGGTTGCACAATCCACCTTGGCCGTTGTTGGTCGCTATATCATTGAGCCCGGCGTGTTTGACAAACTCGCAGAAGGCAGGAAGGGTGCAGGCGGAGAAATTCAGCTCACCGATTCACTTGCCGCTAGAATATCTGATGTTCCCTTTTTGGGTCTTAGATTCAGTGGCGAGCGATTTGACTGTGGCTCCAAACTAGGCTTTCTAAAAGCAAATATTGCTTTTGCTAGATCCCGCCCAGAACTTCGAGATGACATTGAAAAATGGCTTGCTAATACTTTGCTCAGCCAAAAATAAAATGAGCGAAAAGATAGATTTGTTAGGGGAATATTTTGACCGTGAATGCTCACAAATTTGATCCGACCATCCTGCGTGCCTATGATATCAGAGGTCAGGTTGGCTCCACCTTGTCAGCCGATGATGCCTTTGCAATTGGTAATATCTTTGCCAGCTTCCTGCCAAAAAATACTGCTACGCCTCGCATTGCGGTCGGGCGTGATGGACGGCTAACGTCACCTGAATTGGCCGATGCATTATGTAATGGTATGGTTGCAGCTGGCTGCCACGTGATTGATATTGGCGTTGGTCCAACACCTATGCTTTATTTCGCTGATCGTATTTTGTCATGCGATGGGGCCATTCAGGTTACAGGTAGCCATAATCCACCTGACTATAACGGCTTTAAAATAGTGCTAGGCCATCATAGTTTTTTCGGTGACAAGATTACTGAATTAGGAAAACGCGCTGCAGCCGGTCTCATCAGGGCTGACGGTGGGCACCGAGAAGCGCAATCTGTTTTTGACGATTATATTGCACGTCTGGTGAAACAGGCTGATTTCGGTGCTCTGTCCATTGTCTGGGATGCTGGCAATGGCGCTGCCGGGCCGGCGACAGAAGCCATGCTTGCAGCACTATCAGATAACGGTGGGGCGCTGGGCACTCACAAAACCCTTTATTGTGATATTGACGGGCATTTTCCAAATCACCACCCCAATCCAGTTGATCCTGAAACACTTGAGAGCCTTCGTGAACAGG
>CATISA010000107.1 GCA_949529445.1 Alphaproteobacteria bacterium UBA4588
GAGCATTTGATTCTGGTGGAAAATTATCGGTTAGAAATAAAATATGCATCGCCTATAGATTCTCCATAAACGTCAGTTTTGCATAGGATTTTCCGTCAGACAGAGCAGCAATAAGAGCAGAGGTTGGCACACGCTTGCCAAACTCGGTTGCATAATCTGTTGTGATTATCTGGCCTTGTGAAAGTTCCATCAAAAGATATTTTCCATTCGGCAAGTTTAGGATAAATTTACCCTCACCCTGCTGCCTGACAGTAATCTGAGGGTGAAAGATAAATCTGCTATGGGCGGACAGCCTATCTGCGGAAATATTGTCATGGATACTTAATGTTGATGGGGTGCACAACCATTGCCGATGATGAACAGGGTGACCGACTAATCTGGTATAGCCGTCATGGTGTGCCGCAAGTGAAATGCTCTTAGCTGTTTGCTCGCAGATAATGTCATGAATATGTGCCCGTCGTGCTACCCGAAACCCACCCCAGATTTCAGACGAGCTCTGTCCTTCAATACACACAGTACTATGGGCTTCCGTGCTGCGTTCTGCCAGCCTCAACGCGCCGGGTTCATAGGTAGATACCCCGCCATTAACAATCACTCTTTCACCACAGACAGATAGCTCAAAACTTAGCGTATCAGCATGGGCATGACCCGGTATATAGCTTGCCCCAATAGCCGCCATATCAGCCAACAGCGAAAAGGGGCCCTTATCAAGGCGGTAATAACCACTATAAGGTAATTTTTTCAGTGGCGTATCTGCTGTCTTGGTCTGTTTTAGCCCTAGCCTCTTGGCATAAGCTATGAGCGCATCCAGCTCCGGGGCAATGCCAAATGATGCATCATTAAAAAAGCTGATCTGACCATCAGGGTGACACATGATCTGAAGCCAGTTTAGCATAGCATCGACTTTTTGTACGAGTTTTGTGCGGCGGTGTTGCAATGCAGGAAGCTGATAACAGTCTGTGAACGCTATCAAATCCAGAATGTCCTCGGTAATGAGGGCATGATACATGGGGCTAAGTTCAAAATGCCCCCCATCCGGAAGGATCTGCTCGTCCAACTCTTGATCCAAAATCTTAATGCCTGTGGCAAGCCAGCTCTCTGCTATAGGCCCTTCAAAAAAACACCCTGCAACAAGCAATGCTTTTGCATTAACAAAAAGGTGATTGCCATATAAATGCCATTCAATATTATGCGATAGCCAGTGAGCCTGCTGTGCTAGACTGGCCTGCATGTCATGGGTAAGCGCTGTGCCGGCATGATGAAATTTGATCCAGTTCACAAGACGTAAAGATGTTGGGTAGGCATCCCAGCTGACAGCAGAGCCAAATGTCTGACTGGCAATCCATTGAGTGATGAAACGGAAATGCCAATCCCGCCGTTCAGCATTTTGAACAGCTGTTAAATCATCAAAATAATGTAAATTATAGCGCCAGAGCAACCCGTCGCCAAGAGCTGACCAGTCATGTGAGACAGGCAGGCTATCTTCATAATTTAGAAATCTAAATGTGCGGGCCCCTATCATGGAAATAGGTTTTGGTGCTGGCTCGCATAATGACGCGGCAGGCGCTCTAAGCGAGGGGATATCGTTGAGTGGAGGAATCATACGCGGCCGCGCGCGCCATAATCTATGGAACATCTGTCCGATACGGAGATATTTTAGCGTATAGAAATAAAGCAGAATCCGTGAGATCATGAAGTGCCATGAGCAGCATGAAGGCTGAAGCGCGTAACTTCAAAAAGCTGCTCTAACGCGATCGGCTCAGGCGCGCCCTTCATAATTGCATCAAGGAAACAGCGTGCGCATTCAGCCTGCCCCTTATCCTGTGAACGGCTTGTTTGTGATGAAAAATTCTTCCACCCAAAGCCAGTTAATTTACGGAAATTATCAAGCTGCAGGATTTTGCCATCACAAAAAACCTCCAGCCTCTCTTTGGCAACAGACCGATGACCGTTTGCGACATAATGTATTGTGCCAATTGATCCATCTGCAAAGATGAGCGTGATAGCCGCAACATCATTTGCCTTACATTCCATTTTGCTGGTGACGATATCTGTTATCCGGCTACCTGCTAAAAACCGAAGTAAATCTATAAAATGGCAGGCTTCACCAATAATACGCCCACCGCCTATCTGGCTATCTTGTGTCCAATGGTCAAGCGGTACCGCACCAGAATTAATGGTGTAGATGAATGATTTCGGGGCGGCATTTTGAGATAGCAATGCCTTCATTTTCTGGATAAGTGATGAAAACCGTCGATTAAAACCCACCATCAGAATAGGACGCTCAGCACTTTCCTGATGGAAAGCTTCTATTTCAGCAAGGTCTTCATATGTAAGACAAAGAGGCTTTTCAACGAATACATGCTTGCCCGCCTTCAGCCCTGCCAGCACTAATCCGGCATGGCTATCATGGCGGGTTGTGATGATAAGAGCCGGGGCTGGACCTGCTATTTGTGACTCGATATCGCTTGTTGCTTCTGCAAAGCCAAATTGCCGCGCAACATTAGCTGCCGTTACGCCATGGCGCGAACTCACACTCTGTAGCCCAGCTCTGGCAGATTTAAACGCAGGTATCAGGACATTTTTTGCATAATTTCCTGCCCCGATGAAGGCAAGCTGAAGCTGCCCCTCATAAGCTGACGAAACGGGGGCATACTGGATAGATGCTGCCTCTAGCGTGCTAATCTCACCCGACTGATAGGTTAACATGATACCAATGGGAGACGCTTTGGCATCATTCAGCAACGCATAGGCCTGAGCTGCCTCTTCAAAGGCGAAGCGATGTGTAATAAGGCGCGAGACATCCAGCTTACCATCTGCCATAAGCTGCAATACAGCCTGAAAATTACGCTGTTCTGTCCACCGGACAAACCCAAAGGGATAATCCTGTCCTTTTTCTTCATAAGCGGGATCATAGCGCCCAGGGCCATAAGAACAAGACACCTGAAAACTCAGCTCTTTTTTGTAAAAATCATCCCGTGACAAAGCAAGATCAGCGACACCAACAAGGATGACGCGCCCACGCTGCCGGCTCATCTGAGCCGCTGCCTTAATCGGCTCCGCACTATCGGTTGCCGCAGTAATCAGAACAGCGTCAACACCATGATTTTGCGAGAAAATCATTGCCTCATCAACAGCATCACTATCAGATGATAAATTCACTGTTGTAGCCCCAAACTCTCTTGCGAGCGCCAGTTTTTTATCATCATAATCAAGGCCAATAACCTGACAGCCCTGTGCCCGCAACAGCTGAACCGTTAGCAACCCTATCAATCCTAGGCCAATAACAGCAACACGCTCTCCAAGACTTACCTCAGCTAGTCTGACCCCTTGTAGGGCGATAGCAGATACCACAGTAAAACTAGCCGCCTCATCTGTTACATTATCTGGAATGCGCGCAACTAGATTTTCAGGAACAACCACAATTTCAGCATGAGACCCATTTGATACAACCCTATCCCCGCAGGAAAAGCCGCTTATCTTTGTCCCAACCGCATCAACAACACCCACATGTGAATAGCCCATTGCAATCGGTTCATTCAGTTTTGACTGAACCGCTTTCAGCGTTGCCTGCACGCCATCTGTTTTTGCCTTTTGGAGAACCTGCCGAACTTTGTCCGGCTGTTGGCGGGCCTTATCTAACAAATTAGCTTTGCCAAAATTAACCAGCATTCTCTCCGTGCCGGCAGAGATAAGGCTACAGCGGCTCCTGATACGAATTTCTCCTGCCGCATAGCCGGGCAGCGGCACATCGATTATCTCTGTCAGACCGTCTTTTAAACTCTGCTGTAGCTGTTTCATCGTGCTTCCATTCTTGTAAGGGTAGCAAAGCGCTACTCCTTTATATCTAGCGATCGAGAAATTTTTGACACCAAATTTCAACAGATAATAACGAAAATAAAGTATAGGCCGCATCGCGGCTACCAGAATTATTGTCAGACATCAGACGCTGTACAAAGTCCGCATCAAACAAGCCGCGCCGTTTCACAGCGTCATAACTAAGAGTATCTGACATAAACTCTTTTAACTCATTCTTCATCCAGCGACGGATAGGGGCGCCAAAACCTGTTTTCGGGCGGGTTAATATCTGATTGGGAATATCATTTTTCAACGCTTGCTTGAGTGCCCATTTGCTTTGCCTGCCTCGCAGTTTAAACCGGTCGGGGATACGAGCAGCAAACCGCACTAAATCAAGATCAAGAAAGGGCACGCGGATCTCAACACTTGCTGCCATACCCATTTTATCAGCATATATTAAATTATGGTCAGCCAGAAAATACCTCTGATCAAGAGCTAGCATCTGCTGCAGCGCAGTTGTATTGCTATCAGCTTGCGATAGAAATTGCTGCATTTCTGCTTCGGCGGGCGCTTGAGCTGGCGCAAGGAATAGCTTGTCTAAATCGTCTTTCATCCCCCACAGAAAATAAGTTGGTAGTCCGTTTTGCTCGCTCTGTTCAAGAACATGAGCTAACTTATCCCGCCGCCGCGCCATACCCCCACGCGCCGGTATGAGCTCAAGCATGTTAACAAACAGGCCCCTCAGCGCAGACGGCAATCGGTTAAGGTGCTGACTGATAGCCAAGGCATGATGCCGCCGATAGCCACTGAATAAATCATCACCGCCGGTTCCAGATAGCAGCACCTTAATGCCATTTTTACGAGCTAGTTCTGAAATATAAAGCGTATTCAAACTAGCTGGATCTGAAATTGGTTCATCCAGATGCCAGATCATTTTTTCAATATCACGCGGAATTTGATCTGCATTGACATCAATAATATCAAGCGAGACGTCCAAATGATCAGCTGCCATCTGTGCAAACGGCAAATCATCTGTTTCACCTTCATC
>CATISA010000108.1 GCA_949529445.1 Alphaproteobacteria bacterium UBA4588
ATTGTCTTGGCTGTCAGGTTAAGTTTTGCTGCCATTTTCTTCATGAGCGCAGGAAGACCGCCAGCATAGTAGAAATCCTCCATTAAGTATGTGTCGCCTGTTGGCCGCACATTAGCCAGAACAGGAACGTCCTTGCTGGCTGTATCGAACGCCGAAAGATCCATTGGCACACCAGCACGCCGAGCCATCGCAATTAAATGGATGATAGCATTGGTAGAACAGCCGGATGCCATTGCAACATGCAAAGCATTTTGAACAGAGGAGCTGGTAATAATATCTGTCGGACAAAGGTTTTCATTTACCAACTCAACAGCGCGCCTGCCTGTCTCAGCAGACATTCTCTTATGATTAGCATCTGGCGCTGGAATAGATGAGCTGCCCGACAGACACATACCAAGAGCTTCGGCAATGGCGGTCATGGTGCTGGCTGTTCCCATTGTCATACAATGACCATAAGAGCGTGCAATTCCGGCTTCTAATTCCTGCCATTGATTTTCGTCAATGTTGCCAGCTCGCCTTTCATCCCAGTATTTCCATGCGTCAGATCCAGACCCCAATGTGCGGCCATGCCAGTTGCCGCGCAGCATAGGCCCTGCTGGTAAGAAGATAGCGGGAAGACCTGCACTGATGGCACCCATAATCAGGGCTGGGGTCGTCTTATCGCAGCCCCCCATCAGAATAACACCATCAACAGGATGAGAGCGGATAAGCTCTTCGACTTCCATTGCCATCATATTACGGTAAAGCATGGTTGTTGGTTTTACGAACTGCTCGGCAAGAGACAAAGTTGGCAATTCAACAGGAAATCCTCCTGTTTGAAAAATGCCACGTCTCACATCTTCAATCCGGCTTTTGAAATGCGAATGGCAGGGATTGATGTCTGACCAGCTATTGATGATAGCAATGACAGGTTTGCCTTCCCAGTCTTCAGGCGTATAGCCCATCTGGCGCGCCCGCGAACGATGCCCAAAAGACCGCAAATCATCTGGCTCGAACCAGCGTGCACTCCGAAGTTTTGGCTTGACTGTCTTTGACATAAGAAATCTTTCCCATTTTTACTTTTATTGCTTTGAGTGTGGCGCGAAGAAACTGGCCTGTCCAGCATTCCTCGCAAAAATACAATGATGCTTAGGTGCCCCCTGTAATCACAAAGAACATGGCACTTAGCAGGCAGAGCGCAAGTACGGAAAACATCCCGCTCCACCGCAAGGTAAGTAAAAGGGGGCTGATATTATTCAGCCGCGATATCATCAATACAACCGTTGCAAAAGGTGAGGTTGTCATTGAGACTGCCCAGCCGCTGGAAATTGCCAGAGCAACCAGAGTCGGGTCGGCCGGTAGAATTGGCAATGCACCCAGAATGCTTCCAAAAAAGACTGCCATCATAATTGGGCTCACACCAAGATATGACACAGGAATCATAGCTATAGATAACAAACTTAAAAACAGATAATCAGGCATAACATAAAGCCCGAGTATATTGGCTAAATTTTCAGCCGGTATCATGCCAGCGCTAATCCGCCCAATAAAACCAGATGCTGCAAGGGTAATTATAATCCGATGGTTTTTAGGTAGAGCCAAAAAGCTTATTTCATCAAGCCGTTTTGCAAAGGCCGGAAACCGTTCTTTTCGGGGCTTGTTCTTTGTCTGTTGATAAAGCCAGCCAAGCATCACCAGCGGACATGAAATCAGCAGCCCAAATACAATCGAGTCGTTAAAGAGAAGGGATAGGATAACAGCCATACCAAACAGAATGGTGAGTATAAGGCCAAACTGCAAAAAGGCAGAGGTGGGAAATGGTATAATATCTGATGATGAGGGCTGGCGTTTTATATGCCTGAACCGCCACTGATCTTCAGCCCAGCCTAATCCAAACATCACCAGCGCAAAGACAATCCCATAGGCTGTCCAGAGCTGGCGGCTAATACCATCTATTAGTTCAAAGACGGCAAGCGGCGCAATTGCAGTTGGTGACCAGACAACACACCAGGCAAAACCACGGAGCATGGCCGTAATCTGGCGTTGTTCACGCAATTTCATCAGACTGGGGTTTCCCTTATCCTGTTCAATGCCTTTCTGAATAAGAGGGGTAAGAATTGATACGAGACCAAGATTAAATAGAACAGACATTAAATTACTGCCAAGAAAGAGCGCGGCAAACCGCCGACCTGCTTTCTGACGGGTTAGAAACTGCCCGCATTCTTCAACAGATTGTGAAGTCATAGCGGCTTCATGAAGCAAGGACAAAATAAGTAAGAACGCCATCAAAAAGGCTGCTTGGGCAAAGGCCTCCTGATAAATAATCGGCTGGAACCCGAGCAGATAATAAGCGAGACCTGACAGAATAACACAACAGCTTAGCAGATATATTTCGCGTAAACCCATAACCCGCCAGCCAAGGATTACCAGCAGAATTGTTGCCAGATGAGCTGCACTGTCAAACAAGTCAATAGCTGTAATCCGTCCAAGCAATATCAGGATCATAAGGCCAAGCATCAGTAGCCCCGTGAGCTGATAGCGCTGGTGCTGTTTGTCAGTGGTGATGTTGTTGCTGTCGGGCCTGGACATGAATAAGGTCAAACCACAAATAGGAGAAGGTAGAGTTTAGTGTAGCTAATTATCTTTATCAAACAAGTAATTGACAGAATTTTTTACATAATATTTACTTATGAATGCCTCATTTTCTGATGAAAAAAAACCTATTTCAAGAGGCAGGAAAAGAGAAAATCTGTGTCAAAAATTGTTCATATTGGAAATGGTGCTGGGTTTTCTGGTGATCGATTTGACGCAGGACAGGCATTGGTTCAGCATCTGAAATCATGTGATGGCCCCCGGTATCTGATGTTTGAAGTATTGGCTGAGAGGACAATTGCATCGGCCCAGAGAGCCAAGGCAGCCAATCCAGATGCAGGCTTTTCGCCTTACCTTGACCATTATGTAAATGATATACTTGCCGATATACAGCAAGCAGGCATAACGCTTGTTTCTAATTTGGGAGCGGCAAATCCAGAGGCCGCAGCACGCCGTATTCATCAATTAGCTGCAGAACAGGGATTGAAGCCTTTCAAAAT
>CATISA010000109.1 GCA_949529445.1 Alphaproteobacteria bacterium UBA4588
ACGCCCTCAAACATCAGTGTCACCGCCCCATTTGCAAGTGGCCCATAAACGATATAGCTATGACCGGTTACCCAGCCAACATCAGCCGTGCACCAATAGACATCCCCATCTTGATAATCAAATACATAATGGTGGGTCATAGACGCATAGACCATATAGCCGCCTGTAGTATGCAAGACACCCTTCGGTTTGCCTGTAGACCCTGATGTATAGAGGATAAACATTGGGTCCTCAGCATTCATTTCTTCAGCAGGGCAATCAGCTGATACAGCAGCAGTGGCTTGGTGATACCAGACATCGCGACCCTCAACCCAGTCAATGGTACCGCCTGTACGTTTGACAACAAAGCAGGCTGTACAATCGGGGCAGGATTCAAGCGCTTTATCAGTATTTGCCTTAAGTGGGATAACTTTACCGCCACGGATGCCTTCATCAGAGGTAATGACACAGTTTGACTGACAATCTTGAATTCTGCCCGCCAGCGCCTCAGGAGAGAAGCCGCCAAATACTACAGAATGAATTGCCCCGATGCGTGTGCATGCCAACATAGCGACAGCAGCCTCCGGCACCATCGGCATATAAATTGTAACACGGTCGCCTTTTGTGATACCGCGCTCTTTTAGCGCGTTTGCAAAACGGCAGACCTGCTCATGTAGTTCTTTATACGTGATATGAAGCGCGTCAGCCGGGTCATCACCTTCCCAGATGATTGCCGTCTGATCGCCACGGGCGGCAAGATGCCTGTCGAGGCAGTTTTCGGACGCGTTTAATGTGCCATCTTCAAACCATTTAATTCGCAGATCTGCTTTATCATAGGATACATCAGACACGGTACTAAAGGGCGTTTTCCATGAAATTCGTTTTCCATGTTCGCCCCAGAAGCTATCATTGTTATCAAGGGTAGCCTGATATAATCGCTGATAACCGGCCTCATCAATATGAGCTTGTTCTGCCTGCTGTGCGCTTGGCGCAAAAATGCGTGTTTCAGTCATCCGTAAAAACCCTCCACAAACTTCAAAAATATGTGTCTTTTTTAGCTGCTACTCTTATGTTCTGTGATATTATAAAGCCGCGTTAAGAGCAAGTATGGGGCGCCCACATTGACTTAGCATTCGCCAGCCTCAGTGACCTCACTCAGCAGGTCTTCTGCTTCTTGCGGGCATGTTAGAGAAAGGACGCGGCGGGCATGTTCATGAGAAAAACCAGCGCGCGCTAGTTTCCCAAGTTGTTTCTGTTGCTCATGTGCTTCTATTGGAAAACGCCGACTATAAGGCCCGATGCGTTTTTTGCGGGCACTTATAATGCAGGCGGCAAGTTCGATGGCCTGCGGATCATGGTGGCCAGTATCAGACGGGGGGCGTGCCATAAGCTCAGAGGTGATTTCGCTGGTGATGCCTGCCTGCATGAGTTTGTGCGTGAGGGCAGCGCGTGACTGGCCTTGTGCCCGTCCACTGCGTATTTTTGAGAGTGCAAATTGCTGGTCATCAACATAACCAAGCCGCTGACATTCTTCTATGGTTGCTACAATAGCCGGTAGTAGCCTGTCTTCGGGTACCATTTCAAGTTTGCGTGCGGCAAACCGGATCAAAACCTTCTTTAATCTATGCGTTGTGGAACCGTAGCGCCCAAGATAATGCAGTGCCTTATTTCGAAGCCGTGCCTGAATTCGACTATCTGAAGGAGGGGGACGTGCATCAGACCTGTCAGCAGGTCGGCGAGTTTTTGGCAGCTCGTTCATGACCGTTAGTATAGCAGTTGCTATTGTAGGCGCACAGCCTTATTTCAATGTAACAGAAGAACATATAAGGGTAGCCAGAAGCAGATGACAAAATATACCGAACAGACAGATAGCGCTGGTACTTTGATACGTCCCATCCAGATTAGAGCATTCAATATAATCGGAATTACAACGCTATATCATAAAGAAGTGCAACGGTTTATGAAAGTCGCAATGCAGGCTTTATGCGCGCCTGTTGTGACGGCGATGCTGTTCATGATGGTCTTTTCTGTTGCGCTTGGTGACCGCGCCGCACCCTATGAAGGGGTACGATTTGCAGCCTTTCTTGCGCCAGGTCTTATTATGATGGCGGTTTTGCAGAATGCTTTTGCCAATACATCCTCGTCATTTGTAATCGGGAAAGTTCAAGGGAATATTGTCGATATTTTGATGCCACCACTCGGGCCGGGCGAAGTGCTGACAGCGATGGTTTGTGCCGGCATTACCCGCGGCGTTCTTGTTGGGTGTGCCTGTGCCACAACGTTTATTTTTCTCGGTGGGATCAGCATGCCGGCTGCGCCCTTCATTGCTATTATTTTTCTTTTGTTTGGTGCAATGTTAATGTCATTCGCTGGTGTTCTTGCTGGGATTTGGGCACAGAAATTTGATTCGCTTGCAGCAATCACCAATTTTATAATCCAGCCACTAGCGTTCTTGTCAGGAACATTTTATTCAATACATGCCCTGCCAGCGCCTTTTGATGTAATTGCAGCATCAAATCCTGTGTTTATGGTGATTGATGGTTTTCGCTATGGTATGATAGGACAGGCTGATGGGTCGCTTCTGTTCAGCAGCGGCATCCTGATTGCGCTCAATATTTTACTCGCGATACTTTGTTTTTACATTTTTAAAAGTGGTTATCGCTTGAAAAGCTAACCCGCGCTCTGGCACACTCTGCCACACAACTATATTGTTTCCGCAAAATATAACATCTCCTTCGTATGACTGGCCGAAAGACAAATTCTGATGACGAAAAATACAAAGACAGATGCGCATAAGGACGGGATTTTACCGGTTCAGCAACTCTATCAGGCTGTTGCAGCAGGCCAGCTGATAGCATCAGCTCCGCTCGCAGAAGGCCAGCTTCAGCCTGCCAGCCTTGATTTGCGTCTCGGGCCGCGTGCGTGGCGCCTGCAAGCGTCTTTTCTGCCTGGTGCAGGTCAGACTGTTCAAGAAAAAATTGATAGATTTGCAATGCATGAACTTGACCTATCCGATGGAGCAGTTCTTGAAAAAGGATGTGTTTATCTGGTTGAGTTAATGGAACGACTTGCCTTGCCAGAAAATTTGTCAGCCATCGCTAATCCAAAAAGCTCAACGGGCCGGCTAGATGTCTTTACCCGCTTAATAAGCGACAGGGCACAGGAATTTGAATCTGTTGAAGCCGGCTATGAAGGGCCGCTTTATGCAGAAATATCGCCACGGACATTTTCCATTTTAGCCCGTCAGGGTAGCCGGTTATCACAGCTTCGCCTGCGCCGAGGGGCATCGCGACTAAATGATGACCAGCTGGCTGAGCTGCAACAAAATCATGGTCTTGTTAGTGCCACAGCTAATCCAGATGCCGACCTGAACCAAAATTCGGACTTTCTGGCTAGCATCAATGATGGCATTGGCCTGTCTGTAAATCTGCATGCAGATGGACCGGATGGCATTATTGGCTGGCGTGCCCGAAAGTATGCAGGGCTTATCGATATTGATAAGGCGGCAAGTCATCCCATTAGCCGGTTTTGGGAAGCGGTGCGCACAGATGATTTAACAGGCGGCGGTCTGGTTCTTAATCCAGATGAATTCTATATTCTTGCAAGCCGTGAATTTGTTTGCGTTCCATCATGTTATGCAGCAGAAATGCGAGCCTATGATACACGGGTCGGTGAATTCAGAGCGCATTATGCTGGATTTTTTGATCCCGGATTTGGGATTTCAGAGATTGGTGCGGCGCCGACGCGGGCTGTGCTTGAGGTGCGCTCACATGATGTGCCATTTCTTATTGAACACGGGCAAATCGTCTGCCGGCTTGTCTATGAACCAATGGCTGATGTGCCAGAAGCGCTTTATGGTGCGCAAGGATCTGGCTCTAACTATCAATCCCAGGGGCTAAAACTCGCGAAGCATTTCTGCTAGTTTTGCATGTGCTGCTTGACTCATTATGCGTTAACCAGTCATACAATTCTCTTTTTCTGCTCGTTGACGTAAAAGGAATAGCGCATCATGGGCGCACCAGATGAGATAATGAGAAAAGCTATTATGCCAACCTATGGACGGGCACCTGTTTCGTTCGTCCGCGGCGTGGGCAGTTGGCTCTATACCGCTGAGGGCGATGCCTACCTTGATGTCGCCTCTGGTATAGCCGTCAATATTTTTGGTCACAGCCACCCGCGTCTGGTGGAGGCGCTCACGAGTCAGGCCGGTCAGCTATGGCATACATCAAACTTGTATCAGATTCCGCAGCAAGAAAAATTGGCTTATCGCCTTGCACAACATGCACAGCTTGATCAGACCTTTTTCTGTAATTCAGGCGCAGAGGCAAATGAAGCTGCAGTAAAAGTAGCGCGCCGGTTCCAGTATCGTTCAGGCCACCCCGAAAGAATAAAAGTTATTTGTGCAGGTGGCGCCTTTCATGGCCGGACACTGGCCATGCTTGCAGCAACAGATAAAGAGCTGTTCCGCGAAGGCTTTGGCCCAATGCCGGCAGGGTTTGTGCATGTCCCGTTTGGCAATTTGAATGCTTTGCGTGATATCATGTCTGATGATGTGGCGGCTATTATGGTCGAGCCGGTTCAAGGTGAAGGCGGTGCGCGTGCTGCACCCGAAGGCTATCTTGATGGCCTTGCTGATGCTGCCCAAGAATTTGGCGCCCTTGTTATCGCTGATGAAGTTCAGTGTGGGCTTGGTCGGACAGGTAAAATTTTTGCCTTCCAGCATAGCTCAATTCAGCCAGATATTGTTGTGCTGGCCAAGGGCCTTGGTGGCGGCATTCCGATTGGGGCTGTCATTGCACGTGCTGATATTGGTGAGGCTATGGGACCAGGTAGTCACGGTTCAACCTTTGGCGGCAACCCACTTTCAACCGCCTGCGGCAATGCTGTTCTTGATGGTCTTGAAGAAGAAGGATTCATGACCGGCGTGCAGCATAGAATCAGCCTGCTTGATGATGTGGTGTTGCGTCTTCACTCAAGGTTTTCTGATATTATTTTAGAAGTTCGCGGTGCGGGGTTTCTGCGCGGGATGAAGCTGCATGATAATATTCTAGCTGGTGATGTAACAGCAGCGTTACGCGAGCGACACCTTCTTGTCGTGCCAGCCGCTGATAATGTTGTTAGATTGCTGCCACCTCTCACCATTACCGAAGATGAAATTACGCAAGTTGAGGCACATTTCATAGCGTGTTTTGACAGTTTATCAGCGAGTAAATAATGAGACATTTTCTAGATTTAAGCGATTTTGACGCTGAACGACTTACCTCTATTCTCGATATGGCAGCGGCAATGAAATCTGGTGCAGTCGCCCCCAAACCGCTTGCGGGAAAAACGGTGGGCATGATTTTCGAAAAACCATCAACGCGCACCCGAGTTTCATTTGAGGTTGGAATCACCCAGCTTGGCGGAACACCGTTGATGCTCTCCTCTAGTGATTTACAAATTGGCCGCGGCGAAGAAATCTCGGACACGGCTAAAGTGCTGTCGCGTTACCTAGACGCCATCATGATTAGGGCATTATCGCATAAAACCTTAGCTGAGCTAGCAAAGAATTGTTCAATTCCTGTGATTAATGGCCTAACAGATTTATCTCACCCTTGTCAGCTAATGGCTGATATGCAGACGATGAGAGAACGTCTTGGTCCTCTTGAAAATCAGATTGTTACCTGGTTTGGCGATGGCAATAATGTGGCTAATAGCTGGATTGAAGCCGCAGCACTTTTTGGATTCGAACTTCGCCTTGCTGGACCAGAAGCCTATCATTCACCAGCGGAGCTGATTGCATGGGCCCGCAAAAAGGGTGCAAATATCCTGTTAATGGAAGATAGTGCAGAAGCCGCCCGTGACGCCACTGTGTTGGTTACAGATGTTTGGATTTCGATGGGAGATGCCGAAGGAACAAGGGTGGCAGACTTGCAGCCCTACCAGGTTAATCAGAAACTGATGAGCCTTGCTGCGCCAGATGCCATTTTTATGCATTGCCTTCCTGCGATTCGTGGCATGGAAGTAACAACTGAGGTTATTGATGGTCGGCAATCAGCTGTCTTTGATGAAGCCGAGAACAGGCTTCATGCGCAGAAAGCAATTCTTGCACATATTTTTGATGAGAATTTTTAGGCCTTAATGAAAGTATGCCTGAGCATAAGGCTCATTGCTGATGTCAAACAACCGTTAATAACAGGATGGTAAAACAGTGACAGTAACGACGGATGTGCCGCAGGAAATCGCTCGCTCAGGGATCGTACCATTTTATCTTACTGGTACAGAGGCGAGTACAATTCCGATTATTCGTGGCAGGTTCGCCCGACTTTTTACTCCAGCATCAGATATTCTTAATCGCCATGATTATCCGGATGCTGTTAGCGAGCTCTGCGCAGAAAGCATGGCACTGGCAGCCTGTCTGTCTGCAACGCTAAAATTTGACGGGGTTTTCACCTTGCAGGCGAAAGGTGATGGTGCTGTCAGAACATTATTTTCTGATGTGACCTCACAAGGGCATGTGCGGTGTTATGCAGCCTTCGACGACACTGCAGTCGTCGGCGCTCCGCCGGCCAGGCCCTCAGTGCTTCCACGTCTGATGGGTGGCGGTTATATGGCCTTCACGATTGACCAATCAGATACTGACCAGCGCTATCAGGGCATTGTAGAACTTGATGGCCCACATCTTGGCGATGCTGCAGAAACCTGGTTCCGGAATTCAGAGCAAATGGCAACAAAACTTATTTCTGCTGCACAAAAAACAGATGCAGGCTGGGTATCATCTGCGCTATTCCTGCAGCAAATTGCGGCAGATGGAGGGCATCGGAATAATAATATTGATCTTGAAGATGCTTGGCACACAGCGCTGATGTTGCTCTCCTCTGTGAAGCGGGCAGAAATGCTTGATCCTAATTTGCCAGATACAGACCTTCTCTTTCGTCTTTTTAATGCGCAAGCCCTTCATATTCAGCAAAGCCGGCCACTTACCGATAGCTGTCGTTGTTCTGATGATAAGGTATATTCAATGCTCACAAGCCTGAGTGAAGAGCAGTTACGCGATCTTGTGGACGAGATACAGAATCTCTCCGTTGAGTGTGAATTTTGTAAACGCAGTCGTATCCATCGCCTTGATGATATTTTGAACGCCTAACGGTCAATTTTTTTTACGGGTATCTTTACCTTTTGCATTTTCACCACACTTGATTATCATTTACTTAGTGTTTTAAGCAGCATTGCTGACATTTCTGTATCAACAATCTTAGGATAAGGTGACGCCTAATGAGAATCCGTTTGATATCTGTGATTAAAAAAGCCTCACTTTTTAGCATGCTTTTTCTCTCTGTTTCGCTATTTTCAGGATGTGTAACATCACAAAAAACTGAGGTAACGCCCCCTAGCTTTAACGCTTCAGGCTATGATACGCTTCGCATTAATGCTCGCAAGTTAGAGATGATTGAAAATTGGCAAATGCCAATGGAGCCGCCACATATTGAGCATATGCTTGAGCCAACCATGTCTGGTCTGGTTGTTGATTGGGCAAGCCGTATTCTGGTCCCGGTCGGTGGCTCAGGTGAGCTCATCCTCACCATTTCAAAGGCCTCTGTGACGGTAAACGAGCTGGCGAAAGAAGCAGATTTTGTGAGCCTGTTTAAAAACCAGCAGGAAAGCGAAATCAAGGTTGAGCTAAAAGCGCATCTGATGTGGATACAGCCTATTGGTAATAGGCAAGGGACAATTGAAATTGATGCATCCACATCCCGAACAGTCCCTGAATCGGCGACACCAAATAATTATGATGTTGCGGTAAGGAAGACGATGCTTGATGCTATTGCCCAAATGGATGGACAGGCGCGCATGAAGATTGCTGAAATTGCAGGGTTTGTGCTACCCTAACGCGCTAGCGGCGCCAGAATAAGGGGTTCAAAATCACAAGGACAGTGAATAATTCAAGTCTGCCAAGTAGCATGCCAACACACATCAGCCATTTAGCGGCATGTGGCAGTGAGCTAAAATCACCTGCCGGACCTATAACATCTCCTAATCCAGGTCCAACGTTTGACAGTGACGTTGCAGCGCCTGAAAGGGCCGTCTGAAAATCCAGTCCTATTAGCCCCAGGAATGTTGCGAGAATAACAAAACACACAATATAGAGATAGAAAAAGCCCATCACAGCGTCCATCACGCTGTCTGGTACAGTCCGGTCATTATAGTAGGCAAGAACAACCGCATGGGGGCGAAGGAGGCGCGCAAGCTGCACCTTGATATTAGCCGCAAGAACCTGAAGTCTAAACATCTTGATACCGCATGTTGTTGACCCAGCACAGCCGCCAATAAACATACAGATAAGCAGAATTGTTAGCGAAGAATCACCCCACAGTGCAAAGTTCGCCGTGCCATAGCCAGTTCCTGTCAGAATAGAAATGGCATTGAAACTAGAAAGACGGAGCGCATCATAGAGTGGCACGCCATCGCGGAATAAGTCAAAAGCGATAAAACTAATGACAATCAGAACAAGCATCAGAAACCAGCGGACTTGCGGGTCGCGTAACAAGGCTTGCCAGCCCCCACGCGTCAGAGATAGATAATGAATAAAAGGAAGGCTGCCAACAATCATACCGGCAATAATAATCAGCTCGATTGTATGAGATGAAAAGGCACCAACTGAACTTGTCTTTGTAGAATAGCCGCCGGTTGCAAGTGTTGTCATTGCATGGGCAAGCGCATCAAAGGCGGGCATTCCAGCAAGACTAAGCATCAACCACCACAGACCTGTTAATAGCGCATAGACAGCAAAAATGCCGCCGGCGAGCTGGGTTGCACGCGGGATCACCTTGTCAGCAGTCTCATAACTTTCTGTCCGGAAAAGCTGCATTCCTCCAACTGATAGCATCGGCAAAACAGCCAGTGCCATAACAATAATACCAACACCGCCAAGCCACTGAAGCAAAGCGCGCCAGATAAGAATGCCATAAGAGGCCTGTTCAATCTCTGTCAATATCGTAGAGCCGGTGGTGGTAATGCCGGAAACGGATTCAAATACTGCATCGGTAAAGGAAAGGGAAAGAGAAGAGAAATAAAGCGGAAAGGCACCAAAAAAACCAATGAGCATCCACGCGCCATTGGTGAGCAAGAAGGCTTCTTTCAGGCCAAGTTCGCGTTCATTTTTATGTAGATTTGAAAGCCATAAGCTTACACCAACAAATGCAGTGACCAGAGCTGCACCAGCAAAGGCCTGCCAGTTTGGGTCGCCCATCACCACATCAACCAGCAGTGGTACCATCATTGTACTAGCAAGGATTGTAAGTAAAAGGCCAAGAATGCTTAAAACAGGTGTTGCATGCATCGGTTCATCCGGTCTCTTTTTCCATCGATAGTCCGGCTAAAAAACAATGGTTGTGTATAATATGAACCGAACATGCTGTCCAGCATCCCGGTGCAAGGGGGATAGTCATTCAGATCTGATAGTGATCACTTGCCAAGTTTCATATGTTCGTAAAAACGTGCCCGTAAATCAGACTCAGTTTCAAAAACACCAGTAAAGCGGGTTGTAATCATTGATACATCTGTCTTGCAGACGCCCCTAGTGGACATGCATTCATGATTTGCATCTATTAGAATCGCAACGCCGCGCGGCTTTAATGCATTCTGGATTGTATCTGCTATTTGGGAAGTCATTGTTTCTTGCGTCTGTAGGCGTTTGCTAAAAATGTCTAATACGCGTGCTAGCTTTGATATGCCAACAACACGCTTGTCAGGCATATAAGCAATATGTGCCTTGCCGAGAATGGGCACCATATGATGCTCACAATGAGACTGTAATGAGACATTCCGCAACATCACCATATCGTCATAGCCTTCAATTTCTTCAAAGGTGCGCGTCAGAATTTCGTCTGGGTTTTCGCCATAGCCTGCAAAAAATTCTTCATATGAGCGCACAACGCGCCCTGGTGTGTCTACCAGACCTTCGCGCGTTGGGTCATCACCAGCCCACCTTATCAGCAGCTTCACAGCATTTTCCGCTTCATCGCGGCTTGGGCGCTGCTGTGACGCTATCTCACCTGTATCTTCCGAACAGGTCGCCTCATCATAGGGTGTCATCGCCGCCTCGCAGTCCGTAATGTAAACATCAATAATGTAGTGTCAGTGAAACTGTCTTCTGATTTATCTCTACGTTTACCTTTGTTTTTGAGATCACTCAAGAAAACAACGAAAGGGTGCCGGAGAGCCGAGGTCTCATGCAGGTGACAACCTGTCTTGAGCGCTAAGCGTGCGGCTGTTGATTCAACTTCTGTTGCCCACGCTATATTCTATTTATTCATTCATGAAGGAATATATTACTTAGTTGGCAACTTTTTTCCCAATAGCCATAACGCCAAAACCGCCTAAAGCTGTTTGATGGCCAAGGGCAATGCCAATTTCTGTGCCGGCTGGCCCGAATAATCATCCTGATAGTGCGCACAACTGCTATTTAGTTGTAATTACCCTATCCTATGAAACATGCTTGCCAAAAGAGCATAAGGGACCTTCTTTTGGAAGATTTACAAAGCCACCTTGCATTTAGTCATGGAATTGATTAGAACCCTGCTAGTTGATTCAAGAAAGGTACCTCTGAGTGAGGTCGTTCTATTCCAGTAATCATGTATTAGTTTGCCCCTGCCAGCGCATCCGATTGTTGGGATTGATGCCGCAAGAGTGGTTGATTTAATACGCGTTACAGCCATAACAAGCTGTGTAATCATTTAACATTATAATGACATTATTTCAGGAGTTTCGCGGATGACACGGACAAGACTTTCAGGTCAGAAAATTGCTATCATGGTTGCCAATGGGTTCGATGAGAAGAACTTCGTGGAGATTCAGAAAATGCTGATGACTCAGAATGTTGGACTTAAGGTCGTGTCACCGAATTCTGGTCTGGTGAACGGCCGCAATGGCGACCAAGCTGGTATCAGCTATCCAGTTGATTCGCTCCTGTCAGACACTCTTGCTATTGATTATGACGCACTTGTTATCCCGTCAGGTCGGTTACATACAGCATCTCTCAAAGATGAGCTTCATGCTATTCGTATCATTCGCGCATTTTTGCGCGAAGGCATGCCGGTGTTAGTACAAGATGATGCTCTTGATGTTATCTGCGAAATTAATGATGAAATTGATGGTGATGTGTTGCGCGCAGGTGCTCCCTTATCAAGCCTAGAGAATATTGTCTGGGCATCTTTAGATGCGAATATGAGCGAAGTGTCTCGCACCTTTGTGGCAAAATGCCTTCGGTCAACCGACGCAAAAGCAGAAGATGGCAGCGCTGCTGCTTAATCAAACCGCTGCCTCTGGTGTGGTTATGGACAGATGACGGGCAATCTGGTTTAACATGATATAATGTCGAGCGATGTTCCGTCACCTTGTATTAGTATTTGTCAGATCGACCCTGTCTCAGGGACATGTCGTGGCTGTTACCGAAACCGTAAAGAAATCGGCCGGTGGCAAGTAATGAGTGGCGCAGAGCAAACGGCACTTCTTGAGGATCTAAAAAAGCGTAGAGCCGAGGCAACAGGTGTGCCAAGGCGCGCTGCGCGCAGACGCTCGCCCACTTCGTAATGTTTTGTATGGCAAATTAGGAGGCATAGAATGACTATATCTAATGATGCGCTATCATGGATTACATCGCGGCCCTACGTTATTGCGGACGGTGCAACAGGCACTAATCTGTTCCAGGTTGGTCTTGAGACTGGCTACCCCCCAGAATTATGGAATGTAGAACAGCCGGAAAAAATTCGTCAATTACATCAGTCTTTTGTGGATGCTGGCTCTGACCTAATTCTTACAAACTCTTTCGGCGGAACAGGTTTCCGATTGAAACTCCATCAATCAGAAACCCGTGTATATGAGCTCAATAAAGCTGCTGCAATGCTGGCAAGAGACATCGCTGATAAAGCAGGCCGAAGGGTAATAGTTGCCGGCTCTATTGGTCCAACGGGTGAATTATTCGCCCCGCTTGGCGCTATTGATCGTGACAGTGCTATTGCTGCTTTCACTGAACAGGCTGAAGCTCTGGCAGATGGCGGAGCAGATGTTCTGTGGATTGAAACCATGTCAGCTCTCGAAGAAGTCGAAGCTGCAACAGCGGCGGCCAAGACAACAGGCCTTCCTGTGATGGCAACAATGACATTTGATACAGCTGGCTGCTCGATGATGGGCATTTCACCAGCAGATTATGCGCAATTTGCTGTAGAACACGGACTTCATGGATATGGAGCAAATTGTGGGATTGGCCCAGCTGAGCTTATGGAAGCTGTGCTAGGGATCAAAAAAAATAATGCACCATTTCTGATCGCAAAAGGAAATTGTGGCATTCCGTCTTATCAAGACGGCGCTATCCATTATCATGGAACACCTGAACTCATGGCAGAATATGCCGTACTCGCTCGCGATGCTGGCGTCAAAATTATTGGTGGATGTTGTGGCACAAGTCCTGAGCATGTTGCTGCTATGCATAAGGCATTAGCAGAGCGTCCGCAGGAGGGCGATGTTGATATGGCGCGGCTAATAGCGGGGCTTGGCAAGCCATGGAAGGACCTGCCAACATCCCCTCATGAGAGTGGAACAAGTGATGGCGCTTCAGGGCGTCGGCAGAGAAGGCGTCCAACTCGGCGGTGATATGAAGTGTCGAATGCTTGCACATTAGCTGTTTTAATGCATACTGCGCCTGCCTGAATATGGCTCATTTATGGTCTTAGAATTGATGAAGAGAAAGATTGTCAGATGCATCCCTACCGTTCCCACCATTGTGCTGAACTGACCCCTGAAAATATTGCCGACACAATTCGTCTTTCTGGCTGGGTCCACCGTAAACGTGACCATGGCGGTGTCGTCTTCATTGACCTGCGGGATCATTACGGGCTAACACAATGCGTTGTTGATAGCACTGACCCTGCATTTCCGGCTGTTGAGACGGTCCGAAATGAATCGGTTATCACGGTCACAGGAACAGTGCGGGCACGCTCTGAAGAAACAGTCAACACTGCGCTGCCAACCGGCGGAATTGAAGTTCATATTGATGAGCTTATGATACAATCTGCTGCTGATACACTTCCGATTCAGGTGAATTCAGATGAAGATTCTGGAGAAGATATTCGGCTTCGCTACCGCTATCTTGATTTGCGCCGGCAACGGCCGCACGATAATATCATGCTTCGGTCCCGGATTATCCAGTCAATCCGCCAACGGATGCTCGCACAGGATTTTACCGAATTCCAAACACCAATCCTTACTGCATCTTCACCTGAAGGCGCGCGCGATTTTCTTGTACCTGCCAGAATGCATCCTGGGAAGTTCTATGCGCTACCACAGGCGCCCCAGCAGTTCAAACAACTGATTATGGTTTCTGGCTTTGATAAATATTTTCAGATAGCTCCTTGTTTTCGCGATGAAGATAGCCGCGCTGACCGGAGTCCGGGCGAATTCTACCAGCTTGATTTAGAGATGAGTTTTGTTGAGCAGGCAGATGTATTTGCCGCTGTCGAGCCTGTTGTACGGGGTGTCTTCGAGGAATTTTCAGACAAGAAAATCGATGAAGATTTCGTTCATATTCCGTTTGATGAAGCAATGCTGAAATACGGGTCCGATAAGCCAGATTTACGGGTACCGTTTGAAATTAGTGATGTAACAGATATCTTTACAGGGTCTGATTTTGCGATTTTTGCCAAATCAATTGAAAAAGGCGCGGTTGTCCGAGCTGTCCCAGGGCCAAAATGTGGAAGCCGCGCAATTGCAGACCGGATGAATAGCTGGGCGCAGGGCGAAGGCGCCCCTGGAATGGGCTATATCATTTTCGGTGACGGCGAAGCCCGGGGCCCTGTTGCCAAAGCGCTAGGGGCTGAAAAATCTGAAGAGATTAAAACACGTCTTGGTCTGTCTGATGGCGATGCAGCATTTTTTGCCTGCGCGCCAGCGGGAGAGGCAGCATCGCTTGCTGGTCGTGCCCGCCTGCGTATTGGTGCAGAACAGGGCCTGATTGATAACAGCTTGTTTAAGTTCTGCTGGATCGTTGATTTCCCGATGTTTGAGCTGGATGAGACAACCGGTAAGGTTGAATTTTCTCATAATCCATTCTCAATGCCCCAAGGGGGGTTAGATGCCTTGAATAACCAAGATCCCCTTACCATCAAAGCATGGCAGTATGACCTTGTTTGTAATGGTATCGAGCTTTCTAGCGGGGCTATCCGAAACCATCTGCCAGACGTAATGTATAGAGCATTCGATATTGCTGGTTATGGGCCTGAAGTGGTTGATGAGCAATTTTCTGGCATGATTAACGCCTTTAAATTTGGCGCTCCGCCACATGGTGGTATTGCCCCAGGTATTGATAGAATGGTGATGCTGATTGCCGATGAGCCAAATATTCGGGAAGTGACCTTGTTCCCGATGAACGGAAAGGCTGAAGACCTTATGATGGGCGCTCCATCAGAGGTCGATGATGCCGCCCTTCGGGAATTGCATATTCGCAAATTACTTCCAAAAAAACCAGCCTGATACGCCGGGCTAACTTAGCAGCATGTCAGATGGTCAGGCGCTTGTTTGACCAAGGGCATGTAATGTTGCGATCACAGCCCCTAGCAGAAGCACAGCGCCAAGCTGGTGCAGAGCGCCTGCCCAGACAGGCACACCAAGGAGCAAGGTTGTGATGCCGAGAACAAACTGGCAAACAACCAGGCCCACCATCAGATGTCCTCGCAAGGCAGCCTGCGCTGACCTGCGAGCCCGCATCCATAACCCACATACAGACAGAACAGCCAGAACGGCTATCCAGCGGTGATGAAACTGAGCTGATGCAGGATTTTCAAACGCATCTGCAAGACCTTTTTCGCCGTACTCTACTGGCACAAGAGTCTCGCCCATCAGCGGGTATTCATTATAAAGTAAGCCTGCATCCATGCCCGCAACAAAAGCGCCAGCGATGATTGTAGCTACAACTAATAGCAATGTTGCCAGCCCTTGGCCATGTGGACGCAGAGCCTGTCCAGCAGAAGCGGAGAGTGATGTCCAGACCAATAAACCATAGATAAGTAAAGCGACACCGAGATGGGTTGCCAGCCGGTATTGAGAGACAGCTGGATTATCAACTAGTCCTGAAGTAACCATCCACCAGCCAATTACCCCCTGTATGCCGCCTAGAATAAGAAGTGAAAATAAGACGGGCTTGAATGCAGAAGGTATCATGCCTCGCACCCAGAAGAAGAGAAGAGGCAGGCCAAAAGCAAGACCAAGAAGTCGTCCCCAAACCCGGTGGACATATTCCCAGAAGAAAATCGTTTTGAATCCGGATAGATCCATATCTAAGTTGATTTCGAGATATTCTGGCGATGACTGATATAACCCAAAAACTCGGCGCCATTCTGCCTCACTCAAGGGCGGCAAAAAGCCCATCAATGGCCGCCATTCAACCATTGATAAACCGCTGCCGGTAAGGCGCGTGACACCGCCAATTACAACCATCATTGCAACCAGCACCGCCATGATGCCAAGCCAGATGGCAATCGGCATACAGGTAGGGTGTGCGAACGAAGAGGTATCAACTTTGTGTGTTGAAGACATAATTATTCCGAGGGAGATTTGTTAAAAAGATTCTCATTATTTGTTTTCATATATGACTCAAAGCGAAAAGAAAAAGCCTCTTTTCACCAATCGAGACACGCTGCCGCACCTTATTTAGTGAAACAACACCTCTCGTTCATTTTTTTTTATATTTGCTTCTTGACAGAGGGGGTCCTCTTCCCCACCTATCCATCATGGTAAATTGGCAGTCACGACACTAGAGTGCTAATAAACCGGTAACATAGAAAAAATAAACAAATTTGGAGATGAAGGTTATGAACTTTCGGCCGCTTCACGACCGCGTACTTGTACAGCGAGAAGAATCAGAAGAAAAATCAGCTGGTGGGATTATCATTCCAGATACAGCAAAAGAAAAGCCGATGCAGGGTATAGTGAAAGCTACTGGCGCCGGCGCACGCGATGAACAGGGAAAGCTTGTTCCGCTCGACGTAAAAGAAGGTGATGTTATTTTGTTTGGCAAATGGTCTGGCACAGAGATCAAGCTAGACGGTCAAGATTACCTGATCATGAAGGAATCAGACATCATGGGTATCGTAGGGTAATCCACCTTCGTCCCGTTTCGGATGGCGCTAGGGGATAGCCTCCTCTCCCGCATCTAGAATGCTCCTAAAAAAGAAAAAAGGAAAATAAATCATGGCTGCAAAAGAAGTAAAATTTGGCTCAGATGCCCGCACCCGCATGATGGAAGGCGTGGATATCCTGGCAAATGCTGTAAAAGTAACGCTCGGTCCAAAAGGTCGTAACGTCGTTCTCGATAAAGCATTCGGTGCACCACGTATCACTAAGGATGGCGTGACAGTGGCAAAAGATATCGACCTTGCTGATAAGTTCCAAAATATGGGTGCTCAGATGGTTCGTGAAGTTGCTTCAAAGGCAAACGACACAGCTGGTGACGGCACGACAACAGCCACCGTTTTGGCGCAAGCAATTGCCCAAGAAGGTGCAAAATCAGTTGCTGCTGGAATGAACCCAATGGATCTGAAGCGCGGTATTGACTTGGCTGTAGACGCTGTTGTTTCTTCCCTTGAGGGCCTTTCTCAAAAAATTACCACATCTGATGAAGTTGCTCAGGTTGGTACAATCTCATCAAACGGTGAAGCCGAAATTGGCAAAATGATTGCTGAAGCAATGGAACGCGTTGGTAATGAAGGTGTTATCACTGTTGAAGAAGCTAAGAGTCTCGACACCGAGCTAGACGTAGTTGAAGGCATGCAATTTGACCGCGGTTATCTGTCACCGTATTTCGTAACAGATGCGGAAAAAATGCGAGTTGCTATGGAAGATCCATACATCCTCTTGCACGAAAAGAAATTGTCAAACTTGCAGGATATGCTTCCTATCCTTGAGAAAGTTGTTCAGTCTGGCCGGCCACTGTTGATTATTGCTGAAGACATCGAAGGAGAAGCGTTGGCAACGCTTGTTGTTAACCGTCTGCGCGGTGGCCTGAAAGTTGCTGCTGTGAAGGCACCAGGCTTTGGTGACCGTCGTAAAGCAATGATGGAAGATATTGCTATCCTCACAAACGGTTCAGTGATTTCAGAAGAAATCGGCATTAAGTTAGACAGTGTTACACTAGACATGCTTGGATCAGCTAAGCGCGTTGAAATAACAAAAGAAGAAACTACCATAATCGATGGCACAGGTGCTAAAGAAGAAATTGAAGCACGCTGCAATCAAATACGTGCACAGGCTGATGAAACATCATCTGACTATGATCGTGAAAAGCTACAGGAACGTCTTGCTAAGTTGGCAGGCGGCGTCGCTGTAATCCGCGTTGGTGGTGCAACAGAGGTCGAGGTGAAAGAGCGTAAAGACCGTGTTGATGATGCAATGCATGCAACGCGTGCAGCTGTTCAGGAGGGTATTGTTCCTGGCGGCGGCGTAGCACTCGTCAAGTCGATTGCATCTCTCGATAAATTAAAGTTTGCCAATAAGGATCAGGAAGTCGGCATCAATATTATTCGCCAGGCTTTGCAGGCACCTGCACGTCAGATTGCAAATAATGCTGGTGACGAAGGTTCCGTTATTGTCGGTAAGTTGCTTGAAGCAAAAGACAATACAACCGGCTATAATGCGCAGACTGGTGAGTTCACTGATCTCATCAAAGCTGGTGTTATCGACCCAACAAAGGTTGTTCGTTCAGCTCTGCAGAATGCAGCATCTGTTGCTGGCTTGCTTATCACAACCGAAGCTATGGTTGCTGAAAAAGATGAGCCGAAGGCAGCTATGCCTGCTGCCCCTGATATGGGCGGCATGGGCGGCATGGGCGGCATGGGCTTCTAAGACGTCCCTGCCCAACGCTACTGAAATACAAAGGCGGCCGGATATACCGGCCGCCTTTTTTGATACCTTATTTGCTTTTAAGAAACTTCCGGCTTTCATTGATGACCTCTGAAAGCCCTGCGCGCACCACCTCAACATCTGCGGGAAAGGCTGATGTCAGACGTGTTGGAAAGCGACTATCAAGCATCACAAATATACCTTTGTCATCGGACCTGCGAATCAACCTGCCAAAAGCCTGTCTTAGTTTCATTCGGGTCACGCGTTCAGTCCATTCTGTTCGACCCTGCCACGCAGCACGTGCCTTGAATAGCATATCTGGACGCGGCCAAGGCACCCGGTCATAAATCATCATCTGTAACGCATTGCCAGGAACATCAACCCCATCACGCACAGCATCTGTTCCCAAAAGCACAGACCGAGTTTCTTCTCTGAACAGCTGCAGAAGTGTCTGCAGATTCATTCTATCAATATGCTGGGCATAAAGTGGTATATCCAGCTCTGCACAGTGCGGCGCAAGCGCAGGCCATGTCGCGCGTAGTCTTTGAATCGAGGTAAAGAGACCAAGGGCGCCTCCTTCTGCTGCTGAGATAAGTCCTGCCATCGCCGCCGCAACGCCGTCTGGTCTATCCCTATCAAGGTCATTGACCACAAATATGCGTGATTGCCGCGCATAATCAAATGGCGAGCTATGGTGGGACATCAACGCAGGGTGTGCTAAATGGGCAGCCCCCGTCAATGCACTGGCCGATAGCCAGTCTGCTGGCAGAGCCCCTGTTTTATGATGAATATCATTGGCCGGTTCGGTGTCTGCTGATGTCCCGACCTTGGCAATAACTTCATCCCGCAAGGTAGCCGAGGTAATTGCAACACCGTGTGCAGGCGCCAGAACCTGCTCTGCAAAGGGAATGGATGGATCCAGCCAATGACGTAATAGCCCGACATCTCTATCAGCGCCGTCACTTCTATCAATCTGCATCCAGTCAACAAATCCGTCTCGGCCTTCGCCAGCAAGTTCTGATAACATCAACAGCCATGCTGCGACAGGCCCTGATGCTCGTCTGCGAAGGCCGCGTGCGGCACCTTCAAGACGATGACGTGTTTGCGTATCAAGGGTCTCTGCCTCGTTATCAAGAACAGTTTCAAGATGTGTTGCAAGTTGCATCAGAGGTGCTGATATCCGCAATAACCCCTCGCGAAAGGTGCGTGCGGTGGAGAGTACGTCAGCAGGGCAGGGGTAAAGTTCGGCCTGTAAATCATAAATAGATGTATTATCCGTACGCTGATAAAGAGCGACGCGAACACTGGCAAAAAAGGCTTCAGCTGGCCCTGCCGGGCTATTTTCAGACAAGCGTTTTTGCCACCCAGTGGCTGGCAGAATGCGGGCAGCCTCAACCACCTCCTCAAGTGCAGCAAGAGCAGTCTCGCTATCCGCGACCAAGTCAGAAAGCCGCTTTGTTAGGCCGCGGGCCCGGCCGCGGCGTGCTTCTTCAGCACCGCGCAGCCATCTGCGTAATTCGGTTGCCTCGCTGGCAGTCAGTGCTGCTGAAAATGCGCTGTCAGAAGCATCAAATACATGATGCCCCTCATCAAAAATATAACGTGTCGGACGGCTCCCCTCAGGGCCGCCGATAGCGGCCTGTATCATCACCAGCGCATGATTAGCAATTACAATATCAGCCTGTCGTGCCGCACGGATAGATTTTTCACCAAAACATTTATGATAGTGAAGACAGGCGGAGTGTATACATTCCCCCCGCCTGTCAGCAAGACCAACAGATAAGCGGGTACCAATGAGGTCAACTAGCCATGCCGGAAAACTTGCACCAGTTAGATCGCCATCAGAACTCGCGGATGCCCAGCGCGCCATCAGCCCAAGAGCTACCGCATCAGCAGGTTGTCCGGGCATTCGCCCCAGCGCCTCCTCGAGATTGAGTAGGCATAGATAATTTTCCCGCCCTTTGCGAATAACAACTTTTTTGGCCCGCTCAGTTGCATCCGGATAGAGCCGCGAAAGTTCATCCGCTATTTGTTGTTGCAAGGTGCGGGTATAGGTTGATACCCATACAGAGGCATCGTTCATTTCAGCCCATAAGCTGGCAGGTGCTAGATAACCTAAAGTTTTGCCAATACCTGTGCCAGCTTCGGCAAGAAGTAATGTTGGAGTTGGTCCCGCATCAGGTGAGGCAAAAATACTGGAGAGGGCTGCGGCATAATCTGATTGGGTTGTGCGTTCTTCAGATATTGTGCCAAGCATATCAGATAAGCGCCCACGCGCTTTGTCAGGCATTATGGGAAGCGCGCCAGGGGTGCCACGCGCTATATTGTCACCGCTTTCTTCAAGCTCATGCCAGATAGCACTATCCCGGCCATCAGGGGGCAGGTTCTTCATCTCTGATTTGCCCAGTCGGAGTAGGACTTCAGGTCCCCATGCCCAACCACCACGGCGCATCATCTCAGCAATGCCAGCAATGCGGTCCTGTTCTTGTTGTGGTTTATCTGTCAGCTCATCTAGCAAGAGTTGGGCGGCTGTCCCAATCATTATAGCACGGTCTTCGCTTGATTGGGGGCGCGGTAGACCAAGCCGTGCGGCAAGGCCGGCGGGGTTGGGGAGGCAGAAACGGGCTGGCCGGACAAAGGCGAAAAGTTCAAGCACATCAAAGGCGCGCTCAATGCTGATATTGAGCCGTGCTTCGGTCCAGCGCCGGTAACAAATTAGAGATGGGTTTGTTGACGCGGCGCGCGCGGCCACAGAGAGTTCGCATTTTTTGATCTCCCCATCAGGCCCAATCATGATAGCGCCTGTGAGTTCAGGAAAGATGATACTACTACTTGAAAGGTCAAAAAACGTTGTCATGGTCAGCACTATAGAACAGCGGCAACAGGGCGCACCAGCGCTAATTCATCTTGACCGGCAGGGATGAAATGCCTAGCTTTCTGACACATCATGCAATGCGCTAAATAAGGAAAATCTATGTCTGGTAAAGTTGGCTCCCTGCCTATTTCAGCCCTTGCCCATGAGGCAAAAGCATGGCCGTTCGCCGAAGCGCGCGCTCTTGCAAGCCGACTTGAAAAAATGAAGGATGATACACCAGACCGCCCTGTCTTATTCGAAACAGGCTATGGTCCGAGTGGCTTGCCCCATATTGGCACATTCGGTGAAGTTGTTAGAACCTCAATGGTACGACAGGCATTTGAAACACTGACGGGCCGTTCGACACGGCTGATTTGTTTTTCAGATGATATGGATGGGTTACGCAAAGTGCCGGATAATATTCCAGACCCTAATTTGCTGCAACCTTATCTTAATATGCCTCTCACGCAAGTGCCTGACCCCTTTGGCACGCATGATAGTTTTGGAGCCCACAATAATGCGCGATTGCAGTCATTTCTTGATAGCTTTGGATTCTCATACGAATTTGTCAGTGCAACCAATATGTATAAATCCGGCGCATTTGATGGTGCTCTGTTGCATATGCTGTCACATTATGACGCTATTATAGATGTTATCTTGCCAACATTAGGTGCAGAACGACGGGAAACCTATAGTCCGTTTCTGCCTGTTTGTCCACGCACAGGAACGGTGTTGCAAGCTAAAGTTATATCGCATGACAGTGCGGCAGGTACTATCACCTATCAGGACCCTGATACAAGTGAGGCGCTAACAGTGCCGGTGACGGGCGGCGCATGCAAATTGCAGTGGAAAGCAGATTGGGCCATGCGGTGGTTTGCGCTGGGTGTTGATTACGAGATGAGTGGTAAGGATCTCATTGACTCAGTCACCCTTTCATCAAAAATTGTCCGGGTACTAAGAGGTACGCCGCCAGCTGGTTTTTCATATGAGCTCTTTTTGGATCAGAATGGCGAGAAAATCTCAAAATCAAAGGGTAATGGCTTATCTGTTGAAGACTGGTTGCGTTATGGAAGCCCTGAATCACTGGCGCTTTTTATGTATAGTCAGCCAAAGCGTGCAAAACGGTTATATTTTGATTCTATCCCGAAGACGGTAGATGAATATTTTACCCATGTAGTTAAGCTGGCAGAGATGGATGAGGCTCAGCAGCTTGAAAATCCGGCATGGCATATTCGGATCTCCGATGAGCCCTTTGCCAGCGATATGCCGGTCAGTTTTTCCTTGCTGCTTAACTTGGCGGCGGTATGTTCTGCTGAAACAACAGATGTTATCTGGGGGTATTTGCGTGAATATGCCCCCGGAGCTAGCCCCCAGACACATCCTGAACTTGATAAGCTGGCCAGATATGCCGTGACTTTCTATCGGGATAAGGTGCGACCGCATAAACGTTATCGTGCGGCAACAGCAGATGAAAAACAGCATATTACGGCCTTAAAAATGGCCCTTCAAGCGCTTGATGACTCAGCTGATGGTGATGAAATCCAGTCAGCTGTTTATCGCACGGGAAAAAACGCTGACTATGAAAACCTGCGAGACTGGTTTGCATGTCTTTATGAGACAATGCTCGGGCAGTCGCAAGGACCGCGCATGGGTGGGTTTTTCAAGCTCTATGGCCGTGTAAACGCTCTTCAGCTCTGTGATGATGTATTACAGGACAAACTTGTCAATGCAACAGACGGTCAATAAAGGGTGATTGGCTGATGTGGGGTACGATTTCCAACCTTGTCCAAGCGCTTCCAGCCGAAACAGCGCATAAGATTGCTGTAACATCTCTGCGGGCCGGTCTTGCGCCAGTCCCCAATAGGGTGGTGCTACCGGTAACTTGTTCGGGCCTATCATTTGATAATCCGCTTGGCCTTGCGGCTGGCTTCGATAAAAATGCAGAATGCTATGATGGTGCGTTTCGACTTGGTTTTGGGGCTGTTGAGGTTGGAACAATCACGCCTCAACCTCAGCCCGGTAACCCGCGCCCGCGGGTCTTTCGTCTGCCAGATGATGAGGCTGTCATTAATCGATATGGTTTTAATTCTAAAGGGATGGGCTATGCCGCTAGTCAGCTTGCGCCCCGAAAACAAGATGGCCGGGCGCCTGGCATCCTTGGTGTGAATATCGGAGCCAATAAGCTTAGTCGAGACAAGACGCAGGATTATTACAGCACTGCAAAGAGGTTGGCAGAATTTGCTGACTATTTGACTGTTAATTTATCCTCTCCGAATACGCCTGGTTTGCGCGATCTTCAGCATGAAGAGGCTCTAGTTCGGACATTGGATGCTGTGTTTCAAGGATGTAAGGAAGCACGGGTCAGTTTGCCTGTATTTGTTAAGCTTGCGCCGGATCTGAGCGATGCAGAGCTGTGTCGTACGCTTGATTGGGCGAGCGCGCGTGGGGTTGATGGTTTTGTGCTCACAAATACAACAATTTCCCGCCCCCAACACCTGAAAAGCGCTGCAAAAGATCAGGCCGGCGGGCTGTCAGGAGCACCGCTAACACATAAATCCCTTTCAATGCTTGCCTGTGCTGCGCGTCATCTTGAACATGTGGGTTTGTCTGAGATGGCTCTGGTCGGAGTGGGCGGCATTGCAAACGGTACACAGGCTTATGCCCGTATTCTAGCAGGTGCAGACCTGATTCAGCTTTATACCTCTCTTAGCTTAAAGGGGCCTTATATCGCGCATCATGTGCTGACGGGGTTGCATGCCTGTCTGAAGGCGGATGGTTTGACCAGTCTTGCGAAGGCTAAAGGTCAGATAAAGACGGCTGATGCGGCGGAAGCCCATGCTGAATATGTGTTGAAAATTGCATCAGCGCAACGAGCAGGCAGTTAAAGGCCGGCGGTGCAGGATGATGCATGAGGTTAGCTGACTGGGTCGCCTCAGATGCTATTGTCAGGGAATTATCCGCCATTGTCCGAAAATAGATTAACAAGAACATTCTAATAGCCTGAACCAGACGCATGTCGCCACGTCTATTATCAAGTTCTGCGCAGAGAAGCTGAAGCGTGATATTTTCCAAGTCGAGAAGTGCATCAACAGAGCGCCACTCGTAGGATTCTAGTTTAATTGTGGTGCAGACTTATATTGCGGTTCTACATCAATATGGGTGAAGCTGAGATAGACTAAAGGTATAATATACACCTTAATAAATCATAAATATTTGGAATTGTGTTAAGAGAAATTCTAGTTCCAACATATCGTTTCGCCTGTGATTCTTCTCACACCTGGCCCTTGACCTTGCGCATGCTTTAGATTATAACCCAGCCCTCAATCAGCGGAGATGCGTGTAGCGCGTGCTTAGGAGTTGTTAAGAGCGTGCACCGTAAAATCCTTACACATCGAAATACACAAATAGGGAGTGCGGTGATGTCAAAGCGGTGTCAAATTACTGGAAAAGGCGTAATGTCTGGCAACAATGTCAGCCATGCGAAAAACCGTACACGTCGTCGGTTCTTGCCAAATCTTCAGCAGACATCTATGTCATCTGAAATTCTGGGCCGTTCTGTCAGTATGCGGGTAAGTACTAGTGCAATCCGCACAGTCGAAAAGCATGGTGGATTAGATATTTTTCTGCTGCAGGCCCGTAACTCAGAGCTAGCAGACGAAGCCCGTGCTCTCAAGCGTGAAATTATGGCAGCCGCCTCAGCCTAACGAATTTCCTGATTTTACAGGGTAAAACACCTTCTTTTTGACGAAGGAGGTGTTTTTTGCCTTGGAAAGTGATGGGGTTAGCCCACTTTTCTGCGGCGCATTCCCTTTTTGGGTGTTTCATCAAATAGATCAGCAAGTTCTGACATGACTGTCCCCCCAAGCTGGTCAACATCAGTGATAGTAACAGCGCGCTGATAATATCGGGTTACATCATGGCCAATACCAATTGCCAGCAATTGAACAGGCGAGCGTGTCTCGATCATCTCAATGGTTGAACGTAAGTGCTTTTCCAGATAACTGCCGCTATTTGATGACAGAGTCGAATCATCAACAGGGGCGCCATCTGAGATCACCATCATGATTCGTCTATCTTCTGGCCGCGAAATTAGCCTGTCATGCGACCAAACAAGAGCTTCGCCATCGATATTTTCCTTTAGGATGCCTTCTCGAAGCATCAAGCCGAGCGCTTTTCGTGACCGCCGCCATGGCTGATCAGCTGATTTATAAATGATGTGGCGCAAATCATTCAGCCTGCCGGGTGCTGCTGGCTTGCCAGCGCCTTGCCATACTTCACGAGATTTACCGCCCTTCCACGCGCGTGTTGTAAAGCCCAGAATTTCGACTTTTACACCGCAACGTTCTAGCGTACGCGCCAGAATATCAGCTGTTACAGCCGCAATCGTGATTGGCCGGCCGCGCATGGACCCTGAATTATCAAGTAGAAGCGTTACAATAGTATCACGGAATTTAGTATCCTGCTCCTGCTTGTACGACAGCGCGCTAAGGGGCTGTGTGACAACCCGATGCAGTTTACCGGCATCCAGCATGCCTTCTTCAAGGTCAAATTCCCATGAGCGGTTCTGGTAGGCCATCAGCTTTCTTTGGAGCCGATTTGCTAGCTTGCTGATGGCATGAGTGAGATTATCCATGTGGCGGTCTAGAAGAGCTCTGAGTCTATCGAGTTCTTCAGGGTCGCATAGGTCTTGTGCATTTACAATTTCATCATATTGCGCGGTATAAATCCGGTAGGCATCAGGGTCAAAGGCAGGATGATTCTGCTGTCCAGGATCGCCGCCGGGAGATTCACCGTCGGTCATCCCATCCATTTCTGAATCAGCATCTATCTCAGTGCTATCATCGGCTGCCATGCCAGCAGCTTCGCCGTCCTGATCAATACTCTGACTGTCATCGCCGCCACTATCTTCTTCACCAGAAGCTGACTGCTCTTCATCGGAGCTACCATCATCTGTAGAGGGGTCATCAGAGCCGTTGTCATCTTCATCATCAGCATCTTGACCGTCATTCGTGGCGTCACCCAGATCTGACTGAAGCTTTCCAATGAGTTTACGTGCAGCGTCTGCAAATCGCGTTTGGTCATCCTCGCAATTCCGCATTTCCTCAATGATATCCCCGGCCCGATTGGTAATCCATGGCCGCCATAAATCCATCACCATTTCGGTGTTTGCTGGCGGCTTTTGACCTGTCAATGCCTCACGTATCATCAGCCTAACGGCTTCGGCGACAGCATTATCATCACCGCTATCAGGCGCGCCAATCGTCGTTTGGACATAACGTTGCTCAAGGCGTTTGGTAAGATTGCCTTTTACACCTGCCATGTTATTAGCACCGATGGCTTCTACGCGGGCGCTTTCAGCCGCTTCAAATATGGCTTTTGCCGCAGGGGCTGTTGGGCAACGCCGCTTATGGGTGTGCTCATTATGATGGGCAAGCCATAGACCAGCTGAATCTGCTGCCCCACGGCTATCTGCCTTTGCTGCAACAGAATGCTCACGCGGCAGAGCGGGGAGTCTGATTTCAGTTTTGCCAATATGCGTATCAGTTCCAGCATAGCGTACAGGCGCTTCTACACCGCCCGCAAGTGCACGCAGGCTTGCTGCATTAGCTTTCTGAAACTCATTTGGCTCTTTTGGATTGCTCACAAAATTATACCATGTGCTCTAAGATACTTTTTGCGCAAGTGACGGCGCTTCTGGCAGTTCAATATCAAACACACGCTGATAATATTCAGCTAGAACAGGACGCTCAATTTCATCACATTTGTTCAGGAAGCTCAACCGGAAGGCAAGAGTGATATCATCGAAAATACGAGCATTTTCTGCCCATGTGAGCACTGTCCGTGGTGACATAACAGTTGATAGATCGCCTGCCATAAAGCCTTTGCGGGTCATATCTGCCATTCGGACCATCTGGTCTATCTGCTTGCGACCTTCTGGTGTGTTATAGCTTTTTTGTTTTGCCAGAATGATATTCACTTCATCTTGATGTGGTAGGTAGTTCAATGTTGTGACAATAGACCATCTATCCATTTGGCCTTGGTTGATTTGCTGGGTCCCGTGATAAAGGCCTGTCGTATCGCCAAGTCCAACAGTGTTAGCGGTCGCAAATAAACGAAAATATGGGTTTGGCGTGATAACACGGCTAGTATCAAGCAAAGTTAGTTTGCCATCGACTTCCAAAATACGCTGGATTACAAACATCACATCAGCGCGACCAGCATCATATTCATCAAAAACCAGAGCAACACAGTTCTGCAGCGCCCATGGCAGAATTCCCTCGCGGAATTCAGTGACCTGTTTGCCGTCTTTCAGGATGATGGCATCTTTGCCAATGAGATCAATCCGGCTGACATGGCTGTCAAGATTGACACGCATACAAGGCCAGTTCAGCCGCGCTGCAACCTGTTCAATATGGGTTGATTTGCCTGTCCCATGATAGCCTTGCACCATTACCCGGCGGTTATGGCTGAAGCCGGCCAGAATTGCTAGTGTCGTATCCTTGTCAAACTGGTAGTCAGGATCGATTACTGGCACATATTCTGATGTCGTTGAGAAAGCTGGGACCATCATATCGAGATCGATGCCAAATGTCTGGCGAACATTTACTTCTGTGTCTGGGGCGGCCAGACTATGCGCTGGACGGCCATGGGTTATTTCATCAGACATTTATTTCTTCTCCGGAAAATATTAACGGTCATAGGGTGGGCACGTGATTGACGTCGGTATTTTATGATGTTGTGCAAATGCAGTTAAAGAACTGTTTTATGTCTATCAGGCAATTGTTGGTTTCAGATTTATCGCCTTTTTACGCAAAACGGAATAGGCTAGATTGATTTCCTTGAAACGTTCCTCTGCCTTTGGATCGGACTTATTATGATCTGGGTGATATTGTTTGGCGAGTTCATTGTATCTTTGCTTAACAGATACTAGGTCAGAATCGGGTGGAATATCAAAAACGGCCCATGCTTCTCGCTCTTCACCATCCATTTCTCTAAGCTTTGTGTGCATTTCAGCTGAGGTGCCATCAAAAAAACCGAATGGATCTTTTACGGAGCCTTCTGCCATAAAGCCCGACCCTGAGCCAAATTTCCAGCTGGGGCGCTCCCATGTCGTAGCGCGCCGGATTTCGGCTTCTAGTGCATCGCCTTCAAGCCCATCATAGTAATTCCAGTGACTATTATAGGCGCGCACATGGTCAAGGCAAAACCAGATATGGCTGTGCAGCTCCTGCCTGTTTTTTGGCGCGGGATAATAGCCATCTTTCGTACAGCCTTGCGACATGCAAAGGCGTGTGCCATCAGCGCGCATTTCTTGCTGCCCGTCTTTATTGCGAAGATTTAGTTCTGGCATTGCTTTTCGTCTCATAGGCAGGGAGTATAAGGCTGGCAGGCCTTATATCAAGCTGGCCTCGTGATAATTTATCGGTTTTTGTCACTTCTTTTGCGAAAACAGGTAATGAATAGCAGATAGGTAAGGATGAGCCCGCAAAATGTCAGTCGCAGATGAAATTTCCCGCCGCCTCAGATCTGCTTTCCAGCCAACTCATCTAAGTGTTGAAGATGTTAGCTGGCAACATGCTGGTCATGCTGCTGCCCCCAGTGGCGGCGAATCACATTTTAATGTTGATATCGTATCGCCAGTTTTTGCTGGTAAAAGCCGGGTGATGTGTCACAGACTGGTAACAGCTGAGCTTGCAGATCTTCTGGCGGGCCCTGTTCATGCGCTACAATTAAGCACAAAATCAGTCTAATCAGCTGTTTTGCGGACTATTCTTTTTCTGCTGCATAGGCGATGCAGGTGTCTGTCAGGCTCGGGAGCGGTGTGCTGATATTTGTCCGTCCATGGGCTGTTTCCTTGCCTGCTTCCCGTTTGGCTTTGGCTTTTTCACCATAGAGCGTTTGAAAAGCTGTTGTTGCCATCGGGCCCATCAATTCAGTGATATGGGTGCAGCCTTTCGGCCCACCAATCGCTTGCTGAACTTTGCGTTTCCAGCCTGGCCCAATTGTGAGTCCAATAAGGCCTTTAATATTGTCAGCGCCTTTTGGACAAATTCGATAGGGCCCCGATAATGTAACAGCTTCTGCATCGCGGATTGTCAGCGAAAAATCAATCGTGATTCGAACCTGCATATGGTGAATATGCTCTCCTGCCTTCACGGTACCATGCGTAGATGACGGGAAATCATAACTCTTAGTATCGCGAAGCTCACCTTCAATATCCAGCATCCCGTCGGCGCGGGCATAACCTTCGCATTTAATCCGTCTGATATGGCTCAATGAGCGTTCAACTGGCTCTGATAATCCCATGATTTTTCCTTTTCATGATCAAACAGGACATTAACTGCCCGCATGCTCCAAGAGTATAGTTAGTTCTATCGGGCTGCTTGCCACAGCCTAAGAGAAGTTATTTGGTTTCCGATACGGTTACGCACCCTAAAATGCATATTATGAAATTTAAATTCCTGACCGATGAAAGGGATATGCCGACTCTCATAGATGATAAGACCAGCAATAGTTGCTGCTTGCTCGTCAGGTAATTCAAGCCCAATAGTCCGATTCAAATCGCGGATGGTAACATTGCCGTCAACAATGAATGACCCGTCTGGCTGTGCGCGGCACCCGTCAAGGTCAATATCATGTTCATCATCAATATCGCCGACAATCTCTTCAAGAATATCTTCTAAGGTAACAATACCCCGCAGGTCACCATATTCATCTACCACAATCGCAAAATGCTCGCGCCGGCTTCTAAAGGCCTGTAGTTGATCAAAAAGCTGGGTTGTTTCGGGAATGAAATAGGGTTCTGTTGCAATATCAGACATTTTCAACTTTCCAAGCTCTCGCTCGTCATTCTCACCAATCGCCCGCAGGAGGGCCTTTACATGTAGAACGCCAATAATATTTTCAGGCTTCCCAGAATAGACGGGGTGGCGCGTATGTGGCGATGTCAGCACAAAGCGCAGAATTTTTTCAGGGTCATCATCAGCACTTAACGATGATACAGAGGCCCTGTGGGTCATGATTTCCTCAACTGTGACTTCGCCCAAATCAAGTACAGATGCAAGCATTGCCCCTGTCTCACGACCCTCTTCATCTGTTTCATTAACGTGTAAATCAATTAATCCCCGAAGCTCTTCTTCGCGCTTGTCTGTATCGTTATCAGGCGTCCCAAGCATAAACACCACGATAGATCTAACAGTCCAGGAAAGGGGGGTCAGCAAAAATACCAAAATCTGAACGGTCAGGGCAATTCTTAATGAAAACTTATCGGCATGATTAAATGCATAGCTTTTCGGAAGTACTTCAGCACAAAGCACAAGCAACACAGTCATGAATAAGGTTGCCAGTACCACGCCTGAATCGCCTGTCAGGGAAATTGCGGCGGATGTGGCAATGGCTGATGCAAGGACATTAACTGCATTATTGCCGATGAGAATGGTGCTGATGAGCTTTTCGCGGTCATTGCGCAGCTTTTCAACCCGAATAGCTTGTTTGTTGCCCGTTTTGGCAAGCTGGCGCATCCGGGGCTCCGAGGCCGCTGTGAGGGCTGTCTCGGCACTGGAGAAGAATGCTGAGGCAATAATCAACAAGAGGATTATGCCACCAAGAATGATAGCAGAAAGAGGGTCGCTCATTAGGTCTCCAAAAAGGTGGCTAGACTGTCTTCATCAACATTACGTTTCACGAACGCTGAGCCAATAGCATTCAGCAATATAAAGCTTAAGGCGCCTTTATGGGTCTTTTTATCTTTATACATGTGCTGTATCAGTCGTGTTGCGTCTGCATTTCCCGCTGGTAAGCTCGCCCTATCGAAAGGCAGGCTTAACGCTTTAAGATGGGCTTTGACGCGCATTTCATCCTGCCCCGACAAAAGGCCAAGATGCCTTGAAAATCCAAATGCCATTCCAATGCCAGCTCCGACAGCTTCGCCATGTAGCAGGCGGCCATCGTAACCTGCCTCAGCTTCGAAGGCATGAGCAAACGTATGACCAAGATTCAGCAGGGCTCGCACCCCGCCCTCGCGTTCATCAGCGGCAACAATATCTGCTTTTGCACGGCATGATGCCTGCACAGCATAAGCTATGGCAGCCTCATCACGGGCAAGAACATTCTGTCCATGTACTTCCAGCCATTCAAAAAACGTAGCATCACCCAGAAGCCCATATTTCACAATTTCGGCATATCCGGCGCGTAATTCGCGTTCCGGCAAGGTTCCTAGTATATCGGTATCTGCCAGCACAAGCTTTGGCTGATGAAACGCGCCAACAAGGTTTTTGCCAGCTGACATATTGATGCCTGTCTTGCCGCCAACAGAGCTATCTACCTGCGCAAGAAGGCTGGTTGGCACTTGAATGAAATCAATACCGCGTAAAAGGCTAGCAGCAACATAACCAGCCAGGTCGCCAATGACCCCGCCGCCAAACGCAATAATCATAGTGCTTCTATCAATACCAAGCGCCAGAATATCATCCAGCAGGCGTCCATAGACTGACAGTGATTTACTCGCTTCTCCTGCTGGGACGTGAAGAATATCTATCTTACGAGCAGATTTACTAAGCCCAGCTTCTAGGCGCTCACCATGGGTTGGGCCAACATTATTATCAGTAATAATAACAAGATGCTTGTCCGCTGTGAACGGCGCAGCAAATGTGTCAGCATTCTCAATCAGGCCACCGCCGATATGGATATCGTAAGACCTTTCAGCAAGGCAAACAGAAATAGAAGTATTATGCTGTGTCATCTGTACTATCTAATTGCTGGAGAGCTGCGGTAACTAATGCGGCAAGTTTTCTGACTGAATGTGAAAGGCTAACTTTATCAGTTTTTAAGATTAAATCTGCTTTAGCATAATGCGGATTTCGGTCTTCAGCCAGTGACTTCAGTATCTCAAGCGGATCGCCACCATGTAGCAGAGGCCGCGAGGTGGTATTGTTAATGCGCGACAGTAAAATTTCCGGAGACGCATCAAGCCATACACTAAGGGCCTTCTGCTTGATTAAATCGCGTACGCCTAGCTGGCAGAATGCACCACCTCCCGTAGATAAAATAACGGGTGGGCCGTCTAGAATTCTCTCTATCGTACGGGCTTCAATATCACGAAAATAAGATTCGCCACCTAGCTCAAAAATATCACGAATGCGCACATTTGTGGCACGTTCAATTTCAGCGTCACTATCCATAAAAGACCGGCCCATATGGCGCGCTAATTTGCTGCCAAGTGATGTTTTGCCAGCGCCCATCAACCCAACAAGGACAATTGATTTGGGATGTGACTTATCCTGCCGTGATGCATCGGCTGTGCGTAAGGAAGCAGAGTCATTATGACGAGGCTGTTGTGACATAACCTTCATATATCCGATTTAGGTGAAGAGGTAAAAGCCCTTTCATAACATGGGGCAATCCGACTATCGAATAGAAAATGTGGCAAAATTCGAGCATTTTGCTTCCAAAATTGCCGTAAAGCAGCCATAATCCGCACTCATTACTTACTTCTAAGTGAGGTAGTTATGCTACAGAAGGCGGGATATCTCAGACCTGAGTGACAGCCAAAGGCGGGCTTTAGGTGTTAATGCAGACCAATGATTAAAATGAGGCGTCAATGAAACCGTTGGGTATTATCTTTATCATCTTATTTTGTGCAGGACTTGCAGGAGTATTTTTTCTCTCGAGCTGGCATATTCCTGCGCCAACTAAGACAGTGACTAAAATAATCTCAGATGACAGGTTCAAATAGTAAGGGACATGTCTTATGTTCGGTAATCGCTCTTTTCTCTCCTTTATAGCGGCAAGCCTGCTTTTGCTTACAACGCCTGCTACCGCGCAGGATGCTGGAGAAGCACCGTCGGCAACGGGCCCGATTTCACTTACGGGTCTTACAGCTGGAGCATCTGATCCTGCTGTTGATAGCGAGGCAGGTGCGGCCCTCTCAAACGTGAGTGAGGGCATTATTTATAATGCCACGAGCACCCTTAACGAGCCTAAAACAGCAGAAAGTGATGTTGCCTCGCCAACATCAGTCATCACCATTGGTGAAACAGAAATTAATATGACGGCAGAGGCCCCAGAAGCCACTATGCAGAGCTCAGAAGAGCCATCCACCACAGCCCTGACAGAAGATAATGCTAGCATGAGTGTCACCCGCACGCCTCAGCCTGCTAATCGTATCGGGCTTCGGTCTGTCTCCAATATCGGCCTTGCATCAATTGGTCTGCTACAAGAAGATGCGCCAGCCCCGTTAAACAGCTTCATCTGGCGGCAGAGCGAAACTGCAAACATCCTATCTCTTATTTTATCAACGCCGTCTTATGGGTCTTCAAACACATTATCAACCCTGTCACGCCAGATTATGGTACAGCCTGCAGTGCCGCCTCTCAATGCCCAACAAAATATAAATGCTTTGGTGTCAGCGCGGCTTGAATGGCTTGCTGGCGCTGGTCAGTCAGACAGTCTGTCTGCGCTTGTTCGCAAATTACCTGATGATGAAGAATGGAACGACTGGAAGCGCTGGCAGGTGCAGTATGATCTAATGCGCCGGGCTGATGATACAGCTTGTAACGAGGCCAGTCGTCGGTCGGCTGAAACGTTGGATGGGTTCTGGCACAAGGCTAATATTATCTGCCTATTATTATCAGGGCAGAATGCCCCTGCCTCTTTTGCTTCTGATATTTTGAATGCGAGCGGTGAAGATGACGATAATTTCTTTCAGCTGGTTGATAAGCTTCTGGGCCGTCGGACCGAAATTTCATTGGATATGAATGACCTAAGCCTTGTTCATCTGATGTTGATGGATGCAGCGCATGAAACAATATCGCTTGATGCGCTAGATAATATGCCATCTTCCATGATTCAGGCATTGCCAGCCTTCCGGTATCTGGACCCCGCTGCTAGCGTGACGGTAAGTTATAGGCTATATGAACGAGGCCTGCAAAGTAGCAGTGATACTGAACAAATTTGGCGGTCGCTCAAAACGGCGCCAGTTCCTGCCGAAGCAGCCTTGTCTGAACTTGGTTCTGTCTCAAAGCCAGGGCCTGGCATGCGTTCGTTACATGGTTCTTCTAGCCCTTTTTTATGGGTTGCGTTGATGAATAGAACAGGCGCTGATACTGATTCTTTAGTACGTGCCGCCCTTGAGGCAGAGGCCCGCGCAGGACGCCTCTCTGTTCTTTTGCCGCTATATGATAGCCTTGTAAGGCACCGCGTTAAGGTAAATAATGCAGGCACGTTAGATGATATCACAGCACAGCTCTATTCATTCGTGATGAAGGCAAATCATCCAGCGCAGGCCCTTCCCGACGGCTTATCTCGTCAAGGAGGCGAAGCTAATTATTTATCACAAATACTGAATGTTGCATCAGGGGATGTTTGGGATGTAAATACCCTTGAAGGGCTGGATTTGTGGCATCTATTACCATTACTTGATGCGCTTGGATTGCAACGCCCCGAAGAAGAGTGGCTTGCGCGCTCGCATGATGAAGCAGCAACACAGCTTACTTTGGGCAGGTCCTATCTGAACGTACCAGTGGGTAAAATGCTGGCACTACAGCAGGCATCAGGTTCAGGCCGAATTGGCGAGACAATTCTGTTAATTGCCCATCTGGTACAGGAAGCCCATCTTGGCTATTTCCGTCCCGAAGATGGCGCCGTTATGATACAGGCTCTTAGCGCGATCGGGCTTGAAGATGCGGCGCGCAATTTTGGTAGGGAGCTCATTATTGGACAGCTAGAACGCCACTATCAGGCTCAGGAAAACTAGTAAAAGGCCATGGCCACTATATCAAATGAGACGCTGATCACCCATTTTTTATCTGCGCTCGCCGCAGAAAGGGGCGTGTCTGAAAATACCCTCATCGGCTATAAAAATGATCTGATGGCGCTTGGTGATAGTATGGCTGTATCATTTGCGGTGATGACGACCGATGATATTAGACGGTCAGTGCAGAAATTTCACGCAGAAGGCCTTGCCGCCCGCACCGTCTCACGCCGCCTGAGTGCGGTACGACAATTTGCAGGCTGGATGGTATCTGACCAGATAAGGCTGGATAATCCAAGTTTGTTTCTTGATAACCCTAAATTACCAGACCCGCTTCCCAAAAGTCTTAATGAGGCTGATGTCTCATCGCTTATTTCTGCTTGTAGTAAGCTTGAGCCTCCTTATGATTTGCTGATGCAGGCTGGATTGGAGCTCATGTATTCAGCTGGGTTACGTATCTCCGAGCTCCTTAGTTTAAGGCTTCAGGATTTTGTCGCAGACAAAGATATGCTCCTGATCCGGGGTAAAGGTGGCCGTGAACGTATGGTGCCACTTACATCCATTGCAATCTCAACAGCCCGGCGGTGGCGTAATGCTCGGGATGCTGATGGTCCTGATGCGGAAACCGACCAATTGCTTGCCTATCGCTCACAGGAAATGACCCGCCAGAAATTCAGCCTCTTACTAAAACAGATTGCCCGGCACGCTGACATCGATGAGCGCAAGGTTAGTGCACATGTTCTGCGCCATAGCTTTGCAACCCATCTGTTGAATAGGGGTGCTGATTTACGTAGTCTCCAGATGCTACTGGGCCATGCCGATATTGCCACCACACAGATTTACACCCGTACCCGCCAAGATAGGCTGGCAGGGCTGGTAGGAGATGCGCACCCGCTTGCAGAATCTGATAGAAAAGAGTAAGTTGATGACTCACTATGAGCGCGTTTGCTGAATAAGAAGTCGAATAACGAATATGTGATAGGGATGGGCAAACATGCGTCATTTTCTTGATTTTGAAAAACCAATTGCAGCGCTTGAAGGTAAAATTCAAGAACTCCGCCATCTTGGTAGTGATTCAGGACTGAATATCGCGGATGAAATTGGCAAGCTGCAATTGCGTATCGATAAAGAGCTTAAACAGACTTATACAAAGCTGGGCCCGTGGCAAAAGGTGCAGGTTGCCCGGCATCCAGAGCGCCCGAAACTCGTGCAGATTATTGATCAGCTTTTCACTGAGTTTACAGAGCTTTCAGGCGATCGAAATTTTAAAGAAGATTTTGCCATTATTGGTGGGTTGGCGCGCTTTCGCGGTCGTCCAGTTATTGTTATGGGAACTGAAAAAGGCAGTACAACGGAAGAACGTATCAAACGTAATTTCGGCATGGTCCGCCCCGAAGGATACCGCAAAGCTATCCGACTGATGCAACTAGCCGATCAGTTTGGCCTGCCGGTTATTAGCTTTATTGATACGGCTGGCGCCTATCCGGGACGCGGCGCCGAGGAACGCGGTCAAGCAGAAGCTATCGCGCGCTCCATTCAGGCCTGTCTGAACCTTAAAACGCCGCTTATTTCTGCGATTGTTGGTGAAGGCGGTTCTGGTGGCGCCATTGCGCTGGCCACTGGGAATAAAGTCATCATGTTCGAACATGCTGTCTATTCGGTTATTTCGCCTGAAGGCTGCGCGTCTATTTTGTGGCGCAGCTCGGATAAGGCTGAGACAGCATCTGAGGCGTTGCGTTTAACGGCCGCTGATATGATGCAGCTGGGTATTATTGACCAGATTGTCGATGAACCTGTTGGTGGGGCGCACCGTGATGTTGAGGCAGCCTTGCTCAACATGTCTGATGCCATTGAGCAGGAACTCAGCGCACTGAGCACCCTTAGTCCTGATGAATTGCGGGCAAACCGGCGTGATAAATACGTTGCGATGGGTGAAAAGTCTCTCGCCTAGCTGCCGCGCTATTTATCATAAAAAGCACTATTGAGACACTTCACTGATGAGTCTAACAGGGTTAAGTTTTTGCCTATTTTGTGTCGTTCCATGCCGCCTCTGGGCCGCATTGCAGGCGGCAAGGTCAATATCTGCCATTACAAACCCTTGTTCACATGAGCCTGCATCCGCCAACACCTCACCCCATGGTGCTACAATCAGTGCATGGCCATATGTCTGCCGGCCATCTGCATGGGTGCCATGTTGAGCAGCTGACAGAACAAAACAGCCTGTTTCAATAGCGCGGGCGCGTTGAAGAATATGCCAATGTGCCGCGCCTGTTACAACTGTAAAGGCAGATGGAATAACCAGAAGCTCTGCACCGGCTTCTGAGAGCCGCTGATATAATTCAGGAAACCGGATATCATAACAGATAGACAGACCAATATTACCAATTGTTGTTTGTACAAGCACAGGCTCCTGCCCTGGGTGGAAGCGTTCAGATTCGCGGTATGTCCGGCCGTCGCCAACTGCTGCATCAAACATGTGAATTTTATTATATCGTGCAGAAATTTTACCCAACGGGTTAAGAAGATATCCGCGATTGGTGCATTTATCTGCCCCAGCATCACGCATCAAAAGTGAGCCAACCGACAAAAAAATCTGATATGTTTTTGCAAGTAGCGATAGACGAGCCAGGCTGGGGCTTGTTGTCTCATCTTCAGCTTGGTCGAATAGCGCCTGTCTGTCACGGCTCAGAAAGGTTGCACATTCTGGTAAACATACAAAGCTTGCGCCTTGTGCGGCACTCTCAGCGACGAGCTCTTCAATGATAGGCAGGGTTTCTGCAGCGCTAGCAGCAGCACAATATTGAAGAACAGATGCTTTAAACTGCATGGTCATAGTCTGCTATGCCTTTATGTGACGGCGGGGCAGGTTGTTAGGCGCTAAGTGATAATAATTTATCAAGTGTACCGGCTCTCTCCAATGTGAATAATTCATCACAGCCTCCAATATGATCGCCATTGATAAATATTTGTGGCACGGATGTGCGCCCGCCAGCTCGTGAGGTCATAAGCGTGCGCCCGTTCTTGTCAGCGGTCACATCCTTTTCAGTAAAACTGACACCTTTTTGGCTAAGTAGTTTTTTTGCGCGGACACAATAACCACAGAACATACTGGTATAAATTTCAACTGTTGCTGCATCTGCCATGATGCTAACCTTTATCTAAAAACGAAAGTCTTGACATTAACATAGGCTAGCCGGTCTCTTATTTCCAGAGCTGGGGATCACATAACACGCAAGAGTATAAGAGCACTTACGGATGCTGCCTTGCCGTGGCTCATGAGCAGGCTAGCGCAGCTTTCCATTGTTGCGCCTGTTGTTACTACATCATCTATAAGCAGGATATGTTTGCCCATGGTCACATCAAGATTGCCATTTTTCAGCCGAAAGGCGCCAGATGCATTTTGAAGTCACTTTTTACCTGTTAGGCCACCCATCGTGCGGGTATTGCGATGACGAAGCAGAATATTCGGCCTGAAATGGACAGTATGGTGACTGCCAGCACTCAGATGTCTTGTAAGCTCTGCTGACTGATTATACCGGCGGGAAAAATACCGCGCTTTATGAAGTGGGACTGGCATAATTATCATCCCATCTGATGCCATGGCGTCAAATATAGGGCGCAAAAGCTAAACGAGCAGCGGCGTGAGAGATAATCTATCTGCATGTTTGAAGGGGAGAATCAGACCTTTTGAGACATCATCATAAATCAACACACTGCGTACTTGTTTTAAAACAGACTCTGTCACATGACAGCTTCCGCAAAGTGATTCGAGGAGTGCATGAGCCAGAGGGCGCCTGCATCGCGCACAAAATGGCGCTGATATGTGGTTTAGCCCAAGCCAGCAGTCTGTGCATAATCCTCGATCTACCACATGGGCGCCACACAAAGCGCATCCATTTGGCAACAAAATATCCAGTCCATGTCGGAAAAGCTGGTAGATAGATGGATATAAAATTCGGGGAGGTAGATATTTGCGCATGCAACATATCCTAGTATAGAAGGGGTTAACAAAGGCTGAAGTGAACTCTATCTCTTTATATTATGATCTAGTCCCAATTGATTTTGTCCCAGATGGGTTTGTTTTAGATGACAGAAACACCACCACAGATTTTTGACATGGATCAGCTGGTTCATAATCGAAATCGTGCCGCAGAAAATTTTGAGAAATTTGCCTTTTTAAAGCAGGCCGCAGTTGAGCGTCTTGAGGACAAGCTGATGTTGGTGCGGCGCACGTTTAGTGATGTGCTTGATGTTGGATGTCATTCAGGACAGATGGCGCAGATGCTTCGTGCTAGTGGAAAACTAACACCCACCCATACCCTTCTTCAGACAGATATTTCTGCTGGTTTTTGCGATATCGCAGGCCGGATAGCACCAGCAGTCGTAAGCCCTGCCGAGACGCTTCCTGTAGAACCAGCCCATTATGATGCTGTTGTGTCAGCCTTGTTCTTGCATTGGGTAAATGATGTGCCGGGATTATTAACCCAGATGCGGCTTGCGTTACGTCCTGACGGGTTATTGCTTGTGTGTCTGTTTGGCGGGCGGACCTTAAATGAGCTCAGGCAATGTCTTGCTGAAGCCGAAACAGAGGTGAGGGGCGGCATGTCTGCAAGATGTGCCCCGATGGCGGACATTCGTGATATTGGCGGCTTGTTGCAACGGGCAGGACTTGCTCTGCCGGTTGCCGATGCTGAGCTTATCACTGTTAAATATCCAAATATGTTTCGTCTGATGGCTGATCTGAAAGGTATGGGAGAGCAAAATGTCCTTTGCGGAAAAGAACTGCATGTTGCGCGCCGAGACATTTTTCTGCGCGCCGCAGAATTATATCAAGAACGCTTTAGTACAGAAGATGGGCAGATTAAGGCTAGTTTTGAGCTTATTACCCTGACAGGGTGGGCGCCCCACGCCTCTCAGCAAAAACCATTGGCACGGGGGTCTGCAACACATAGTCTGCTAGAGGCGTTTGATGCTGAACAAAACGGCTCGCAAAAGACAGATTAGCCAAGTAAATCCTGAATAGCAGAAATAAGTTCTCGGTTGGCATCTGGCATGTCATGGTCACGCAAACGCTGGGGGCGAACCCAGATAACATCATTGCCTTCCTGTGGGGTAGGTGTGCCTTTCCAGCGACGACAGACATAAAGCATCAATACCATATGCCAGTCATCATAAGCATGTGAGACAAAGCAGAGAGGGGCAAGGCATGAGGAATGAGTATCAATTCCCAGCTCTTCACCCAGCTCACGAATAAGGGCTGTTTCTGGCGTTTCTCCTCTTTCGATTTTGCCGCCCGGAAATTCCCATTTCCCTGCCATAGATTTGTCCTCGGGACGCTGTGATAATAGAACACGTCCATCAGCATCAACAAGGCAGACCGCAGGGATAAGGTTAATTTCTGACATTGTTAGGCTTAGCGTTAACTACGGTAATCAGCATTTATGCTGATATAGCCATGGGTCAAATCGCAGGTCCAGATGGTTGACTGTCCTGTTCCTCTCATGCCAACATCAACCGTAATGTCGATATTGCGGCCTTCCATATGGGCCCTAACGGGTGCTTCGTCATAGCCCTCGACCCGCTCTCCCTGCTCGGCGATAATCGTACCACCTATCGCGATGCTAAGCTCATCGCGGCTCGCAGCAGCGCCCGATTTTCCAACTGCCATAACAATACGGCCCCAATTCGCATCTTCTCCGGCAATTGCAGTTTTTACCAGAGGCGAGTTAGCAATGGCGAGGGCGATTATCTTAGCATCGGCGTCGGTCTGGGCACCTGTTACAGTAACTGTAATAAATTTCTGCGCACCCTCGCCGTCTTTTACGATCTGATGTGCAAGGTCTGTCATGACCATCTGGAGCGCTGCTTGAACCTGTTTAGCCTCAGGACTATCTGGATTCGTGATAACCAGCATATCAACTGCGCCTGTTGCAATTAAATATACACTATCTGAGGTTGATGTATCGCTATCTACTGTGATGGCATTAAAGCTTTTTTCAGCACATCGTCTTAGTAAAATATCAAGGCAGTCTGCGCTTATCGCGGCGTCTGTTGCAATATAAGCGAGCATTGTTGCCATATCAGGGGCAATCATGCCTGACCCTTTGGCAATTCCGTTGATGGTGATCACTGACCCCCCGATGATACAGGATGTTGTGGCACCTTTGGCAAATGTATCTGTGGTGCGAATAGCGGCAGCGGCATCTTGCCACGATGCGTGCCCGCCATCAGCGACAAGTGTCTCGCAAATAGATGCCATAGCCTCGCCACTAATTGGCTCCCCAATAACCCCTGTAGAGGCAACGAGTATCTGCGTATCTGTTAGACTGAGACCCTCTGCTAGTCTTGAGAGATAATGTGTCATTGCTGTTACACCGCGCGTGCCGGTAAAGGCATTTGCATTGCCGGCATTTGTAATGATGGCGCGCGGATTTCCCGATGCGATACCGGCGCGTGACCAGTCAACAGGCGCTGCAGCGGTTGCAGATTGTGTAAAGATACCTGCTACTGTTGACCCTTCTTGGGCCAACAGCAACATAACATCATCTCGACCTTTATATTTCATACCTGACTGACCAACAGACAGACGGATACCAGCGATGTCCGACAAGGCCGGAAAGCTATCTGGAGCAAGAGCGGAGAGGGGTAACTCAGACATGGTCTTTATCTTGCCTGAGCAGCTTGGGCTTCGGTGCGGATATCATCAAAGCTCCGTTTATTAATTTGTGCTGATACCCTCAAACCTTCTAGAACGCGTCCTAGGTTCTGGTTCAGTAGATTCTGACGAAGCTGAGGGGCTATCTTTTCGAATGTCGGCGGTGTTGTGACCCGCTTATCTTCAACTTTGATAACATGCCAGCCAAACTGGGTTTGAACTGGTTCAGACGTGAAGGTGCCGGGCGTTAGCTCAAAGGCGACGGCTTCGAATGTCGGAACCATAGCACCGCGAGGGAAATAGCCAAGATCGCCACCATTTGGACCACTTGGGCCGGTTGAGTCGGTTTTTGCAATTTCGGCAAAATCTGCCCCACCGGTTAGTTTTTCAATAATGGCACGTGCTGTCGCTTCTTCTGGAACGAGAATATGGCGGGCTTTTACTTCTTCGCGCGATCCACTATCGGCAATGAATAATTTATACGCCGCTGCCAGAGCATCCTCGGTAATAGCCTCATTCACCTGCTGGGCTATCCATGACTCAGCAAGCACCCGCATGGCTGCTACTTCCATCAGACGCGCAACATCAGCATTTTCTGATAAGCCACTCTCTGCTCCAGCAGCGGCAGCAAGGCGAGCATCAATAACATCATCCACAAGTCCACCAAAATAACTTTCTAGCGGGCGTTGGCGGTATTCAGCGGGCAATTGTTCAGCAAGCCGCATGACTTCAGCTAAATAAATGACCTCACCATTTACGTCAGCGACAGGTATCTTATTTTCTTGGGTAAAGGATGTTGTTGTAAAAATAATCGATGAGCTTGCCAGAAACGCAGCGCAGCAAAATGAACGAATGAATGACATTGGCAATGGATCCTTAACGGTTTAGACATGATGTGACGCCCAAGAAATCTCTCATTGAATTCATTTTGATTCGAAGATCGCCTTCTTAGATACCCTTGCCTAACATATCTTGGCATAAGGCTTCAACCGCAACACCGCTGGCTTACTAATTGACAAAATTAGGGGAAGACCCTATCTGCAGGTAATGGTTAATGCCCAATAATCCCTACCTTCTTTATTATCAGGTGTTTTGGCTAAGGCACGTCGTAGGAGTCCAAGAGGAAAGAAGTATGTTTTCATCACTCACAAAAAGCCTGTTTGGAGACTCAAATGATAAAGAGCTTAAAAAGCTTAATGCAAGAGTGGCAGCAATAACAGCATATGAAGATCAGATGATTGCAAAGTCAGATGAAGACCTTGCAGGCATGACACAGATCTTTCGTGATCGGCTTGTTGCTGGAGAAACAGAAGA
>CATISA010000110.1 GCA_949529445.1 Alphaproteobacteria bacterium UBA4588
AAAGGAACGTTTATTTTTATGCCGTCCCTAGATTCAACACAGGACCGCTTTGCGGGTAGTGAGCATAAAGGAGTTCGTCGCGGGGTTCGTGACTGGACAGAACTGATGCTAAAAGACCACGGTTTTCTGCGGTTTTACTGGCATAATTTACATCGTATTGACGAGATGATGTGGCGCAGCAATCAGCCAAGCCCTTCGCGAGTCAAACAGGCGGCCAAGCGCGGCATTAAAACTATTATCAATCTGCGCGGACCACGTGATGACGGCGGCTGGCAACTAGAAGCAGAAGCCTGTGTTACCTATGGCGTGACGCTGGTGGATTTTACCGCGCGCTCCAGAGCCGCGCCTACCAAAGAGATGGTTTATGGCGCGCGTGATTTATTTGCAACCGTCACAGGCCCCAGCTTAATGCATTGTAAATCAGGCGCTGATAGAGCTGGGCTGATGTCAGCCCTTTACCTGCTTATCCATAAACAGATGCCTGTCGCAGTAGCACGTGAACAGCTTGCCTTCAAGTACGGCCATGTAAAACAGGCGAAGACTGGACTTTTAGATGCCTTTTTTGATGCCTATGAGCCATTTGAAGCTAACGGCATGGCCTTTTTTGACTGGCTAGATAATGTCTATGACCCTGATATTTTACAGAATAGCTTTATGTCTAGAGGATGGGCAAACAGGCTGGTTGACGATATTCTCCGCCGCGAATAAGCCACCAGATAGCGCATGAGATCTACATTAATCCGGCCTTAAACCGAGATATTTTGCAAGGCACATAAATGTGCATAATGCCCTTTTTGGGATATCAGTGATTCATGCGTCCCACGTTCTACAATCCGGCCATTATCCATCACGATAATATGGTCTGCATCGCGGATGGTCGATAGCCGATGAGCAATCACAATGGTTGTACGTCCTTCTGATAGTCGTGCAATCGCCTCTTGAATTTGCGTTTCAGCTTCTGCATCAAGCGCGCTTGTTGCTTCGTCAAGCAGCAATAGTGGCGCGTCTTTCAGCAACGCACGGGCAATGGCTATACGCTGACGCTGACCACCGGAAAGCCGATTTCCGTTACTGCCGACACGCATCTCATAACCGCCGTCAAGTTGACGAATAAAACTATCGGCTGCGGCTTTTTTGGCAGCCTGTTCTATTTCAGCCTGAGACGCATTCAGCCTGCCAAATCGGATATTATCGGCAACACTCATATCAAACAGAATAGCATCCTGACTAACAAGCCCAATATGCTGGCGCAGACTGTTAAGACTCACACCAGAGATATCTTGGCCATCAACAGTAATGCTGCCGCTATCAAGGTCATAGAAACGCGGTAGAAGCGAAACAATAGAGCTTTTCCCTGCACCACTTGCTCCAACCAGAGCCACTGTCTGTCCTGGCAAAACCTCGAAGGATACCTTATCTAGAACAACCCCACCATCCCCATAGGAGAAGCTAACATCATTAAACTGGACATGGCCTGTCACAGCCGAAAGAGCAGGGGCCTCTGGCTTGTCTATAATCTGGTTTTTTCGATCAAGGAGTTCAAAAATACGCCCCCCGGCCGCCATACCTTCTTGTGTCACAGCTGTTAGCGTTCCAAGCGCGCGCACGGGCTGCACCAGCATAAGCAATGCTGTAATAAACCCTGCAACATCACCAATACCCATTTTACCGCTTGAAACCTGCCATGCAGCAACACCAATAACGCCAGCAACTGCCACGCCGCCAAGCGCTTCCAGAATAGGGTCAATACGGGCGCGCCCCGAAAAGAGGCCAATAAGTTCTTTATACAGCGTTTCAAAGGCTGAATGTGTTCGCTCTTTTTCGGTATTTTCCAGCTGATAGGCTTTTACCATCCGTACACCCTGCAAAGTCTCACCCAATAGCGAGGTCACAGATTCCAGATGCTCTTGAAGAGCGCTAGAGGCTTTGCGCTGCCGCCGACCAATCGAAATAATCGGCTTCATGGCAAGCGGATAAACAGCCAGCACCATTAACGATAGGAGCCAGCTAAACCAGAACATCAGGCAGATCATGACAATAATGGTCAAGGCATCACGCACTAGATTATTTGCAAGCCTGATAATCGCTTCACGAAGCAGGTTCAAATCATTCATGATGCGTGAGATAAAAACACCTGCCGGCTCACCAGTCACAAAAGCAAGGTCAGCATCCACAAGATAGCGTGCCATTGCCTTTTGAATATCGGTTGTCACTCGCAACGCAAGACTATTGACCGCCAGCACTTGAAAAAACATCGATACTGCTTTCAGGCAAGCAAGGCACATAATCATGGCTGGGATATAAAGAGCAGGCGAGAGAGGGAGCCATGCCTCGCCGCCTGACAACGCATCAAACACATGTTGGATAACCGCAGGGTAGGCGCCGCCTGTCGCCGCAACACAAACCATCAGACACAAAGCGCCAATGAGGCGCGATTTATAGGGCAGAACCCAGTCGCGCCATAATCGGATATAGATTTGCTTATCATTCATGCCATGATCTTCCTTCGCGCACACTGTGCCTCGCTTGACATTATTTTGCAAATATTTGACTAGCTTAGGCGACCAAAACAAAATCTTGAACAAACTAGACGACGGACTCGCTCTGTTGGTAACATTTTTCAGGATTTTGATAGCTTATCTCTAGATCCGTCTGTTTTCGTGCTAGCACCATGGCTTCGGCTGGGCTAGATTAGAACGCATTTGGATTTATCATCCACCAGTTTTTATCAATCGCTAGTTTTAAGTGGGCATGATTATGGTGAAGGCGTTTGTCAGCTCAAGAGTTGGCAACATCATTATTGGAACCCTTATCTTTCTGCTCATGTTCATATGCGCAAAGTCGGTATTATGGCGGCATGAAAACCGTCCTCATTTCTCACGACTTCGCAATAGTGGCAGCAATAATCCACCGCCTATTTTGGTTTTCTGGCATGAACATCTATTTTGTTTCGGGATTGTCCTTCCACCTGGATGTGCTGCGTTGCAGTCGCCTCATGCCGATGGCCTGATTCTTGACATTCCGACAAGATTCTATGGGGTCTCGCCCGTTTGGGGGAGCTCAAACAGGCAGGCCTTATCAAGCCTGCGCGCGCTGGCTAGAGAAACTAAACGCGGCAAAATATGTGTTATTACGCCAGATGGGCCACGTGGGCCTGCCCGTATGCTTTCAGCTGGGCCGGTGAGCCTCGCCCAGCTCACAGGGGCATCCATTATTCCTGTTGCTTGGTCTACTGGCCGTATGTGGCGAGCCCGCAGTTGGGACAGATTGAGAATTCCAAAACCATTTACCCGTGGTCTGATAAAATGGGGAGACCCTATTATTCTTGCCCGTACAAAAAACAAACAAGAACTAGAAGCACAACGCCTGCTTGTCGAAACACGGTTATATTCGCTCACCCAACAGTGCGATTCTGATATGGGGCATAGCAAGACGTGACAATAACAGACCAACAGCGCGCCCTGCGTATTTATGCATTTTTATGGTCTATCGCGGGGCCAGCGATACGCCTCTTACTATATCTGCGCTGTATTCGCGGCAAAGAAGAGCTAGCACGTCTATCGGAGCGCACAGGAAAAGGCTGGCACAACCAGCGCCCAGATGGTCCGCTCATCTGGTTACATGCTGTCTCAGTTGGTGAAAGCGTAGCAGCGCGCACCCTTGCTGATACTCTGTTACAGCGCGATCAAGACGTCTGTATCCTCATCACAACAAACACTGTTACCGCAGCGGCAGAGATTGCTAAAGCGAGCAAAAAATGGCAGGGACGATGCTTGCATAGCTACCAGCCGCTCGACCATAAAAAATGGGTAAATAGGTTCCTGAGCTATTGGCGGCCTGACTGCGCTGTATTTTTGGAGTCAGATTTCTGGCCGATGCTGATCACCCAGTCGCGTGCACGCTTAATACCTATTATTTTTGCATCAGCCCAATTATCACCACATTCCCTGACCAAATGGCGTCAGCGCCCTGCCCTTGCTGCTGCTGTGTTTGGCAGCGCCGATAAGATTTACAGTGTTGATGATGAACAGACAGTCGCCTTTACAGCATTAACAGGGGGCAGACCCTCTTCCTCCATCACGACACATGGCTCACTAAAAGTATCTGTTTCTGCACTTGAAACTGATGCTCATTACACTGCAATGTTAAAACATGCCGCTGCCGGCAAGCCTATTTTGGTCTGCGCCTCAACGCATGAGGGCGAAGAGGAGATGTTATTGCAGGCTGCCCTACATTGTGCAGATGCCGGACACCCCGTCTTTACAATCATGGCGCCGCGCCACCCTATCCGAGCAGGGGCAGTATCAGCCCTCATGCCAATGGCAGGACAGCGCTCAAAACAACAGCTCGCATCACCTGCAGATGACAGCTATCTTAATGATACGCTCGGTGAAATGGGGAGCCTATTTGCCGCTGCAGATATTGTTTTCCTTGGGGGGTCATTAGTGCCCTTGGGGGGTCATAACCCGCTAGAACCTGCCCTCTTTGGTGTGCCTATAATTACCGGACCGTTTATTGAGAAAAACAAACAGGAATTTGATGCGCTTCACACAAGAGGGGCTATTACGATTTTATCTAACGCGGCGGAAAAATCAGCTATGGCATTGTTGCTGGCAGATAATATGTTGCAGCTCGTAACGTCACTTCCTATCAGTCGGGCCCAGAAACAAAAAAGTCAAAAATATGCGCAAGATGCTTGTTCTCGCGCTGAACCCATTGCAGACTATATCTCATCACAAATTCGTCAGGGTAATAATCAATAATATGTTGAAGACACCATCATTCTGGGACCAGAAAAATGTGTTTGCGGCCATGCTGATACCAGTATCCTGGATATGGCGATTGGGAATATTTCTGCGACAGAAAATGGCAACAGCCAGCATAGTATCTCTGCCAGTTATCTGTGTTGGTAATATCAGCGTTGGCGGGACTGGCAAAACACCGCTCACATCTAGTCTGTGTCAGTTGCTCAGGACAAAAGGATATAATCCGGCTGTCCTGACACGCGGATATGGTGGTTCTGAAAAAGGGCCTCTTATTGTTGATGCCAGTCTTCATGGAACTGATGATGTAGGAGATGAGCCTCTTATGCTTGCGCTCAATGAGCTTGTCATTGTTAGTCGTGACCGGCTCAAAGGTGCATATTTCATCCAACGTTCCACTGAAGCTGACATTATTATAATGGATGACGGCATGCAGAATCCGTGGCTGGAAAAGGATATTGTCATTGGTGTTTTCGATGGTAGTGCTGGTTGCGGAAATGGCTGGATTTTGCCGGCAGGCCCGCTGCGCCAGAGCTTTTCATCCGGCATTGCACAGCTTTCTCTTGCCGTCATAAATGGTGAAGATGAAACAGGTCTTACTGACCGGCTTGCCGATAATGTTCAGGTTGTCACAGGTAGTCTTGTTCCCGACCCTGATAGTGCAGCGGATATTAAGGGAAAGCGCTTTCTTGCCTTTGCCGGTATTGGCCGTCCGTCTCGCTTTTTCAAGACGGTTGCAGGCTGCGGGGCAGACTTGGTTCAAACGCATGCTTTTGCTGATCATCATCCCTATAGCGATGCAGACTTAACACGACTTCATCTCGATGCTGTCCAGAATGGGGCTGAGCTTGTGACTACATTGAAAGATTGGATGCGACTGCCACCTGAATGGCGCGACCGTGTGAATGTGTTACAGGTAAGCATGTCATTTGAAGCAGAGGCTGAACAATTAATCATGAATATGGTAGATGATATTGTTGAGATAAAGCGCTCTTGATAGCGCGTCACTGTTAATCTGAGAGGAATATTCAGTGTCAATGTCCTATAGGGGTCCTGTCTTAACAGCCCTTTATCGTTTTATCATCTGGCCGTGCGAAGCAGTCCTGCTATTTCTTGCTGTTGGCATCCTACAGTGCCTTCCGGCTTCAGTTGCAAGTGCTTCTATGGGCCGAGTTTTTCAAATTCTTGGGCCTCTCACACCGTGGCATAAACGGGCCCTTGCGAATATGAAATTTGCGCTACCCCACCTCTCATTGCCCGAACGCCAGCATATCGCACATGGTATGTGGAATAATATTGGTCGCTGTATTGGTGAATACCCCCATATAAAAACAATGCTTCCATCAGGGCGCATCAGCTTTACCGGATTGGAAAAATTAACCCCCTATGATGGCGGGTTTATCATTAGTGCTCATTTGAGCAACTGGGAGGCTGTGGGGCTTTTGAGCATTGCTGCTAATATCAAAACCGGCCTTATTTATCGTGAACTGAATAATCCTTATGCCAACTGGATTTTCAAAAACCGGGTCCAGTTTACCGGGGCTGACAGTTACATTAAAGGACGGGAAGCTGCGATGGGCATGGTGCGTACCGTCAAAAAAGGTGGCTTTATGATGATGGTTGTGGACCAGCAACTGCGCGAAGGGGAATTTGTACCTTTTTTTGGCCACCCAGCAACAACCGCTATTTCTTATATTAAAGTCGCACGCAAAATGGGAAAGCCCATTTTTATGGCGCATGGCGTGCGGACTAAAGATAATCGGCTGAATGTCACTATCTCAGACCCGCTAACAATGCCAGCAGGTGATGATGACCAGGCGACAATGCAGATTGCTCAGCAAATAAATAACACATTCGAAGACTGGATTTCAGCTGCCCCAGAACAATGGCTCTGGCCACATCGCAGATGGGGTAAATCTGTGGTTAAGGATAATGGGCTAGAATAACTCTTCTTGGGATGTAGGCTTTGCTGCCGCTGCTTTTGGCTTAGATGGTTTGGGGCTCGGGGCAGTGCCTGGGTCTAGCTGGGCAGACCGTTTTTTATCAGCAAATTTAATCTCTACCATAGCACCGACTGCAGCCTCATCGCTCCGCTTGATGGCCTGGCCCTTATCATCAGTAACAAGTGCAAAGCCGCGCTCTAGAACACGCTCATAAGAGTTTGCAGCCAGCAGACGAGATGCCTGAGACAGCG
>CATISA010000111.1 GCA_949529445.1 Alphaproteobacteria bacterium UBA4588
AAATTAAGGCCTATAATAAGAGCATAAAAGAAATTTAGTAGTTAAGATGCTAACGCATCTGTTGCATGGCTGAGAGCATCATTTACGGCGCGGCGCCATGATGAGATGTCTGCGGCTGTCTGGGCAGCGGCACAATGGGAAATACCACGTGATGCATTCACAAGTCCGCCTGTTAGTTTATTCTGATTGTCACGAATAAGACCCGCAAGGGCGTCGGTTGCTGATGCACCTTGGGCGCCATAGCCGGGGATAAGAAAGGGTGCTGTTGGTAATTCTGTGCGCAAAGCGTGGGCTTCATCTGGTCCTGTTGCTCCTGCTACTATGCCGATAGACGAGAAGCCAGCAATAGCATCTAAATTATCTGTTACAACAGGCGCAATAAGGCGGGCAAGATGTGCCCAGATAGGTGTGCCACCTGCGTCTAATTGCTGTAAATCGCGCGAGCCTGCATTACTGGTGCGTGCCAGAATAAAAAGTCCGGCGCCAACGGCTGATGCCTGCGTAATAAATGGCATTAGACTATCAAGGCCAAGATAGGGGTTGACGGTCAGCGCATCAGACGGGAAAAGGGCATCAGGGCCAAGCCAAGCTGATGCATAGGCTTCTGCTGTTGACCCAATATCACCGCGCTTGGCATCCATAATAACAAGTAGGCTGGCTTCACGGGCTTTACGGGCTATGTCTGCCAGTACACGCATGCCGCCTGGCCCGTGCTGCTCAAACAAAGCAGCTTGCGGTTTTACTGCCGGCACTTTACCTGATGCAGCGTCAATAAGCTCTGAGCAGAAGGCTTCCAGATGAGTTAGTGCTTCTGGTGAGCCAGGGATGGCATCAGTGCCGCCAAATAGCGAATGCATCAAATGAGGATGCGGGTCGATACCAACACATAAAACGGTTCCTGTTGTATTTATCTTGGTCGCAAGACGGGCCGCGAATGAGACAGGGGCGTTACTCATATTAGGCAATGCCCAACGCTTCACGATAGGTTGTGAGCAGTGTGTCCTGTTCTGATAGTAAATCTCTATCCATGGCACGCATTTTTACAATTTGGCGCATAATTTTTGGCTCAAAGCCCGATGCTTTGGCTTCATAATATATATCTTTTATATCTGCCATAAGGGCACGTTTTTCTTCTTCTAGACGCTCAACACGTTCAATATATTGGCGTAGCTGATCTGCACCAGCTGTCGGGCTAATATCCATGCGGCGAAAACTCCTTATCTGTATCTATTATAGTGGTCAAATCTGTGGTTAGTCGTGTTTGGTGTCAGCAAAAGCCTGTTTTTGCGAAGCGGTTGCTTCAGTTTGATATTCCGTCCGCCACTCTTCATAATCCATGCCGTAAACATAAGCGCGTGCGTCTTGTTTGGACAGCGTAATGCCTTTGGTGTCTGCAGCCTCCTGAACCCAGCGCGACAGACAATTCCGGCAAAAGCCGGTTAGGGTCATCATATCGATATTCTGCACATCAGTCCGGCTTTGCAAATGGTCCCGTAACGCTCTGAAGGCTGCTGCTTGAAGTTCAATTTCTGTGTCTGCATCAAACTGTGGAATTTCTACCATGCTATTTATCCGCGCTAGAGTGTTAGGCCTAGGCCCTGTTTCAAGTCATGTTTAACCATAAAGAACAGCTTCTGCCAAATGGCATTTTTTCGTCTCATAGGCAAGATTGTGTGGTTGTAGGCAGTAATGGCTTAACGAACAAAAATAAGATGCATGAAAATCTTTGCCTCAGCTAACTTTTTAAGATAAAAATGGCAGGCTAATAATTCCACGCGAAGGACGCGACGTTATGGCAGAGCAGGATAAGCAGATTGTGCAGAGTGCCTCAAAGTTTGAGCGTATCCGTAAAGCACATCAGAGCGAAGTTGCAGAAGATTATGTTGAGATGATAGCTGACCTCATCGATGAGACGGGGGAGGCCCGCGCTGTTGACCTTGCGGCGCGGTTTGGTGTGACGAGCCCAACAGTCAATGCTACGATCCAGCGGCTGCAACGAGAAGGTCTTGTTGTCTCGAAACCTTATAGGTCAATTTTTCTAACTAATTCTGGGCGGGCGCTAGCCGAATCATCCAAACAGCGGCATGATGTTGTTCGGAACTTCCTCATTGAAATTGGGGTTGAGGCATCCGTAGCTGAAGAAGATGCAGAGGGTGTTGAGCACCATGTCAGCCCTGAAACACTCGAAAAATTCGCTGAGTTCCTGAAGAAAGCAGGTTGCTAATACGCCCTGATTACTCAACAATCCAGAAATCTATTGTGCGGGTTTTGGTGGTGCTGATAGGTGTTGATGATGTGGCCACAGGGCCGCGTGGATTTGCTAAGAAGTTAGGCGGACGTTCTGCTGCTCTTGTCATAACGAGGAGTGGGCGCGGCGTCTCATTCCCAACCGGGTATGAACGCGCATAATGATTGCCGGCACGGCTCGCATCACTGCCAGCTTCAAGATTGATGGCAATCGTAACTCTATCGCGCATATAACGGAAATGCCAATGCATAAGAGCTGCCTCTGCCCGGCGATGAGCAACAAGCGTGCGCGCGCCTGTTTGGCTCATAATCGCTTCTGCGTCCCTTGCCAGAGCCTCCCAGCCACGCAACCGGCGAAGCGGGTCTGATTGTGGTGTTAGGATGCCGAGGCTACCTATGCCAAGGCAGATTGTTATCGTGCCGGACAGAATAAAATTCAGACTGAGAGTGATGCCAGTAAGGCGCTTAGTTCTGGCAGACATGTCTAACAGCAAACGCGCAACCAGGATTGCACTTGCTGGAAAGGCAGCAACAGCCCAGTTAGCATTTGCTTCTCTTAGAACAGCCTGAATGCAGATAACGCCAAGGATAGGAAGGATGAACCAGCGAAGTAGTGTGAATTTCTGCCTATCCCTCGGGGGTGCAAACATGCATCCTGACAGAAGCAAGAGGAAGGCAAGAGGGCCCAAGACAAAAAATTGAGCTCCCAGAAAATGAAGCAGGTTCATAATAGATAGCTGGGCTCTGTCGAGGTCGGCATTATCACCGACATGAACAATTGTAACAAAATCGTTGCTGAGATTGAATATGATTGTCGGACTGGCAGAAATAGCTGTGCAGCAGCTAAAGATACAAAATGCCATGAGCCGTGTTTTTTTGGGCCACTCACAAGATAATAATAACCATCCTGCCAATCCAGCCAGAAAATATAATCCGGCATATTTGCCGAGGCTAGCCATGCCGATAAAGGCGCCCGCAGCTGCACTATATCGATAGAGCTTGTCGTTAGAAGAGTATGCCACACATAGGCAGGCAAAGGCAGCTGACCAAAATACAAGCATAACACTGTCAGTTGACATAATAAAACTACCAAGCCCAACAGCTGGCAGGCTGGCCCAAAGAAGGGCTGTTAGCCTGCCTGTGCGCGCGTCGAATAAGGCGCCTGCAGCGAGCCAGAGCAGGCAGGCGGTGATAAGATGGAGCAGAGCACTAAGGCTTCGCACAGCAGCAGCAGAACTGCCAAGTAACCAGTCTGAACCTGACAATAGCCACGCAATAAGAGGGGGCTTTGAGTAATATCCTAACTGCGGCGTTTGCCCCCATAACCAATATTGTGCCTCATCAACACCTAAATCGAGGGGCGAGACTACAATTGCTATCATGCGGACCATGAAGAGGATGATCAGAATAAAGGCCGTCAGAAACGGTGTTGATAAGCCGCCCATAAATCCCTTTCCTGTCTGCTTATAATAGCGCAACAAAACATTCACCCTCTTTTGAGCTAGACAGTCCAATGATACACAGCATGTGTCAACAGCCAAGCAAGCTACAAAGTGGCCAACAAGGATGTTTTTTTTCGCCTAAGAGATGAAGTTTTACGATCTGTCTGCTATGTCTAGAGAAAGCCCTGCGGGGTAAGTGCATTATGGTATAAGCAAGAAGGTATAACAACAGAAAGCAAGGTGTATGTCTGCACAGGATGCCGCAACTGAAATTATAGATGAATTTTCGTTTTTTGATGATTGGGCAGATAGATACCAGCATCTGATTGATCAAGGACGCCGTCTTGTGCCTATTTGCGATGAATGGCGCACTGAATCACATAAGTTGAAGGGCTGTCAGTCAACGGTCTATTTTGGCGCGTCACTTGATGATGATGGGTTGGTACAATTTTCTGCTGAATCAGATGCGGCCATTGTTCAGGGTTTGATTGCCTTGTTGCTTCGCGTCTATTCAGGTCGGACGCCCCAAGATATTTTGGCAACAGATGCAAGTTTCCTTGCTGAGATTGGTTTGGATAAACATCTGTCGGCCACCCGCAAAAATGGTATGGCAAGTATGCTTGACGCGATTAAAACGTCTGCCCATGGTTATGCGACCTAACAGTATGGCAGGCTGTTAATATCTATAGCGTGGCAATATTGATATCTGGCGTGCGTTCGGCGCGCGGTGTTTTGCCATAAATTTCACGGTAACATTTTGAAAAATGTGAGGCGGAGACAAACCCGCATGCGAGGGCAATTGACAGAATAGACATTGAAGTCTGTCGTAATAGATGGCGCGCCCGAGCAAGCCTTAGATTAAGGTAGTAGCGCGTTGGTGTTGTCGACAGATATTTTCGGAAAAGGCGCTCCAGCTGGCGGGTTGACAGGCTGGCTTTCTGCGCAAGTTCTGTCTGAGAGAGTGGTTCTTCCAAACATTGTTCCATGAACCCGACCACAGCCAGTAATTTTGGATGTGACACACCGAGCCTAGAACGTAATTCCATGCGTTGCCTATCGCTTGGTTCACGAATTCTGTCATGGATAAACTGGTCTGACACCTGCGCCGCAAGGACTTGCCCATGAACCTGAGAAATCAGATAGAGAACCATATCTAAAGACGCTGTTCCCCCAGAGCATGTAATCCGCGATTCATCAATTTCAAACAGTTCATTAGTGATGTCGAGATGGGGGAATTCTTCGGCTAGCCCGTCAATATTCTCCCAGTGGATAGTGCATCTGCGCTCATCCAGCAATCCTGCTGCTGCCATCAGATATGTGCCGGTGCATATAGCGCCAACAATGGCGCCATTTCTGTCAAGGCGCCGGATAATATTTAAGGTTTCTTTTGTTGATTGTGTTTTTACATCCAGTCCAGCACAGGCAAAGACAAGCCGACAATCCTGCAGAAGTTCAGACCCGCCGTCAGTATTCACGACGACGCCATTTGACGCAATGACCGTCTCACCAGTGGAACTAGAAATCACCCAAGAGAATAGCTCGTGTCCTGACATCCGGTTTGCTGAGCGAAGTGGTTCAATCGCACAGGAAAAAGCGACCATCGAAAAATTAGGGACCAACAGAAACCCAACTTTTAATGCTCCTGCACTTTTGCTAGCATGAAGCATATTGCGGATTTTCTCGTCTTTCATCATAGACTGCATCATAAATCTGCTCACACCTAGAAGACTATTCTGAACCATGACGTAAAACTGTGAGCGCTAAAAGAAAAAAAACTAAAAATAGACGGTTTTTTATTAATGCGTGTCGCCCTGTGGAAATGACGGGGCTGTGATTGCAGGTTTGGTGGGGATATCATGCTGTAAAAGGGTGGTTATTTTCTGCCGTCTTTTTATAAGGTATTAAATGTAGAATGTGCTCCAACTGTCACCACTAAAGTAGCAGGACGCGCGCCAAAATTAATCAGGGGATCAGCTTAATGTCAGACATCAATATCGCACGGGCCGCACATCCAAAACCAATTTCGGAAATTGGCGATGCGCTCTCCATTCCAACATCTGCCCTAAAACCCTATGGCCATGATAAAGCCAAGATTGATATTGACTGGATTGCCAAACAGGAAGGCAAGCTGGACGCAAAGCTTGTTCTTGTTACAGCGATTAATCCGACACCGGCGGGCGAAGGCAAGACCACGACAACTGTTGGGCTTGGTGATGGTTTGAACGCGATTGGTGAGAAAGCGGTTATCTGTCTGCGTGAACCCTCGCTCGGCCCCTGCTTTGGGATGAAAGGCGGAGCGGCAGGCGGTGGCTATGCACAGGTTATTCCGATGGAGGACATTAATCTGCATTTCACAGGTGATTTTCATGCAATTACTTCAGCGCATAATCTGCTGTCAGCAATGCTGGATAACCATATTTACTGGGGTAATGAGGAGCAGATCGATATCCGCCGTATTGTCTGGCGGCGTGTTCTGGATATGAATGATAGGGCTCTTCGCCAAAATGTTGTCAATCTTGGTGGTGTAGCAAACGGATTCCCGCGCGAAACCGGTTTTGATATTACGGTTGCCAGTGAAATCATGGCTATTTTGTGTCTTGCTCGCAATCTAAGTGATCTAAAAGACTGTCTTGGTAACATTATCGTTGGCTACCGTCGTGATAAAACAGCTGTTACCTGCAGGGACATTAAAGCTGATGGTGCGATGACGGTGCTCCTAAAAGAAGCGATGCAGCCTAATTTGGTTCAGACGTTGGAAAACAATCCTGCTCTTATTCATGGTGGCCCATTTGCTAATATCGCACATGGATGTAATTCTGTAATTGCGACACGGGCGGCTCTCAAAATGGCAGATTATGTTGTTACGGAGGCTGGCTTTGGGGCGGATCTTGGCGCCGAAAAATTCTTTGATATTAAATGCCGCAAAGCGGATTTAACACCGCATTGTGTTGTTCTTGTTGCAACAGTGCGGGCACTCAAGATGAATGGGGGCTTAGCCAAAGATGAGCTGGGAAGTGAAAATCTCCCCGCTCTTGAAAAAGGGTCTGTCAACTTGCTACGTCACATTGAAAATATCAAACAGTTTGGCGTTCCTGTAATTGTTGCTATCAACCATTTTGTAACTGATACAGATGCGGAGGTTGAGGCAATCAAGACAGCAGTATCTGGTGTTGGTGCAGAAGCGGTGCGGTGTGAACATTGGGCAAAAGGTTCTGAGGGCACACAGGAACTTGCAACCCGTGTGAAAGAAATCTGTGAGGGTGATACAGCACAGTTTGCACCACTTTATAGCGATGATATGCCCTTATTTGAAAAAATTAAGACAGTAGCAACACGCATCTATCGTGCTGACGATGTCGTCGCAGATAAGCGGATACGTGACCAGTTGCATGAATGGGAAGCTGCTGGTTTTGGTCATCTACCAGTATGTATGGCAAAGACACAATATTCATTCTCGACAGACCCTAATTTACGGGGCGCCCCAACAGGCCATATCGTGCCGGTAAGAGAAGTTAGATTATCAGCTGGTGCGGGCTTTATCGTGGTTATTTGCGGTGA
>CATISA010000112.1 GCA_949529445.1 Alphaproteobacteria bacterium UBA4588
CAGCATGGCTCGTTCGATACTCATGAGGGGCAAAAATGGCAACATCCAAGGTTGCTTTCTGATATGGCAGAAGGGCTTGCATCATTTCGCCAAAATTTGATTAAAATGGGAAGATGGGATGATGTATTGGTTGTTACCTATTCAGAATTTGGACGACGTGTTGCTGAAAATGGTGCAGAGGGAACAGACCATGGTACAGCGTCGGTCCAATTTGCAATGGGTGGTAAGGTAAATGCAGGCCTTTATGGCGATTATCCCAGTCTTGACAAACTGGAAGATGGAGACTTAATTCATACTATGGATTATCGGTCAATCTATGCACTTGTTTGCTCCTCCTGGTTACGTGAACAAAACAACGAATGGACAGATTACTCAGATACCCGCCTTAGTTCTCTCATATCCTGAGTCTTAAGAGCAATGGTTTTTATGCCGTGTCACGTACTCTAATAATTAATGTCTGGAAGACGCTTATGCCTATAGTTGCGTGTGGATAGGCATGGATTAATGATGATGATAGCAACTATTTTGTAGAGAATCGTTTTGACTAAAAAGCTATATTTTTTAATTATTTTGATATTCACATTACTGGGATGTACGAGCATAATGGTCGACTATGAATCGCCAAATTTTAATAAAGAAACAGGTCGTTTCGAACATCGAAGTGGTGATAAAAATAATAAGAGTTTTGGTGACCTATTTGGATGGGCTGCCGATTATTTTACTCGGGAGAATGATGAGGCAGAAAATAATGGATTTCCTGTCGTCCGTTCGTCCAAAAAGCAACTCAAGCATTTCAATGAAAATGTTATTTGGGTGGGCCACTCTAGTCTATTAATTAATCATTCGAATGTAACGATTCTTACTGACCCGCAATTTGCTGGCCGCGCTTCTCCCTTCTCGTTTCTGGGGCCGAAGCGTGTGACCCCAGTTCCCTTTCCTATTGCTGATTTACCCATCATTGATGTTGTCGTGATTAGTCATAATCACTACGACCATCTCGACGAGCAAAGCATCAGAGAGATTGTGACACGACAGCCACAGATAAAGTTTTTGGTTCCCTTAGGGCTGAAGCAACTTATACTAAGCTGGGGTGCGCAAGACGTAACCGAGCTAGATTGGTGGCAGCCTATCAACGTCAAAGGCGTTAAAATCCAGCCTACACCAGTCCAACATTGGTCAAAGCGTTCTGCTTTCGATCGTAACAAAACATTATGGTCAGGCTGGATGATGAATTGGCCTGATTTTTCTTTCTATTTTGCGGGTGATACGGGCTATTCAGATGACTTCATAGAAACAGCAAGACGTCTTGGAAGCCCTGACTTAGCAGCCATCCCAATCGGGGCTTATGAGCCGAGAGACTTTATGAAATCATCGCATCTAAACCCAGAAGAAGCGGTAACTGTTTTTACAGACCTAGGCGCCAAATATGCTATTGGGATTCATTGGGGTACCTTCAAACTGACGCTTGAGCCGATGGATGAACCACCAGAAAAATTAGCAGAAGCGCTCCATAAACAGAAGCTATCACAGCGCCGATTCAGAGTGCTCAAGCACGGTGAATCCTGGCCTGAGGTATTTTTGCAAAAATAATATATAGCCATATAGCGTTAGCTTCAGCAGCGCCATTCTAAAACGGCAGAATAGCTGCTGTATCCAGCATTCGGTTTGAGAAGCCCCACTCATTATCATACCAGCTAAAGACGCGTGTCATGCCGTCTGGCATAACCCTTGTCTGGTCTAGATGGGCAATAGAAGAGGCCGGACAGCCATTCAAATCAGAGGAGACAAGTTCCCGGTCTGTAACGTCCAGAATACCGGCAAGCGGTCCTTTCGCAGCAGCGCGCAAGCTTGCATTAATTTCATCTGCAGATATGGAGGTGTTCGGCTCAAAGACAAAATCTATAGCCGATACATTTGGCGTGGGAACCCGTACAGAAACCCCATCTAGCTTCCCAGCCAGTTCAGGAAGCACAAGGCCCACTGCCTTAGCAGCACCTGTTGTTGTTGGGATCATGTTGAGTGCTGCTGCACGCGCCCGGTATCTATCATTATGCTCAGCATCGAGCAGGCGCTGGTCACCTGTATAGCTATGAATGGTGGTCATAAACCCCTGTTTTATACCGCATGTCCGATGCAGTACATATGCAATCGGTGCAAGACAGTTGGTTGTGCAGGATGCATTAGAAATGATGTTATGGTTTGGCTGAAGCTTGTCATGATTCACCCCATAAACAACGGTCATATCAGCGCCTGCTGAGGGGGCCGAGACCAGTACCTTTTTTGCTCCACCTGCAAGATGGACAGAGGCTTTATCTGCTGCTGTGAAAATGCCGGTACATTCAAAAACGACATCAACCCCCAAAGCCGCCCAGTTAATGGCTGCCGGGTCATGTTCACTCACATACTTCACACTTCCAAAAGGGGTTTTCAGTGCATTGCTGTCATGTGTAACTGGCTGCGAGAGACGTCCGTGTACAGAATCAAATTCAAGTAAGAAGGCAGCCGTATCGATATCTGCTAAATCGTTAATGGCAACGATTTCAACATCATTGCGAGGAGAAGCAGCAAAGGCACGAACAATATTACGGCCAATTCGTCCAAACCCGTTTATTCCTACCTTAATACTCACA
>CATISA010000113.1 GCA_949529445.1 Alphaproteobacteria bacterium UBA4588
ACCCATCAGCTTAAGACCGTTTCCATTTTATCATAAATCTGAAAAACACCATGATATGCCGCCGGCGTGCTGACGGCTATTTATCTTCGCAATAGACCTGTCTATACTAGAACTATTGGGATTATCCTGTTTAATTCATGGTAGTAAAAACCGTCGACTGTAATGACAGACACACCAGAAATACCTGTTGAACATGACGCCAGCCGACCTGATTTTGCGCGTGGTCTAGTCTATCTCAAAAAGCAAATTAAGACACTGCCTCATCAGCCAGGTGTTTACCGGATGTTTAATGAGGCTGGTGATAGTCTTTATGTTGGCAAAGCGCGGCACCTTGCACGGCGCGTCTCAAGCTACACCCAGCCCAACCGGTTATCAAACCGCCTCATACAGATGGTTGCAGAAACTATCCATCTGGAAATAACCGTTACGAATTCTGAGGTTGAAGCATTACTGCTTGAATCAAACCTCATAAAACAATTGCGACCACGTTATAATATCCTGCTAAAGGATGATAAAAGCTTTGCCTATATTTTGCTGGCCGGCGCCCACCCTTTCCCGCAACTCACAAAACATCGTGGCGCTCAAAAGCGTATTGGTGATTATTATGGACCATTTGCCTCTGCCGGTGCGGTTAACCGAACAATCACATCTCTGTCGCGGGCCTTTTTGTTGCGAACCTGCTCGGATAGTTATTTTGCTGCCCGCTCACGTCCCTGCCTGCAATATCAGATTAAACGCTGCACTGCGCCATGTGTGGGATATGTCAGCGAGGCAGCTTATAAAAAACAATTAAAAGCTGCCTCGGCGTTTCTATCGGGCAAATCAGATTCTGTTCAGCGTGATTATGGGCGTGCCATGCAGGAGTCTGCCAATGAACTAGATTTTGAAACAGCTGCTCTGTGGCGCAATCGGATTAGAGCCCTCACGGCTATTCAGGCCAATCAGGACATCAATATGCAGGGTCTGGCAGATGCCGATATTATTGCGGTAGCGCAGGCTGGAACCCAGTTCTGTGTTCAAATCTTCTTTGTACGGGCCGGCACCAATTACGGCAACACCGCCTATTTTCCCAAACAGGTAGCAGATGCCGAAAAAGCAGATATTCTCACAGCTTTTATCGGCCAGTTCTATGATGACCGACATCCACCAAAACTGCTTTTGGTAAGTGACCTTCCTGATGAATCAACCTTACTATCCGAAGCTCTTTCTATATCTTCTGGCCAGAAAATTGAGATGAGCACACCATCTCGCGGGGCTCGTCGTCAGCTTATGGATATGGCACGCAAGAATGCCGAAGAGGCCCTTACCCGGAAACTTGCCGAGACATCCTCACAACATAGGTTGCTCGGTGCCCTTGCAGATGCCTTCCAGATGGATATACCGCCAAGCCGAATAGAAATCTATGATAACTCACATATCCAAGGTGCACACGCTGTTGGCGGAATGGTGGTTGCTGGGGTGGATGGATTTATAAAATCTGCCTATCGCAAATTCAACATGAAGTCAGATGGTACCTACAAGGTAGAGGCAGGTGATGATTTTGCGATGATGCGCCAGATGATATTCCGCCGATTTGAACGCGCATTAAAAGAAGACCCCGACCAGATGTCGGGAAACTGGCCTGATCTTCTGCTGATTGATGGTGGCCGTGGTCAGCTCAATGCGGTGCGTGAAGTAATGCAGGAACTAGGACTAGATCACATCCAGATTGTGGGAATTTCAAAAGGGCCGGATAGACATGCTGGGCGCGAGCAATTCCATATTGAAGGAAGTGATAGTTTTACCCTACCGCCACAAGACCCTGCAATGCATTATTTGCAGCGTCTGCGTGATGAATCTCATCGCTACGCCATCGGAGCACATCGTGCACGGCGCACAAAACAAACATTTAGCAATCCGCTCGACGGTGTGCCGGGTATTGGTGCATCGCGGAAACGTGCGCTGCTTACTCATTTCGGATCAGCACGGGCTGTGTCTCGTGCCGGCATTCGCGATCTTCAAGCTGTTGATGGTATCTCGGACGCGATTGCTCAACGCCTCTATGACTGGTTTCATCAATCCGGTCAGTAATATTTATCTCCAATTTGACAGTTAATGCATCTGCTGACTAGACCTCCAGCCCTACTCCCGTTATTTTAAAAGTTATGAAATCTATTCACACGCACTAGAACGTTAGTACCGGACAGGAGAGAAGGAAGAGTGAATGAATAATCTTCCCAATATTATTACGACAATCCGGATTGCCCTCGCCCCCGTTATTGCAGTTCTTATCTGGCATTCAGATAGCCCTGACTATGCCATCTTTGCGCTTGTTTTATTTATTTTAGCCAGCATCAGTGATTGGCTTGATGGCTATCTTGCACGCCAGATGAAAGTGATTTCACCACTTGGACGTATGCTTGACCCAATTGCTGATAAGCTTCTTATTGGCGCATGCCTTATCAGCCTTGCAGCGCAGACGAATTTTGACCTGCTTTTTCTGTTGCCCGCTCTTATTATTATTTTACGTGAATTTTTGGTATCAGGGCTAAGAGAATATCTTGCAGGCACAAAAATTACGCTTCCTGTCAGCTTGATGGCAAAATGGAAAACCGCTGTCCAGATGACGGCTATTGGCTGTCTTATTTCAATCAATATCATACCCAACCTTGCGGTTATTATCAGCACGGCTGGTATTACATTACTCTGGCTTGCCGCATTTATGACAGCGATGACCGGCCTATCTTATTTCAAAGCTGGCATTTCCTCTCTTTAGCTACTTAAATTTCCAGCACAAATGTTATGATTTTGTTGGATAGTTAGCTATTTACGAGATCGAAATAGCGTTCAACTAACATACGTGTTGTGTTACCTGGCGTGAAAGAATAATCCTGAATCTGTGATACAGGTGTTACTTCGGCTGCTGTCCCAGTAAGGAAACACTCAGTAGCTTGAGCCATTTCTTCTGGCTTGAT
>CATISA010000114.1 GCA_949529445.1 Alphaproteobacteria bacterium UBA4588
CAAGCTTAGACATATGCTTGTCAGCTATGCCGACATCACATAATGCTTTTTCTGTCTCCAGAAGATATTGGGCACATGGTCCAACAAAACCTGAAGCGCGCGCAATAATGTCACTGGTATGTTTATCGGACATTTTCTCAGCAAAGGCTGGGCTGTTTCGTTTTATGACGAATGTCAGAGCCCGTTTTTTCCCGTCACTTGTATGGATGGTAACAAAACGTGGATTATAGGAATTATTTAGCATTTCGCGTCTCCATAGCATATCAAGCTCACCAGGTGCTTTTACGGCAGAAATTTTAAAGGCAAGGCCTGAAACTGATCCGCCCCTATCAAGAGCAAGGACGAGACCTGGATAGTCTGGAGACCCGCGACCTATGCGTGTCCACAGACAAAATCGGCGGTGATATCCAAATAGCCGGGCGCTACATTTGGTCTCATAATCAACCAGCGGGTTCCAGATGAGGCTTCCATAACCAAATATCCAGATATCTTGGCCGCTATAATTATCTGGAAGAAAGCTGCGACGTGATGCCTGTAATTCATCAAGTGACATGACTGAGCTTTGGGAGCCATCACGGCTTTGTGCAAGTTTCTGGACACGGCCTTCCATCAACGCTTCACGACTAATCCCTACGGGACCTTTTTCTGACACAGTTACTCTACCTCTTTTGCTGAATGAATAACGCGTTGTGGAAACGGAATATCAATTTCATGCCGGTCAAACAGTGGCTTCACTCTGCGCATCAAATCCCAGTTTAGCTCAAATAGATCACTGTAACTTGTATAAAGACGCAACCGTACTGTAATTGCGCTATCACCATAATTTATCACAAGGAAACGAGGGGCAGGTGTTTGATGCACGCGGTCATCATCGCATAGAGATAATAGCGCTGTCTCGACAACATCAAAATCGGTATCATAGGACACATCTATATCAAAATCCAGACGTCTATTTTTGTGGCGTGAGTGATTTGTTATTTCTGACGACCAGATTGTTGAATTGGGAACTGAGTGATAAACATTATCAAAGGTATCGATGTTCGTCGAAAACAGGCCTATTTCACGCACCATTCCTGATACGCCTGCTGCGGTTATCCAATCATCGACCTCAAACGGACGCAATAATAGCAGCATCACACCAGCGGCAACATTCGACAAGGTGCCCTGCAATGCAAGACCAATCGCAAGGCCTGCTGCACCCAGTACAGCAATCATGGATGTTGTTTGAACGCCGACCTGACCAAGTGCAACGACAATTGTGATAATGATAACAGCGTAGCGAATAATCGCGGCAAAAACGGGAATCAGCGTTTTATCGATGCGCTTTGTTGCGCCTAACGTCTGAATAATAAACCGTGACAGCCGGCTCGACAGCCAGAAACCAACCAAAATAATGCCAAAGCCAGTGAGGATGTCGATGCCATAGCTCACAGCAAGATTAATAAGGCTAACAGAGACAGAATTTAAATTATCAAGCATGTAAAACCGGCATTCATCAGCGTAAAGATATTATTTTTGTAGAGTTTGTTCAAAGACAAAACCTCTCGATTTTTAATTATAACGGGCTTGTCTATTTTTGACTAGACAGTGTAAATGATATGCCGTGTTTGTCAGTGCTCTTTCATTGAATTTTTGCAAGTAGTTATTGTATAATGTGGGTCTCTAGAGTGTCATGAGGAGCATTCCTTTGGAAGTCTTTTACTGGTCGGTTCGTGACGGGATGCGAGGAGCCCCTCCCTTATGCTGCGCTATTGGTAATTTTGATGGCGTCCATGATGGTCATTATCGCTTGTTAGCGGCAACGCGCAGCGCAGCAGAGGTGGTAGGCATGCCGTTTGGTGTTGTGACATTTAGCCCTCATCCGCGCATATTCTTTGCGCCAGACGCTCCGCCATTTTTATTAACAGATAATGATATAAAATACCGGAAGCTAGAAGCGCTCGGCGTCGAATATGTTTTGGAAGTGACCTTTAATGAGGCCTTGCGTCAACTCTCGCCAGAGGCCTTTACGCGTGACGTTCTGTCGGCATCGTTGAATGTAGGGCACCTTTTTGCAGGGTCTGATTTCTGTTTTGGAAAGGGGCGTTCCGGTAGTCTTGCCGATATGGCCGAGATAGGGAAAAGCTGCCAGCTCAAGGTAACAGCCATTCCTTTACATAAAGATTCAGAAAATCAGGTGGTTTCGTCCAGCCAGATCCGTGATGCGCTTCGGGCGGGTGATGTTAAGACCGCCGCCCGTATGCTAGGGGATGACCACATTATTTCTGGCGTTGTTGAGATGGGCGATCAGCGTGGGCGCGTGCTCTCTTTTCCAACAGCAAATATTCAGATGGATAATGTGCTTCAGCCTGCTTTTGGGGTTTATGCCATTACTGCATCAGTGCGGGGTGATGAGACTGTCTATCACGGCGTCTGTAATATTGGTCGCCGCCCAACTGTTAATGACCGTGGCATTCTTGCTGAGGCCCATTTATTTGATTTTGAGCAAGATATTTATGGTGAAATGCTCGACATCCGTTTGAAAGCGTTTTTGCGTCCCGAGCAGAAATTTGACGGACTTGAAGCGCTCACAGCGCAGATAGCGCGTGATGCGACGGCTGCGCGGCGCTTGTTAACGACTGATAATCATTAAAACCTGCCCTATGGCAACATCTGCCTAAAGATTAATAATGTGATGAATAAAATAGCCCGACTTCACCAATGGAAAAAAAACGTCTAAAGTGAGCCCTCTTCCATCAATAAATGAGATGGACTGCCTGAGACAGAAGCGTATGAGTTGATAAAATGATGGATTATAAGCAGACCGTATTCCTGCCAAAAACAGACTTTCCGATGCGGGGAGGTTTGCCAAAAAAAGAACCTGAAACTCTTGCACGGTGGCAGAAAATGGGTCTTTATGATTTGTTGCGCGAACGCCGCAAGGATGCAGAGAAATTTGTGCTACATGATGGACCGCCCTATGCAAATGGCCAGCTTCATATTGGCCATGCACTGAATAAAATTCTGAAAGATATTATTAATCGGTCACATTCAATGCTCGGCAAGAATGCGAATTATGTCCCAGGCTGGGACTGTCATGGTCTGCCCATTGAATGGAAAATCGAAGAACAATATCGTAAAAAAGGTAAAGATAAAGATGAGGTGCCGATTGCTGAATTCCGTCAGGAATGCCGGGATTTTGCGACCCATTGGCTTGCAATTCAAGCCGAAGAATTTCAGCGCCTTGGCGTGCTGGGTGACTGGGAAAATCCCTACACCACAATGAAGTTTGAAGCTGAAGCAACAATTGCATCTGAAATGGGCAAGTTCTTAATGAACGGTAGCTTGTATCGTGGCTCAAAGCCTGTGATGTGGTCGCCTGTGGAAAAGACAGCTCTTGCAGAAGCTGAAGTTGAATATACCGACCATACGTCTGTGACTATTTTTGCCCGATTTGCGATTGCATCTTGTCCGGTCGCGGCGCTGGCTGGTGCCAGCCTGATTATCTGGACAACAACGCCGTGGACCATGCCAGGGAACCGGGCAATGGCTTTTGGCGCCAACATTGCCTATAGCGCGCTTAAGGTGACCTCTGTTGTTGACGGATCTCTTGCGGTCCCGGGTGAAGTTATCTGTGTTGCTGATGAATTGCGTGATGATGTTTTTGTGGCCTGCGGTATTTTGGATGCTGAAACTGTTCATCAGTTTATGGGGCATGAGATTGAGGGCACGATAGCGCATCATCCCCTAGCAGATGCGGGCTATGACCATGATGTTCGCGTGCTTGCTGCAGATTATGTTACCACAGAGCAGGGAACAGGGTTTGTCCATATCGCGCCTGGCCATGGCCCCGAAGATTATGAACTTGCGCATCTAAAACATAGTATCGAAGTGCCTGATACTGTTGATGAATCTGGCATGATTATGGGGCATTTACCGTTATTTGGTGGTATGCATGTGCTTCGTGATAATAAGAAAATTGCTGAAATCATGGCAGAGCAGGGCGGCCTAATTGGTGTTGGGAGCCTTACGCACTCCTATCCTCATTCATGGCGGTCCCATGCGCCGGTTATATACCGAAATGCCGCGCAATGGTTTGTCTCAATGGAACAGGATGGATTGCGAGATAAAGCACTTTCTGCTCTTTCTGAAACAGCGTTTTACCCACCTGCAGGTCAGAACCGTCTGACAGCAATGATCGCAAACCGGCCGGACTGGTGTCTTAGTCGACAGCGGGCATGGGGTGTTCCTATTCCTGTGTTTTACCATAAGGAAACAGGTGAGCCTCTGCGCGATCAGGCCGTTGTTGACCGGATTGTTGATGCGTTTGGTAAAGAAGGATGTGATGTTTGGTTTACTGCGCCCGCAGAGCAGTTTTTAGGGAGCGACTATGATATCTCTAACTATGAGCAGGTCATGGATATCGCCGATGTTTGGTTTGATTCAGGGTCTACTCACGCCTTTGTGCTAGAAAAACGTGATGATTTACACTCACCGGCCGACCTCTATCTAGAAGGCTCTGACCAGCATCGTGGCTGGTTCCATTCTTCCTTGCTTGAGAGTTGTGGCACGAGAGGACGTGCGCCTTATAAAGGTGTTCTGACACATGGCTTTGTACTTGATGAGCAGGGCCGTAAAATGTCCAAGTCGCTCGGCAATGTCATCGCGCCACAAAAAGTCATTGAACAGAGTGGCGCAGATATTCTGCGGCTCTGGGTTGTTAGTTCTGACTATTATGATGATTTGCGTATTGGCCCCGAAATTCTAAAACGACAATCAGATCATTATCGCCGCATTCGTAACACATTACGCTATCTTCTGGGCGCACTTGACGGGTATGAAACTGCTGATGAGCTTGCTTATGACAAAATGGATGAGCTTGAGAAGTGGGTGCTACACCGGTTATATGAAATTGATATATCTATCCGCTCAAAAATAGAAACCTATGACTTCCATGGTATTTTTACCGAGCTTCATGATTTCTGTAATAGCGACCTATCTGCCTTCTATTTCGATATCCGTAAAGATAATCTTTACTGTGATGCTGCTGATAGCATCGTTCGGCTAGGGTGTCGGACCGTTATGGATAAGGTGCTGCGGTGCCTGACAGCATGGATAGCGCCCATTCTACCATTTACAGCCGATGAAGCATGGCTTGCGCTAACCAAAAATGACGCTGACTCTATCCACCTGCAGTGTTATCATGATATTGACGGTGCGTGGCAAAATGAGGCAGTTGGCACGAGATGGGCTTCGCTGCGGGCGCTCCGGTCTAAGGTGACATCTGCGTTAGAAGATGCGCGCAATGCTGGTGATATTGGTGGCAGCTTGTCTGCTGAAATAAGTCTTACCGTTAATCAGCAGACAGCAGCATTACTGAAAGGGGTCGATCTTGCCAGCTTGTTCATTACATCTGAAGCCGAAATGACGGTTGCAGACAGTGATGAGGTCAAGGTTGTTGTGCGTCGGTCAGAGGGCGGCAAATGTGCTCGTTGCTGGAAAATGATTGTTAGCATCCCCGCCGAGGCGGATAACCAGATTTGTGCGCGCTGTGAGACTGTTGTTGCCGCTTTACAAGGGGTATCTGAATGATAAGGATAAACTCTCAGATGAAGCTCTTTTTTCCGATGGCATCGCTTGTGCTGGCGATTGATATTGGTACAAAACAGCTGATGCTATCCTGGTTATTTTTTCCGTCGCAGCAAATTGTCCTTACGCCGTTTTTTTCCCTGACACCAGTCTGGAATAGCGGCATAAGCTTTGGTCTATTTTCTGATAATCCTTATATTGGGCTTGTTACGATTCCAGTGCTTGCTGTGCTGGTTGTTCTCTGGCTTATCTGGCAGCTGAGCGAGCTCACTCTTTTGCAGACACTCGGCGCGTCCTTTATTGCTGGCGGGGCGCTTGGTAATGTGAGCGACCGGATGGTCTATGGCCGAGTGATTGATTTTCTTGATTTTCATATCGGTGCGCTCCATTGGCCTGCATTCAATGTTGCAGATAGCGCACTATTTATTGGTGTTTTATTGTGGTTTTATGGCATGATGCAATCCAACCAGAATGAGACCCTTTGAAGAATGACGAGTATTATCTAGATGAACCAGCCTTTCCAAATTTTAGGTGCAGTGATTTTGTTATCGATGCTCTCTGCATGTTCAGACTTCAGAAAAGCGATCGGTACCGAGAAGTCCTCACCTGATGAATTTCAGGTGGTTGTGCGTCCATCATTGGTTCTGCCGCCAAATTTTGGCGCACGGCCAACAGCTGCAGCTGCTAAACAGACTGCTGCGACTGCTGCGACTGATGCGCAATCACAGGCGTCAGTGTTACTTGGGGCACGCGAAGTCGGTGCGTCTGATTATAGTGAACTCTTCGCATTTGATAAAATTGTTGATGATATCCGCTCTAAAGTTGATGAAGAAACAGCTGGTATTAAATTTGAGAAGCGGCTTCCGATTCAGGTTCTTTTTGGCGGCTTGCCTGATGTTGGCCCTATCATTGACAAGATGGCAGAAGATAATCGTATTCGCCGCAATAGGGTGCAGAATAGAAGCCTTACATTCGGTGCTACACCTGCTATTGATATGGTGTTTGAAGACAACGTTCTGGTTGAGTAGGTTGTTAGATGGCAGATGTTATTCGTCTTCTGCCAGAGCAGCTTGTTAACCAGATTGCCGCTGGTGAGGTTATTGAACGACCGGCAAGCGCCTTAAAAGAACTTCTCGAAAATGCGATAGATGCCGGCGCAACCCGTATCTCTATTGACCTTGAGCGTGGCGGGTTATCCTCTCTTATCGTGACTGACAATGGTCGCGGCATGAGCCGTGATGAGCTGCCGGTTGCTGTTCAGCGTCATGCGACCTCAAAATTACCAGATGATGATTTGTTTCAGATTACGCATTTTGGGTTTCGCGGCGAAGCGTTGCCCTCTATCGGAGCTGTCTCCTCGCTGTCGCTTACATCGCGGATGGGTGATGTTGACCATGGATGGCGACTTGATATTGCTCATGGCGATGTTGGTGTACCGCGGCCTGCTGCTTGTGCAATTGGGACTCGCATTGAAATTAGGGACTTGTTTGGGTCTGTTCCAGCGCGGCTGAAATTTCTTAAAACAGAGCGAACCGAAGCAGGTCAATGTATTGATGTTGTCCG
>CATISA010000115.1 GCA_949529445.1 Alphaproteobacteria bacterium UBA4588
GTGGCGCAGGGCGTCGGTCAATACTTTATGGTGCTTATTGGGATGTTCAATAGGCGATTTTGGCACCATTGCCTTCTTTCAGCTATCGGGGATAGGTTGGCCTGTCTGGGCCATTATGACTCTGGCAATATTCAATGGTCTGATAACCTCAATCCTACTTGAAACAGTCATGTTGAGCCGTCAAATGGCTCTAAGCCTTGCATTTCGTACAGCAGTTGGCATGTCTCTTATCTCCATGATTGCTATGGAACTTGCGATGAATATTACGGACGTAGCATTAACTGGTGGGGCAATGCTAACATGGTGGGTTATCACTCCTATGCTTGTTGCCGGGTTTTTGGCGCCGCTTCCCTATAATTACTGGCGCCTGAAGGCACTGGGCCGGGCCTGCCACTAAGATCGAAAATGACATGCCATCGAGCTACTGGGATGTTGTAGCAATCGCTATTCCGGCAAGCACTAAAACCAGCGACCCACGGGCAATCATTGGTACAATTTTCATAACTGTTGGATGAGGGGGAACCTCTTTTTTAGCGCTTGCGGCAAGGTGATAATTCAAAAATGAAATAACCAGCAATAATAGAGTGGCGCCGAATAATTTCATATGAAATGCCCAGCCAAGGTCAAAGCCGCCATAGATAGCATGGCCAAGCCCGATGCCCGTCACCCATAAAATAATTATCGCCGTTAGCCCAATGCGTGCCAACATCATCATTGTCTTTTGAACAGGTGGGGCAGGCGGCATTCCAGCCTTCTGATGCGCCTTTGCCAGCAGACTGTTTGCAACGCCTAAGCCACCTAAAAGAAATAATGCGATATAGTGAAAAAATTTAAGCACAATGATGAGTGACATGGGATACTCCTCGTAATAACGTGGCTAACGATAACGGTAAAATAACTATAAGAGCAGTCTGCCCTGTTCTTGCCGCGCACGAAAGGGTTATCCTGTCTATGTTTACATTATACCCATGAGTTGTGCAGGTGCACGGCATGGTTTTTTCTCTATCAGAGCGACGAAAACCCTGTTATGACTGCCGCATTGCTTATATGCGATGATGCGCCTAAGCTATTTGTTCATTAATGCCATTTCTTATTATGACCAAAAGAGCTCGTTCGTGATAGAAACATTCATCACCGCTTTCATTATCTATTTTGTGGTTGTTGACCCTATTGGTAATGCGCCGATTTTTATCGCTGTGACATCTCATCTAGGCAAAGCAGCCAGAACCCGCACAGCCATAGAAGCAACCATTGTCGCAACTATGATCATGCTGTTCTTTGCGACATGCGGGTCATGGGTATTGCATTATTTGCGGATTGGGGAGCCTGCTTTTAAAATTGCTGGCGGGCTTATTCTGTTTCTGGTGGCATGGGACATGCTGAACAGCAAGCGCCAGGCCCGTAAAAAGAAGGAAACATCTCCAATTAGTGAAGCAGGTGACGATGAGCCTGAAAATGTGGCTATCTTTCCGTTGGCGATCCCGCTTCTTGCAGGACCTGCCGCCATTATGTCGGTGATGGTCGTGTCTGCCGATTTTGATAAGGGCCTTGCGATGATACTGACAGGATATGCAGCCTTGCTGGCTGTGATGGTTGTAACAGGATTTATCCTCACCGCAGCCTCTCTGGCTGAAAACCTGATTGACCAGAGAGTAACCAATGTATTTTCGCGTATTACCGCTATTATTCTGGCCGCCTTATCTGTGCAATATATTGTCGACGGGATGACAGCCCTTAATATCGTTTCAACGAGCTAATATACCCGTGCGGTTATGCGCCGAATAATAGGGCTTAATAATGTGGCGGCGGTACATCTTCATCTGGCCTGAGAATGCTATTTTCCTGCGTACTCTGTAACTTGGAGGTCAGAACCGCTATTTCCATACGAAGGGCTGTAATATCCTTCTGCTGAGCATAAAGCTCTTCGCTCATCTGCGAGATTTCTGCCTGCATAAAAGCGGCCTGTTCCTGAATTTCTTGGAGTTTTTTATCCATGACGCTGTTCTATCATCATGTGTGACGGACGGCAAAGAGTTATCCGTTATAGGCACGATAAGATTATCGTTATTGAGCAGAGTTGTTTTTTAAGAATAAGGGTATTTGGCGCGTTATGAAGACAACGCAAATAATCGGGTAAAAATAGTATTCAAGCTATGCATAATCCACTATTCGATATAGGGTGATGAGTGTTTCATCACAGGTGCGTAAAGGCAGCGCGACATGAACGATAAACAAACAATTGAGGTTTACAACCAAAACGTTGAAAAATATCGGGCATTGGTTGATAAGCTTCCGAATACCAAAACGCTAAAATCTTTCATGAGCCGGTTTAAGGCTGGCGCAAACATTCTTGATTTTGGCTGTGGGGTTGGAGATTCGGCTGCTGTTATGCGGGCTGAAGGGCTGCTCCCTGTCTGCCGCGATGGGTCAGTAGAAATGGTCAGAACGGCAAATGATCTGTATCAGCTTGATGCTTCTGTTGCCCTGTTTTCTGAGCTTGTTGATAACAATATCTTTGATGGAGTATGGGCTAATTTTAGCTTGCTCCATGCCCGTAAATCAGAATTCCCTAACCTTATTTCTGCGCTTCATACATCCTTGAAACCGCATGGCTGGTTATTTGTTGCTCTCAAACTCGGGGATGGTGAAATGCGTGATAAATTCGGGCGACATTATGCCTATTATGAGGAGGATGAATTGGATTCCATCCTAATAAAGGCAGGCTTTGCTACGGATGAGAAAATTTATGGCAAATCCAAAGGCATGGCGGGTACAGATGAGCCATGGATTGGTGGTTTTTATCAAAAGGCTGAGTAAAAGTTTATCAGTGAAAAGCTGAGTATTATTTATAATGGGCACGACGGTCTGAGAATTGGCGGACCCGTTTGCGCCATGCTTGGTAGCTGCCACGTTTCAAAGATGATCGCATCAGGGCTTTGACCTCTTTTTCAGGTAGGCCATAAAGTTGCTGTATCTGAGCAAAGCTATCATGGTCAGATAATGCCATCTGAATGATATCGCTTATTTCGGCTTCGGTCAGGGCAGGGCGCATCGTCATTATAGGATTTCCCTTAAAGGCAAAAGCGCTCCTTACTGGCGGAGCCACATATCGTCATATAGCGTAAAAATCAGAAAGCAAAGCCTTCTGCTATTGTTTTATTGTGGTGTTTTATTTTAGCGTTTTAGGACTTTTGCACCTTCAGCAGTGCCATCATGAAATGAGCCATGCCATTTATCGAGCGGCACTTCAGCAGTTCCATAATTACAATCATAATAGCGATGGTGTAGTTGATGGAAAAAATCGCCCATCTTCATCCGGCGTTTCTGACCAATAACTAGCCCTTCATAACCGCTATGAGA
>CATISA010000116.1 GCA_949529445.1 Alphaproteobacteria bacterium UBA4588
CAGCCGCATCTGCCAGCCATGCTGCCGCTCATCAGTCTTATCCCCATCATGATAGGCAATAAGACAGGTCATGCTAGTGCTGAGCCTGAGATGAGTGAAGACACTTCAGAGCATCCTGATGCAGCGCCCGGGTTGCGCAGGCAAGCAGGGAACCATCACTGTTAATGGTAATTGGCGCACCCTGCCAGTCTGTCACGCATGCCCCAGCATTCTGCAATATTGGCACAAGCGCCATCATATCATACGCACCAAGCTGATGCTCAATAACAATATCAAGATGACCCGCGGCTAGAAGGGCATAATTATAGCAATCACCACCATAAACAGATGAGGCGCATTTATCTTTTACTGATGTAAATGCCTGCCAGCCCTCTGCCGTAAAAGCATCAGGAGATGTGGTAGCGATATGAGCGTCCTCTAGCCGATCACAAGATCGACTTCTGATAGCGACTGTTCCTGCAGCCGACTCAAAAAGACTGCGGCCATCCTCGGTACGATAAGTCTCGTTGATGGCTGGCATGTCAATCAGGCCACTGACCGGAATACCACCATCCACAATACCAATCAATGTTCCAAATAAGGGGCGTCCAGTAATAAAGGACCGGGTGCCATCAATGGGATCAATAATCCAGCTCAGCCCCTCGTCAACATGCCCGCCCTGCTCTTCGCCCATAATAGCATGGCCAGGGAAGGCCGCGCTAATAGACTGCCGTAGCGCAGCTTCAGCTGCCCTATCGGCTATCGTAACCGGACTATCATCAGCCTTATTATCGATGGCAAAGGACTGACGAAAATATTGGGAAATGACCGCACGGCTGACGGATCGCAGTTCAGCAAGAAATGCTTCAGCTGCCGCTCTGTCGCTGTGAGGACCAGACATAATCCTGTCCGACCCTATTGTGATGAAGCAGCTGCGATTTGCTCTGCTGTTGGCAATGCAACAGGCGCTGCTGACAGGCTCCGCAAATAGGCTATTATATTTGCACGGTCTGATGGTTTCTTCAGACCAGCAAAATTCATTTTCGTACCCTTCATATAAGCTTTGGGCTTATACAGAAACTGGTTGAGCGACTGATAATCCCAAATGCCGCCGAACCCTGCAAGAACGTCAGAATAGGCAAAGCCGTCTATCTTGCCCATATCAGCGTTCACCACGTTCCAAAGTACGGGTCCAACTTTATTTGCGCCGCCTTCCTTAAAGACATGACAGGCTGTACATTTTTTTGCTGTTTTCTGACCAGCGGCAATATCAGCACCAGCTAACAGAGCAAGAATTGGTTCAGGGCCTGCCGGCGCAGCTACCTCTGATGAGGCACTTGCAACTTCTGTTACTTCGATAGGATAAGAATTCTGCGCAAGTTCTTGGTGTGGTATCATGATTTCAGACAGCTTATAGCCACCCATAGCAAGAAGAAGCGCAAGCAAGAAAGCAGCTGCCAGCTTATTAAATTTTAAATCATCCATGTCTCATCCCCCGATGGATCCACTGCCGACATCATGGAAATACTTACCAGCAGCATAGACTAATCTTAAGGCTATGGCGATTGTGATAGCGCAAATTGCCCCCCCTCTCAAGTCCCCTTGGTGATTGGGTTCCTGCCTTTTTCTTTGCGTGTTTACCCAAATTATGAAAAAACCGTGTCATGATGACTGAAACCGCCGCTCTTCCTATCCTTATTCCTGCCCGAATGAAGGCCTCACGTTTGCCTGGCAAGCCATTGGCCGACATTGCCGGAAAACCCATGATTATTCATGTGTGGGAGCGTGCAATGGCAGCTAATATAGGCCCTGTTATTGTGGCAACAGACGCTGAGGATATTGCAGCGACAATTCGTGCTGAAGGCGGTACGGCGGTGATGACAGACCCCGACCTGCCCTCAGGGTCTGACCGCATCTATGAGGCATTATGCCACATCGATCCTGACGGCCAGTATGGCAGCGTTATCAATCTTCAAGGCGATTTACCAGAAATTGACATCAGTCTACTAAGGATGCTGGCAGATATGCTCAGCCAGCCGACATGGGATCTGGTAACCCTCGCCGCAGAGTGCAGCACTGACGAGGCGCAGCTTTCGCAAATTGTTAAAGCTGTTATTGCATGGCAAGACGAACAGTCTCTCGGCTTTCCGGTAGGCAATGCCCTTTATTTCAGCCGGGCAGCTATCCCTGATGGCCCTGCGCCTTTCTGGCATCACATTGGGCTTTATGGCTGGCGGCGTGATGCCCTTGCGCGGTTTATCTCGCTTCCTCCTTCACCACTAGAATTATCGGAAAAGCTCGAACAGCTTCGGGCGCTAGAGAATGGCATGAATATCGGCGTTGGCAAAGCAACCCATGCACCAGGGGGCATTGATACTGAGGCCGATCTTATCGCGTGTCGGGCGCGGTTTGAAGCCGCCACAAAAACCAGCTAGGATAGCTAAAATGGGTAAACAGGTATAATGACAAAAACAAATAATATTGCATTTCAAGGCGTACTTGGTGCCTATTCTCATATGGCATGTCAGGCGCATTGCCCAGACTTAACGCCCCTGCCATGTGCCTCATTTTCAGACATGATTGCTATGGTGCAGGATGGCGGAGCTGACTGTGCGATGGTTCCTGTTGAAAATTCGACTGCAGGTCGAGTTGCTGACATTCATCATCTTCTGCCTGAATCAGGATTATTCATTATTGCTGAACATTACCAGCCCGTTGCTCATAAATTGCTGGGTATTAAAGGCGCACAACTGTCTGATATTACCGAGGTTCATTCGCATGAACAGGGCTTAGCTCAATGCCGCCTAACCCTTCAGAAAATGGGAATCAAACCTGTCATTCATTCAGATACAGCAGGTGCTGCCAAAGATATTGCAGCCCGCGGCGAGCGCCATGTTGGGGCTATCGCATCAGCGCTTGCAGGTGACATTTACGGGCTTGATACAGTGCAGGATACCATTACCGACAAGGTAACAAACACAACACGGTTTCTTATCATGTCACGTGAACGCGTTGTGCCACAAGATGTAACAGCCCCGGCAATGACAACGATAATTTTCGAGGTCCGCTCGGTGCCAGCTGTTCTGTATAAGGCGCTTGGCGGATTTGCAACAAACGGCATCAACCTTACAAAGCTTGAATCCTACATGCTGGATGGCAGCATGAATGCAGCACGATTTTATGTAGATTGCGAAGGCCACCCTGAAACAGATTCAATGAAGCTGGCACTCGAAGAATTGCAATTCTACTGCACAGATGGCGGCATACGCATTCTAGGGACATATCTGACGAATCGCTAATCAGTAGAAATCCTCTCCTTACAGGCTAAAAAACTTGTATTTAGGCCAAAATACACCCATATAAGGTCACGGAAGGCTGGATGGACGCTCTCTTATGCTTACCCTGGTCAGGTCCGAAAGGAAGCAGCCACAGTATTTCTGAGCGGGTCGTCCAGTCTTTCATGTTTCCCGCTCTTTTCTCTGCGGTCGATAATAGCTTTTTCAGCCAGCAAAACCGCGCTACCTCCAGACTGGTCACAACTATCAGAACAGGCTAAACTAGCGCCATGACTTCGCCCAATACTAATGCTTATCGTGTCCTTGCTCGAAAATACCGCCCCGATAGCTTTGAACAGCTTATAGGTCAGGATGCTCTTGTCCGCACCCTTTCAAATGCCATTACGCTTGGCCGTCTTGCGCATGCCTTTGTACTAACAGGGGTGCGGGGTATCGGCAAAACATCAACAGCCCGTATTCTGGCCCGTGGGCTGAATTGTGAGGGGACTGATGGGAGTGGCGGTCCTACCCTTAGTCCATGTGGGGCTTGTGGGCCATGTGATGCCATTGCAAGCGGCCGGCATGTTGATGTGCTGGAAATGGATGCTGCTAGCAATACAGGCGTTGATGATGTGCGTGAGATTATTGACGGGTCAGCATACCGGCCGGTTTCCGCTCGCTTTAAAATCTACATTATCGATGAAGTACATATGCTGTCACGAAACGCCTTCAATGCACTTCTTAAAACATTGGAAGAGCCCCCCGATGCAGTAAAATTCATCTTTGCAACAACTGAAATCCGCAAGGTACCGGTTACGATACTATCACGGTGCCAGCGGTTTGATTTGCGGCGCGTCCCTGCTGAAATGTTAGCTGAACATCTAGTCTTTATCGCCGAAGCAGAAAACATTACAGCAGAAAGAGCGGCCCTGACACAAATAGCACGCGCCGCCGAAGGCTCCGTGCGTGATGCTCTTTCCTTGCTTGATCAGGCCGCCGCCCAAGGTGCAGACGCTATCAGTGAAAAGGCGGTTGTTGATATGCTTGGCCAGGCTGGTCAGGAACAAATCGCCGCGCTGCTTTCGGCTTGTCTAGACGGCCAGATTCAAGCTGCGCTTTCACTTTATAATGTGGCAGATACCAGTGGCGCTGAGCCGGAAACTATTATCGCTGACATGCTTGATATGATTCATCTTGCCAGCCTGACAGCCGCAGGAGCACCGCCTGCTGACCCACCAGAAGCTGTTAAACATGCCCTTGATAACCTGGCTAAAACAGGTATTGCCCGCCTTGGAAGAGCATGGCAAGTCGTGCTGACAGGACATAGTGATGTACGGGCAGCGCCTCATCCGCGGGCTGCCGCCCACATGGTGCTTATTAAGCTTGCACATATAGCCCCAATGCCAACACCTGCCGAGATTCTCCGCAAGCTACCTCATAGCCAGCCACAGACACTATCGCCGCCCGCCGCCCCGACTCATAAAGCGCCTGCAGCGCAAGCAGATACCGCGTCTGCTGATGATAGTGAACCTGAGCCTGCAGCCACTGCTGCTCCGCCTTCACATCAGTCCGCTGAACATATGTTACCTGCATACTCGTCGGCTGTGTCTCCTCTGCCAGACAGCGCGATGCCCAGCACAATAGCTGGTAAGACAGTCCCACCTACTACTATCGACATACCGCTCAGCGTACGCGAAATTGCCGATAGGTGCGAGACAGAAGGCGAGCATATTCTAGCCGCCCGCACACGTAAATATCTGCGACCTGTCCGCTTGCGCGCCGGTATGCTCGAGGCTGAATTAGTGGCTGGATTACCAGATGACGTGCAGGATTCTCTTTTGAGTACATTAGCCCGCCATCTTGGTCTCTGGACAGGCCAGCCATGGCTGGTCAGCCGCGCTTATGAAGGTGGCGGCAAAACTGTACAGGAAGAAGATGATGAAAGGCGGGGTGCCGCGTTTAATGATGCAGGTAAAATCCCCCTGGTAAACGCTGTTCTATCGCAGTTTTCTGGTGCTAAGGTTACAAATATTATATCGACAGCAATCGTCTCGGACTCAGAGACCGGCATTATGTGTGAGGGTGCAGAAGAATGATGAAAAATCTTGGTGGCATGATGAAAAAAGTGCAGGAGCTGCAAGGTAAAATGGAAGCTCTTCAAGAGGATATGGCTAACCGCAGCTTTACGGCCTCAGTCGGTGGCGGCGCTGTGAGCGCAACTGTTACCGGCAAAGGTGTTGTCACTGACATGGTTATTTCTGCTGATGTTTGCGCATCTGGCGACACCGAATTATTGGCTGAACTTGTTATGCTGGCTGTCAATACCGCCAAATCTGACGCTGACAGAGCTCAGGAAGAAGCGATGAAGGACGTAACAGGCGGCCTGCCCCTGCCACCCGGCATGAAATTACCATTTTAGATGGTGGGCATGAGCTGATAATGACGGACAACCCCCTAGAATCGCTTATTAAGCGTCTTTCACGCCTGCCTGGACTTGGTCCTCGATCAGCGCGGCGGGCTGCGCTGCATCTACTCAAAAACAAAGAAACAACCATGCTCCCTCTGGCTGAGGAGCTTGACCATGTTGCCCGTACGATTAAGACATGCGTGGAATGCGGTAATCTCGATCTGACAGATAAATGCCGGATTTGTTATGATAGCCGGCGTGATGCAACGCGTATCTGTGTCGTAGAAGATGTTGCTGATTTATGGGCAATGGAACGTGCAGGTATTTTTTCTGGCGTTTATCATGTGCTGGGTGGAACACTCAGCGCCCTTGATGGGCGGGGACCCAAAGAGCTTGGTATCGAGCGGCTGGTGGCGCGCGCCGCCAACATTGAAGAAGGTGAAGTCATTCTGGCAACATCTGCAACAGTCGATGGCCAAACAACTGCTCATTATATCGGCGAACGGCTTGAGCGCGATGGTATGGCAATCACGCGCCTTGCCCATGGTGTGCCGGTCGGCGGCGAACTCAACTATCTTGATGACGGCACGCTCACTCAAGCAATGAAAGCGCGGCGTCCCCTCTAACGTGGTTCAGGCTCGTCATCAAAGCCGCCACCCAGTAGGTCCACCGCTGGCCCAGACAAACTCACATCCGGCGCATTATCATCAACATCATAATCTTCAATACGCTGACCCCGGCGGGTGATTTTTCCAGTTGAAGTCCGGATATCCTGAATATCACGCTGTGCAAGCGTGAAATGCTGATCTAGCTTTTTCACCCTGTCATCGAGACGGTTTACATCTGTTACAAGTACGCCAATTTCTTTCTGGATAACAGCCGTCTGTTCCTGCATACGGGCATCTCTGAGGATAGCTCTAACGGTATTTAATGTTGCCATCATGGTCGTTGGCGACACAATCCAGACCCGCGCTGCATAGGATTTTTCAACAATATCTAGCATATTTGCATGTAATTCTGCATAGACAGCTTCGGAGGGTAGGAACAAACAGGCAGAATCAGACGTCTCCCCAGCAATGATATATTTTTCAGAGATATCACGGACATGCCTCAGCACATCAGCCCCAAGCTGTTTGCGGGCGGCTTTGCGCGCAGCATCATCTCCAGATGATTGCAACATATGCCATGATTCAAGCGGAAACTTTGCATCAATAATAATATTGCCTTGCGGTTGTGGTAGCTTCAGCACGCAATCAGCTCGCTTCTGATTACTCAACGTAACCTGAAATTCATAGGCATTTGGGGGCAGGACCGTTTCAACCAGATTTTCAAGCTGCACCTCGCCGAAGGTGCCTCTATCTGTCTTATTTGCCAAAATATTATGAAGCTGTGTTACCTGTCCTGTTAGCTCGGCTATATGGCTATTGGCTTTATCAATGACAGCAAGACGTTCTGACATCTTTGTGAGATTTTCATGGGTGCGCTCACTTGCGCTCTGCAGTGACTGACCCATGCGCTGGCTCATGCCGGACAGAGAATCTTCTAACCTTTTACTCAGTGCTGCCATCTGCTCAGCCTGAGCTTTTTGCTGCTCTGAATGGCTGCGCCCAATTTCAGAGATTTGGCCGCGCATCTCACCAAGTATCTGTGCTGGCATGTCCGTTTGATTATCCGGGGCGCGCCGCCGCTTTAGCAGGAGAACAACAAGTATAATATTTCCGCCAAGAAAAATCACTGTCAGCAGAGGCAGAAGGTTATCCATAATTACTCCTGTTATTACAGAATTGTAGGCTAGCAAATTTTCATCATAACTGCACTTGCGAAAATGTTGCGCCACTGCCAAGCATTCTGCATTATGTGGCACTGTTCACTTAAAAGGACAATAAGGATATTGAATAATCTCTCAGGAGCGAAAAGAGTATCAATGACATTAAGGCCCTTAACATTAGTACCCGACCCTCTTTTACGGCAAGTAGCAGAACCCGTTGCCGATATTGATGATGCAATCCGAACATTGTTATCGGATATGGCAGAAACAATGTATGATGCGCCGGGTATTGGACTTGCAGCACCACAAGTTGGCATTTGTCAGCGGGTTATTGTTATGGATTGCGCACCGGATGAGAGTCCACCTGAGTTATGGAAAATGGTTAATCCAGAAATTATCAGCCGCTCTGATGAGACCAGCAAACTAGAAGAAGGCTGCCTGTCCATTCCTAATTTTACAGGAGAGGTTATTCGCCCAGCTGAGGTTGTTGTGCGGTATCAAGATGAGACAGGCACCGAAAAGGAAATGACAGCCTCCGGATTGCTGGCTGCCTGTGTTCAGCATGAAATTGACCATCTTGACGGTATTTTATTTACCGATTATCTCTCCAAGCTGAAGCGGGATATGATCTGGCGGAAAATTCTCAAAGAAACGCGGGGACGCTAACCTAGTGACTATTTTGCCTCCCTATAGCGCTATCGAGGTCTTATGACACAAAAACTCAGACTAATTTTCATGGGAAGCCCTGATTTTTCCTTACCAACTCTTACCCAGCTTGCATCCCTTCATGATGTTGTTGCGGTCTGGACACAACCGCCGCGCAAGTCGGGACGTGGGATGAAACTCACGCCGACCCCTGTTGCCCGCGAAGCAGAACGACTCGGCATTACGTGCTATTGGCCAGACCGCCTTACTGATGAAGCTGAGCAAGCACGCATTGCCGCTTATGACTGTGATGTTGCTATTGTTGTTGCCTACGGCCTCATTCTGCCACAAGCCGTTCTTGATATACCGCGCTTTGGCTGCATTAACGGACATGCCTCTTTATTACCGCGGTGGCGCGGAGCAGCCCCACTCCAGCGGGCCATAGAAGCTGGCGACACCATGACAGGTGTTACCGCAATGCAAATGGAAAAAGGACTTGATACCGGCCCAATACTTGCAACATTAAAAATTGATATTAATCCGAAAATGACGTTTGGAATGCTCCATAACAGACTATCTGTCATGACAGCTGATGTGCTGACAATAACACTGGCCAAGTTAACCGCTGGCTCTTTGGTTTCTCAACCTCAACGAGAAGATGGCATCACCTATGCAGCAAAGATATCTGCAGAGGATGCCGCATTAGATTTGCAGGATAATGCTGTTAACTGTGCCCGTATTATTTGCGCCTATAGTCCTGTTCCGGGTGCATGGCTTACTACATCAGATGGGCGTTTAAAGCTATTTTCGGCTACCGCACAGCCTGCAACCGGGACAATTTTTCCCCCCACCACCTATCTGGGCATAGATGATGATGGCAATATGCGATTATCTTGCGGCGCAAACTCAGAATTGCGCGTCGGTGAAGTTCAGCCAGCAGGAAAACAGAAAATGCCTGCCCAAGATTTCATCAATGGCTACCGTTTGCAGGTTGGGCGCTCTATATTAGGATAACTGACGAGACTGCCTAGGGCTCTCTCCTCTGCACTATTGCCAAGACGACTAGGAATAATGAAGGCGCATTATGTCGGAACGTTCTGTCTCACATATCTGTCCAGATGGCTATCAGCGGATGCTGATAACCATTGAATATGACGGGCATCAGCTTGTCGGATGGCAGTCACAGGAAAATAATCCGTCCGTCCAAGGGTTTCTTGAAGCTGCTGCCGAAAAACTCACCACCGAGCAAACTTTTATTTATGGCGCAGGACGAACAGATGCAGGAGTTCATGCAACAGCACAGGCTGCCCATCTTGACGTTCCCAATCATCTAAATGAGCGGGCGGTTGTTATGGGGCTAAATAGCTGGCTTAAAACCAAGCAAATTTCAGTTCTGACGGCGCGCGCTGTTGCCGCTGATTTTCACGCTCGGTTTGATGCCCGTGAGAGAGGCTATCTCTATCGGATAAGCGAAAGGATGATCCCCTCAGCTATTGACCGGCACCGCGTTTGGAATCATCGCGGAAATCTTGATTCCATAGCGATGCATGAGGCAGCACAAATACTCGTCGGAAAACATGATTTTTCCAGTTTCCGGGCAACAGGGTGTCAAGCTGCCTCACCTATCAGAACACTCGATGAGCTGAGTGTTACGCGAACAGACACAGAAATTCATATTCGGGCCCGAGCGCGCTCTTTTCTGCATCATCAGATACGGAATTTTGCTGGAAGTCTTGTGAATGTTGGTGCGGGAAAATGGTCAGCACAAGATCTTGCGCACATCCTTGCTGCAAAAGACCGCACACAAGCTGGCCAGACAGCTCCAGCACATGCGCTCTACCTCACGAGCGTGCGCTATCCTGAGTTAGAAGAAACATAATACTCTCTATGAAGGAGCCATGTCCAACATACCTGGAAAGGCTGATGCTGCCAGCATCATATGGATCGCAAGATCACCAATTAGAATACCAGTAGCTGCCGCGCCACTCAGAGAGGTTTGCGCGCGGGTGATACCGTATAATTTTATCAAAAACCAGAGACCTGCTGGCAGAATAGCAAAAGCCAGCCAAGAGATGCCCGCAACTAGCCCGCCAAGCGCCAAGACACTAACAGTAAGGCCGGCGAGACATTTGACCCAGATATACGGAACAAGAAAGCGGATAAATTTATCTGCCCGCCCTGTTAAATTCAGCACATGAAAAACAGCCGAGGCAAAAAATAGAATACCCACAAATGGCACAAAGGCATTCAGTAATAGTAAATGGATCTGCATTGAAAATGTGAGGGATGAATCTGCCATCACGATGGGGGCAATATCCAGCAACATCCCGATAATCCAACTACCGATAATAGCTTGCCAAAAACCTGTACTGGAAAAATCAAAAACCTTATTAACATCTGCCTTACCAGTAATGACCGATAAGGCCGCGCCAAGGCACCGAAAGATAATGTCTGGGGCTAAAAACTGACCCATCTAGGATCCTTCCTGCAGGCTGAGCGCCCGTACGAGTATATCGTGATAAATAGACGCAAGCGTTTCAATATCATCTGTTGCTACATGCTCATCTATCTTATGCATTGTCCGGCCAACAAGCCCAAATTCTGCAACTGGACATATCTTACAGATGAACCGCGCATCTGATGTTCCGCCTGTTGTTGAGAGGCTGGGTGTTGTTCCTGTTTGGCACAGAATGGCATCACTCAAAAGTGCTGTAAGCGGGCCGGGCTCTGTAATGAACGGGGCTGCGTTTGAGACAAAAGTCGCGTCAAAGCGAACAGCTGCTTTTTCGGCAATACGTTCAAAATGCTCCTCTAGCCACCCTGTCAGACTATCTGCAGTATGTTCTGTATTAAACCTTATATTAAACTGGGCTGTGACGCTGTTAGGGATCACATTACTTGCAGGATCGGCAATATTCAGAGCTGTGACTTGAGCTGTTGACGGGTCAAAAAATGCTGTGCCACCATCCAACTCAGTTGAATTAACAGGTGCCAACATCTCACACAAAGCCGGAACAGGATTATTGGCGAGATGCGGATAAGCAACATGTCCTTGCGAGCCTTTAACAGCTAGCGCACAGGTGAGCGAGCCGCGTCTACCATTTTTAATCACTTCACCAATCACCGACGGGTTTGTGGGCTCTCCGACAACACAAAAGTCTGGCACATTGCCAGATGCCTCGAGCCACTCAACCATTTTAACAGTGCCATTGATAGCAGCTGCCTCTTCATCGCCCGTAATAATCAGGCTGATACTGCCATTCAGCTTTTCTGTGGCAAGATATGATTTACACGCGGCAACAAAAGCCGCAATACCGCCCTTCATATCCGCAGCGCCGCGACCATAAATCAGCCCCTCTTCTATGGTGCCGCTAAATGCATCATGCCGCCAGCTTGCTGTATTCCCCGGCGGGACAACATCTGTATGGCCGGCAAAGGCAAAATGTGGGCCCTCAGTGCCAATCCTCGCATAAAGGTTATCAATACGCTCATCGCCATCTCCGAAGGGTAGGCGCGTACAGGCAAAGCCAAGGTCTGCAAGCTTAGCCTCAAGCAAATCAAGAGCGCCGCCTTCTGCCGGTGTTACAGACGGGCACCTAATCAGTTTCTGGGTCAGCTCAACAGCATAGGAAAGCGGCTGCATCAGTATCTCACCCTTTTTTCTGTTCTAATCACGAAGCAGGTCATTAACAGACGTTTTTGAGCGTGTGCGCTCGTCCACCTGTTTAATAATCACAGCACATGAAAGTGCCGGTCCCGGCGTGCCATCTGCTAGTGGCTTGCCTGGCAACGTTCCTGGCACAACCACAGAATAAGCCGGCACACGGCCAATATGAATTTCGCCTGTTTCGCGATTTACAATCTTGGTTGAGGCACCAATAAAGACACCCATCGACAGTACAGCCCCTTGTTCGACAACCACCCCTTCAACGACTTCTGAGCGGGCGCCAATAAAACAATCATCTTCGATAATGACAGGGCCTGCCTGAAGCGGCTCGAGAACACCGCCAATACCTGCACCACCGGAAAGATGAACATTCTTACCAATTTGCACACATGACCCAACAGTTGCCCATGTATCAACCATTGTACCTTCATCAACATAGGCGCCCAGATTCACAAAACTTGGCATCAGAACAACTGATGGCGCAATAAAAGCAGAGTGCCGAACAATTGCACCTGGAACAGCACGGAAGCCGGCAGCAGAAAACCGGGCAGCATCCCAACCAGAAAACTTCAACGGAACCTTATCCCACCAGACTGAGTCGCCAGCATCCGGATGGGATGCACCACCCGGCATAACAACCATGTCGTTCAAGCGAAATGACAGCAAAACAGCTTTCTTCAGCCACTGATTCACATGCCATTGATGTCCGCCAGTTGGCGTGGCAACGCGGGCCTCACCGCTATCCAGCAAATAAAGCGCTTCAGTAACAGCATCCCTTACCACGCCTTTAGAATTGCTAGTGATGGTGTCACGCGCATCAAACGCAGTATTAATGGCGGTTTCAAGAGAAGTTAAATCCATCGTGGCGGTCTCCTTAAATAGTCGTGCGGCATCATGATGCCGAAATGAGGTCGTTCCTGTTCTTATCTAGCGCGTTGGCTGCTGAGATGCCAGAAACTGTTTCACATCATCAGCAATGAAATGAACATAAGCCTCCTCGGCACCTGTAGCTGCCCAATCATGGCTGCTTACTAACCAAACAGTCTTCATGCCAAGTTCAGCCGCTGGCTTAAGATTGCGGGCCATATCTTCAATCATCACAGCCCTATCTGGAATAATACCTGCCTGCGCGATAAAATGCTCATATGGCCGTGGGTCTGGCTTTGGTGTATGTTCAGAAGCAACAATATCGTAAATATGATCAAAATGATGCCGAATCCCATAGGCTGTTAAAATCCGTTCAGCATGCCTGACCGTGCCATTTGTATAAATATGTTTACGCCCTGACAATGCCCCGAGCCCGTCATCAAGGTCTTTATCATAAGACACATCCGATAAATCGATCTCATGCACATAAAATAGAAACTCGTCAGGTTCCATATCATATTCGCGCATCAGCCCATGCATGGTCGTCCCATATTGGCGAAACAGCCTTGTTTTTAGTTCAGCCGCTTCAGCCTGATCAATGTGAAAATGATTAGCAATGAAAGATGTCATCCGCTCAGCAACCCGGGGAAAGAGACTAGAATTTGCGGGATAAATCGTATTATCAAGATCAAACACCCAGTCAGTGATACTATCGCTATCAAATTTATTCAGGTCTTTTTTTACTGTTAATGAACTACCCAAAGACATACATCACCTTCTATGAAAAAAGCATAGGCTAATAGGAAATTCCTGCCGACGCTATAATAACTCTTTTATGCTAGTCTTGTGTGATAAGCGTGCCAATCCCATGTTCGGTAAAAAGTTCAACCAGAACAGCATGAGGGGCACGACCATCAAGAATCACAGCCGCTTCAGCGCCTGTTTCTACAGCATCAATGCATGTTTCGACTTTTGGAATCATCCCGCCATACACTGTTCCATCCGTGATCAGTGCCCGCGCCTCAGACACAGTCAGATGCGAGATAACATTTCCATCAGCACCTTTGACGCCCGCCACATCAGTAAGCATCAGAAGTCTTGTTGCCCCAATCGCACCCGCAAGCGCGCCTGCAGCAGTATCTGCATTAATATTATAGGTATGGCCATCAATGCCAAGACCAATAGGTGCAACAACAGGGATCATTTCTGCTCCCATCAGCGCCTCTATCACAGCTGTATTAACTGTCTCAGGCTTGCCCACGAAACCTAGATCAATCGTTTTTTCTTCATTCTCAGAATGTGATGCCAGCTTTGTAGCCGTGATGAGATTACCATCTTTGCCAGACAGCCCAACAGCACATCCGCCCGTAGCATTAATTGAGGCCACAAGAGATTTATTGATGGCGCCGGCAAGCACCATTTCAACAACAGATATTGTTGCTTCATCCGTAACCCTGAGCCCGTTCACAAAATTTGTTTCAATGTTTAGCTTTTCCAGCATTTTGCCAATTTGCGGGCCACCGCCATGCACAATAATAGGCCGCGTTCCCACCTGACGCAGAAGCATCATATCGGCTGCAAAAGCATTCACATATTCCTGCTCACCCATGGCGTGCCCGCCAAATTTCACCAGCACAGAGCAACCAGCATAGCGGCGCATATAAGGAAGGGCCTCAATAAGAACTCCAGCTTTTTCATGCCAATTCTGTGATATTGTCATCCCTGTCTCCTACCGTTGGCCTTGCTTGTCTGAGCTATACATCTCACGCATCTTTGAGTGATAGAATGAAGGTGGCGTCTTGTCTAGACTAGACCCAGACCCAGTCTATGCAATGTTTAGAACAATGCAGGGTCTAAGTTGGTATTGCGAGGCTTGCGATATGCGCACGCAGGGCCGGAATCCCATCTCCTGTTTCTGATGATGTTGCCCATACTTTGGGGTAGGCGGCAACATGACGACTGATATCTGCTTCTGTTTTGCTGATAAGAGCCGCTTTTTCGGATTGCTTAAGCTTGTCCATCTTGGTGAGAACAACAGCCCAAGATACCGCTGCATCATCCATCAATTTCATCATTTCTTTGTCGCCCGGACCAATGCCGCGTCGGCTGTCAATCAACAGCATCATACGTTGCAGGCTCTGGCGACCAGATAGAAAGCGGCGGGTGAGACCGGTCCATGATTTAATATCTGTTTTCGGCGCCTTGGCATATCCGTAGCCCGGTAAATCGACCAGATTAATCCTGTTCGCAAGAGCAAAGAAGATAAGCTGACGGGTACGCCCTGGCGTCTGTGATGTCCGGGCAAGGGTATTGCGGCCTGTCAGCGCATTGACCAGTGATGATTTTCCGACATTGGAGCGCCCGGCAAAGGCAATTTCAGGCAGACTTATTGGCGGCAGATTTGTTAGGGAATTGGAGGCTGCAATAAAGGTACAGTTCCCCGCAAACAATAATCTGCCAGCTTCTAATTCTGCGTCATCATGTTCAACATCACTCATCACATTAACAAATCAGCTTTTGGATTTTTTCATCGATGACGTAATCCACCACTGCTGGGTAATCGACAGCACATTGTTTGATGTCCAATAAATCACAAGTCCCGCCGGGAATCCTGCCAGAAGGAAAGTGAAGAAAATTGGCATATACTGGAAAATTTTTGCCTGAATCGGGTCAGGTGGTGGAGGGTTCAAACGCATCTGAATAGCCATTGATATTCCCATCAGAATCGGCCAGATGCCAATCGCCAAGAAGCTTGGAAGCATATCCACCGAATAGGGAAGCAGACCAAACAAATTGAAAATAGAAGTTGGGTCAACAGCCGATAGATCATTAATCCAGCCATAGAAGGGGGCATGACGCATCTCCAGAGACACATAAAGCACCTTATAAAGAGCAAAGAAAATAGGGATTTGTAGAAGAATTGGCAGGCAACCAGCGGCTGGATTAACTTTTTCAGTTTTATAAAGAGCCATCATTTCCTGATTAAGCTTTGCGCGATCATCCCCAAAATCTTCACGCATTTTCTTAATCTTCGGTGATAATTCCCGCATCTTGCCCATAGACCGATAGGATTTATTTGCTAGTGGGAACAGCACCAACCGCATCAAGCCTGTAAAGGCGATAATCGCCAACCCAAAATTACCGAGCATTCCATAGAGCCAGTTTATCGCGTAAAAGAACGGCTTCGTCAGGAAGTAGAACCAGCCAAAATCAATGGCAAGGTCAAAATTCTTAATACCAAGCTCATCAGCATATTTATCTAGCAACGTTACCTTCTTGGCACCGGCAAATAACGATGTTGTGGTAGAAATTGTTTGACCAGGCGCCAACGTCTGACCTGCACCCAGAATATCTGTTTGATACCTGTCACCCTGTCCGGCAAGATAACGCATCCCGAAACTATGAAGGTTAGACTGGTCAGGTATCAGAGCAGCCAGCCAATATTTATCTGTAATGCCAACCCAACCGCCAGCTTCTTGAGGGCTATAGCTAAGCCCACCACTACCAGCATCCTGCAGGCTGTCATAATCCTCTTCATTCAGCGTGCTATCAAATACACCAAGCGGCCCTTCATGCAGGATATATAATCCATCGGTTGAGGGCGTCCCATGACGCCGAATAAGACTATATGAGTTTAGTGTCACAGCTGTCTGTGCTGTCGATGATACCGAATCAGTAACCGTGATCATGTAATCTTGGCCAATACGAATTTCGCGTTGGAAGATAAAGCCGTCGCCATTATCCCACTTCAGGACAAGCGGGCTTGACGGTGTCGCAGTAGAACTTGCCGCGGTCCAAATTGTATCTGCCTGCGGTAGCGCAATATCTGACGTCCCATCGGCCACCCAGCCAAATTCAGCAAAATAGGGCTGCTCACTATCAAATGGTAGTAATAATTTAATTGGCGGTGAACCCTCTTCTTGGGTTTCGAAATAAGATGTCAGGACAATGTCATCAAGACGCGCGCCCATGGTTGAGATGCTTCCTGCGATGAGAGGGCCATCAATTACAAGACGCGTGCCTTTATCTATATCCTGATTATCAGTCTCGGGCGCTTCAGCAGCATCAGAGGCAAGTCTCGGCGTACCATCTGCATTCAACCCACCTGATCGCACAGGCTGTTGTTCAGCAACTTGCTGAGCGGCAAGCTGGGCTGCTGCACGTTCGGCTTCTAATTGTGGTTCGACAAAATATAGTTGCCAGCCAATCAGAATAGCTAGCGATAAAGACATTGCAGCGATGAGATTTTTGGTTTCAGGCGTCATTATATTTCACTTCTTTTGGCGGGGACATGTCAGTTGTTTTTGTAATAGAATAAATGGCCTCTGACCATTTAAGGTATCATTCCTGTGCAGAGCCCTCACTTATGGCAGGGGATCATATCCAGATCCACCCCATGGATGACACCGCAGAATACGTTTAACGGCTAAGAGAGCGCCGCGCAACGGTCCATATTTACCAATTGCATCTGTTGCATATTCAGAACAGCTCGGCAAATATCGACATTTAGCACCAAAAAACGGAGAAATAAGGATCTGATACCCCTTAATCAGCGCAACAAACAGGGCCGCCAATGGCCCGAGCGGAGATAAGTTTGCCTTCAATCTGCGTCTCCTATCTTACGATCTTTTTTTTGGCCTTCTTTTTTCTGGCCATCTGTTGCCTGATCTTTTTCACCAGCGCCATCAAGCGTTATGTAAAGGCAGCTAAGAGCCTCTTTTATGTCTTTTTCAAGCAGCGTATAGGCGCGTGTTACAATTTGTACCCGTGCCACAATTACATAATCATAATGCTGGCGTGCCTCAGGTGCTATGATATCACGCATCAGCGCACGCATACGGCGCTTTGCAAGATTCCGCTGAACAGCGCCGCCGACTTTTTTCGATGCTGTAAATCCCGCTCGTGGTGCCGCTGTCGCGAACAAGTCCGCATTACGCCGTTCAAATATATGCAAAACAAAACCAGGCGTGACGCGCTTTACCCCCTGTGACTGAGCCCGCAGAAAATCACGGCGCGCCCGAATCATAAAAAGCGGGCCTGAAGCACTCAGGCGGCGGTCACCACGGTTTAAGAAAAGAGTCTGATTCGTCATGCCAGCCTTCATCTTGTTAGACGGGCCAGGCGCTTCATCATAGCTGACGGTCACATCCAGACCTAATACTATTCACTGTACGGTGGCCTATAACGACCACCACCGTCAGAACAGCATGTCTAGACGGTTGTTACGCAGAAAGGCGAGCGCGGCCCTTCGCACGGCGTGCACGGATAACACGGCGACCGCCAACAGTGGCCATACGTGAGCGGAAACCATGACGGCGTTTGCGGACAAGAACACTTGGCTGATAGGTGCGTTTCATCGTGAACGCTCCTTTACGGTAATTGAAAAGTAAAGTAAGGGCGTTGTTTTACGGTTCCTGCCCTTATTTGTCAATCTGTTTATCATGCTCTATTTAAAGCAGCCTATCCGTAACCAAAAGAAAATGGACCCAGGCTAAAATGTTCATCATGACCAGAGATATTAGCCGCGTCGACCCATGATCGGAACAGAGGGCTTTGGCTCCAGATCCCATGGGAAAAATATCCACGTATCCTGCGATACCTCGGTTATGTACGTATCAACAACTGACCGGCCAGATGGTTTGGCATAAACAGTTGCAAAATGTGCCTTTGGCATCATCTGGCGCAAAACCTTGCCGGTTTCACCTGTGTCAACCAAATCATCTATAATAAGCCACCCATCTCCATCTTCTGCCATAGAAGCTGGCTTCAAAATTTTCACCTCACTGCGGGACTTTTCTTGATATGATGCGAGGCACGCTGTCTCGATAAGTCTGATTTCAAGTTCACGCGCAACGATAGCAGCCGGCACAAGCCCGCCCCTGGTCACGGCAACAATTCCGCTGAACGGGCTTATCTCAAGTAGGCGCCATGCAAGTGCTTTTGAATTTCTGTGCAACTCTTCCCATGAAACTGGAAAATTTTTATTTTCATCATATTCGTTTGCCATACAGTTCTAGCTCCTGCTAATCGTTGATGGTATCTCGATAACGAAAAATAGCGCTGTGTGTCCAGAGGGTAGTTTTATTTCTCTCCAACAAAGCCTTGACGCAAGCCAAGATTTTGATGTAACTCTACCGCTCTTTTACGCGCTCGTAGCTCAGCTGGATAGAGCACTAGACTACGAATCTAGGGGTCAGGGGTTCGAATCCTCTCGAGCGCGCCATTTCTCCATAAATAGCTAATGACTTTTGCACATAGATATAGGTCTATTTTTTTATACATGCAGGTATGATTTTACATGAGAAATTTTATATTTGCCCTTATCATTTTAGCACTCAGTTTTTTCATCTATATTTACCCTATAAACCTCCTTCGTTACTTATTGTTCGATAGTAAAATTATCGAACCCTTATCGTTTATCCCAACAGTGATAATTGCGTCGGCGGCTTTTTTATATTTCAGAACACATTCAACATCCAGACTTCTAAGAGGTTTTATCTACTATGGGATGGGTTTGGGTTTCATTGGTTTTTGCCTATTTAATATAGGTCTAATAGCTTCAATGATTGCTCCCAAATTTACTCTTGAAATCGGTTTAGGGTGCCTAATTTTATTTGTCTTTACCTGTTTCAAAAGCATTCTTAACGGACGGAAAATTCATCTTAAGCACATCCACTTCTCGTCGCCTAAAATAAAAAACCCCCACAATATTATATTCATCAGCGACATTCATTTAGGCTCAAACCCAAAGAGCCATTTGGAGGGAATTTGTGAAAAAATAAATGGGCTAACCTACGATTGTCTTTTGATTGGTGGTGATTTATTTGACTCAAGCGCTTTTGAAGCTGAAGATTTGGAGCCTCTCAAAACAATCCAAAAACCGATTCTGTTTGTAACCGGGAACCATGAATATTATGTCAAAAATCATTTGGATAAAATTGCCAAACTTATCGACTACAATATTAAATGTCTGGATAACCAGGGAATAATTATTGATGAACTAAACATCATTGGAATAAGCGATAATCAATCTCGCAAAATACAATCTGAAATGGCGGAAAGTCTGGTCAAGGAGAACAAATTTAATGTGGTGATGGTTCATCAGCCATCGATATGGAACAGCGCTCCAGAAGGTGCAGATTTGATGCTTTCTGGACACACACATAATGGTCAAATATTTCCTTTCAACTTCCTAGTAAGACTGCAGTTCTCGAATGTTTATGGGATTTATAGACGGCTGAACTCTAACCTATATGTATCGTCTGGTAGCGGTACATGGGGACCAAGGATGAGGCTGGGAACCCAGAATGAAATCGTTCAAATTTCACTATCACCGGAAAAAATTAACTAAACTAACGTCCCGTGAAAATCGACAAATTATAAATCATCAAAATCGAATTAAAGGTTCTTTGGTTACAAAAAACAATATCTCGAAGAATGATTACTGACCAGTGATCTGCAATCACCGCGGCAGCTGAGGACATTGGACAATAGCTTTTGGCCTTGGATGTTATGTTTAATTTAATCATTTGATTCATAGTTTTTCTCTCAAATCAAAATTGGCTATACCGAGCATGGAGAATAACTCAACCAAACCCTACTAAATTGAAAAGTAGTTTAAATTAAGTAAAAGATTTTTTTGGAACATCTTTGATAATGAAGTTTCGTTGTGACTAGTCCAGTCACAATTCATAAAAAGGGAAAATTTATTATGATGGTAAAGCTTACTCAAGACCTGTCACGTGGCTTGAAGCCCTGGAAAGACATGTTTCATGAGAATGAGGCTACTTTAAATGCGCTTGGAGCGAAGCTTGTTTTTGCAGGTACCGAAAAGGAAGATGACAATAAGCTTACAGCTATACTCGATTTTGAGTCCCCCGAAGC
>CATISA010000117.1 GCA_949529445.1 Alphaproteobacteria bacterium UBA4588
ATACGTGTTGTGTTACCTGGCGTGAAAGAATAATCCTGAATCTGTGATACAGGTGTTACTTCGGCTGCTGTCCCAGTAAGGAAACACTCAGTAGCTTGAGCCATTTCTTCTGGCTTGATATGGCGTTCAACCACCTCTATGCCCACATCTTTGGCAAGCCCGATAACTGTCTGACGCGTGATACCGTTCAAAAAGCAATCTGCAAGCGGCGTGTGAAGTTTATCATCATCCATCAGAAAAAAGACATTTGCCCCTGTTGCTTCGGCAACATAGCCCCGATAATCAAGCATCAGCGCGTCTTGGAATCCTTTTTTCTCAGCAGCATGCTTTGACAAGGTACAAATCATGTAAAGGCCAGCTGCTTTTGCATGTACAGGTGCTGATTCTGCTGATGGACGTTTCCAGTCAGCAATATCAAGTGTGATACCCTTCATCTTTGTTTCGGGGTCGAAATAGCTAGGCCATTGCCATGCTGCGACGGCAACATGAATTGTGGTGTCTTGCGCAGAAATCGCCATCATTTCAGAACCACGCCAGCAAAAAGCCCGCACATAACCATCAGAAATATCGTTAGCATTGAGAACCTGCGCTTTAATCGCATCAAATTCTTCATTGCCCAGCGGCAGATCAAAATCTAAATACTGGCAAGAAGCGCGGAGCCGTTCTGTATGTTCACGACTTTTAAAAATCTTGCCACCGTAAGCTCGCTCGCCTTCAAAAACCTGACTGGCATAATGCAGGGCGTGGGTAAGAGAGTGGGTGCGTGCATCGCGCCATGGTATCATCTCACCATTCATCCAGATGAGACCATCACGATCATCGAACGGAATTAATGCCATTTTTTCCTCCAACGGTCTCTTCGCCGACTAAAATAGCAAAAGCGAGGCCCCGCAATTTATTTTTTTATTTGGATTAAAAGCCAGATTTTTTTATATTCGTCTTTATTTCCCTATCAGGATCAGTATTATCGGTCAACATGACTGACATAGTTTTACCACAGAAACAGTCCGGAACGTCCTCATCCCGTGAAAAGGGGCTGTTCCTGCGCCGACAGGAATTACGCAGGGCCATTGAGTTACTGTTTTTTGCCTATCGTGACTTCACTTATGAAGCTGATGAATTGCTGTCTGACCTTGATCTTGGCCGTGCACATCACCGAGTGATATATTTTGTGGGTCGCCAGCCAGGCATCACAGTAAGTGACCTGCTTGCCATTCTGCATATTACAAAACAAAGTCTGTCTCGGGTACTCTCTCATCTCATTGATGAGAATTATATCATTCAAGAAACAGGGCCACGCGACAGACGCCAACGCCTGCTTCATCTTACCGATAAAGGGGCATCGCTTGAGAAGAAGCTGACAGACCTGCAATGCAACCGCTTTGCCCGCGCCTATTCAGATCGCGGCATTGATGCTGTTGACGGTTTTCAGCAAATTCTAACAAGCTTGCTTGATGATGATACCCGCAGCCATCTTCGGGCTGTCCACCCAGATAGAATAGATTAGGCATGCCGATGTCAGAGCCAGCTCATATTCTTGTCATTGATGATGATGAGAGATTGCGCGAGCTATTAGGTCGTTTCCTAGAAGAAAGTGGGTTCAGAGTTACCGGTGCAAATAGTGCCGCAGAAGCACGTGACTATATGAAGGTCATGCATTTCGACTTGCTGGTCATAGACGTTATGATGCCTGGCGAGACTGGCGTTGAATTTCTTGCATCCATTAGGCCGGCAGCAAATATTCCTGCATTATTTCTAACAGCTCTGTCCGAAACAGAAAATCGGATAGAAGGACTTGAAGCAGGCGCTGATGATTATATTGCAAAACCATTTGAGCCACGCGAACTCATCTTAAGAATTTCTCGGATTTTAGACCGCCAAATTGACGTCAGTTCCTCATCTGACATTCAATTCGGCCCCTTCTCTCTTAATCTGGACAGCAATATACTTACCGAAAATGGGCGTCGCATTCATATCACAACGGCCGAGCAAGATTTACTATCCTGTTTTTCACAATCAGCTAATCAGATAGTGAGCCGTGACGAAATTGCCCAGCTTCTGGACGGTCGCATGCAAGGACGGTCAATTGATGTGGCTGTTGCACGACTGCGCACTAAGCTTGAAGTTGACCCACGCTATCCTGTAATGCTTCAGACAGTGCGCGGCAAAGGCTGGATGCTAAAAACTAATTAGGTCGTCATGGGACGACCCGCTAAAGGGCGCAGTCAAATGCAGTTACGAAACTATATGCCCAAAACCCTGTTTGCCAGAATGCTTGCAATTATTCTGGTGCCGATGTTGCTTGTGCAATGTATTACGGTTTTTATTTTTTACGAGCGGCACTGGGACTCGGTAACCCGTCATATGGCCTACAGCCTTTCTGGAGAGATTTCCTATATCGTCTCGCAAGCTGGCGCAACGCCTACAATGGATGAAATTCCCGCCCTTCAAATGCTAGCAAGGCGTTATTTTGGCTTCAGCCTATCATTTACCCCAGACGCGATTCTGCCGCCTGAGAACCCAGAAATTGACCGCTCATTCTATGCCTATATTGCGCTATCGGAAACTTTGAATAGTCGTATCGAATTTCCCTGGTCAGCAGACCTTACGACTGATGAAGATCTGATTTCAGTTGATATACAGCTTGGCACAGGTGTGCTGCGTATCTATGCCGGGCGAAAACGTCTCTTTAGCTCAACAAGCTGGACCTTCCTTGGATGGACGATTGGCAGCTCGCTGATCCTATTTTGTGTCGCGCTGTTATTCCTTCAAGGACAGGTGCGTCCTATCCGGCAACTTGCAAATGCTGCGCGCCAATTAGGGCTTGGCCGCCAGACAGATGACTGGCAACTAAGCGGCGCGCGCGAAGTAAGGCTCGCAGGGCGCGCCTTCCAGTCAATGCGTCATAGAATTAATCGCCAATTGACCGAACGCACCTCTATGCTAGCCGGTGTGAGCCATGATTTACGCACGCCATTGACACGTATGCGCCTGCAACTAGCCATGATGACACGAACAGATGATGTTGATGCACTTGAAAATGATGTGGTTGAGCTGGAGAGCATGATTGACGGCTATCTTGCTTTTGCCAGAGGGGAGGGCGAAGAACATGCTGTGTCTACCTCACTGGGTGATATGCTCATTTTGATGGTTTCAGGCTATCAGAAAAGCAATCCGGGGCAGGTCACCTTTACCCTGCCTGACACCCCTGTTCCTCTGTTTCCAATTCGAGCTGTCGCGATGAAGCGGGCCCTTGATAATCTTATCGCAAATGCTGTGCGCTATGCTGATAAAAGCGAAGTCAGAGTGAAATTCAAAAATGATGTGATTAATATTTTTGTTGATGATGATGGTCCCGGCATTGAGCCTGATTTGCGTGAACAAGCTTTACGGCCTTTTGTCCGTCTCGAAGCCTCGCGCAATCGCGGCACGGGCGGTACAGGCCTTGGTCTTGCCATTGCCGCTGATATTATTGCGGGTCATGGCGGCGAGCTTATTCTGGATACATCACCGCAAGGCGGCTTGCGTGTCCTTGTCAAACTACCTGTCTAGTATCCCTGCTTCTTCTTGAATAAGTAATACCGCTTAATGAAGGCGCTGCCCGTCTGGCACGTTGCTGTCAGGACCGATAAGAATAATATGGCCGTCCTCGTCCGACAGCCCGAGCGTTAATACTTCAGACATAAATGGCCCGATTTGGCGCGGCGGAAAATTCACCACAGCCATTACCTGCCTGCCAACAAGAGAAGCTTCATTATAATGTTCACTAATTTGAGCTGATGATTTTTTCAAGCCAATATCCGTGCCGAAATCAATCACCAGCTTAAGCGCAGGCTTGCGAGCTTCAGGAAACGGTGCGGCTTCGACAACCCGTCCGACACGAATATCGATTTTTAGGAACTCGTCAAATGTTGCCAGTGTTTTATTATGATCATCAGTCATGCTGCGGCCGGCCCTCGTCCTGTTGAAGAACGTTCAAACTTACCGCCCATTCACGGGCTCTTTCAAGCTCACTGTCGATTTGTTTAAGGGTCCGGGACAGATCTGCTGTTTCATCAGCCATCCAGGTTGAACGCACCCGCATCACCACAGCGCAGACACCTTTGACCCTTAACATACGCTTAATGCCTGAACTATCATCACCGCAGAGCCGGAGCAAACGGTCAATCGCGCGTAGAAGTTGATAACCAAGAGCCATGCCCAATATTGGATTACCCATACAAGCAAGATGCAAAGCCTGCATCTGAGGCTTTAGTGGTGTAAAGGTCTCAAACCTGTGAATGAGACCTTCAACCAGCTTTTCTTGGACGGAGGCATCACCTGCATCTTGAAAATCATCCGCCATCTCAGCAAGGGCTTGCTCATCAACCATCGCGATAGCAACACAGGCAAGGTCTGTCATATCAGCAAGACCAGCCATATCAGAGCCAGCAGCCAGATGTTCCTGCCCTTCACTGCCTGCGTCACCCGCTAGCATCTCAAGCGATAATTCAGCAAAAGGCCGTTCCTGCAAAGCAGACCATAAAGCCTCAACAAGCTGGCCACGGCGTTCATCAAAAGACATCCTATCCCTCACAACCAATTACTGATATCTCCTTCACATAGAGGCGCAAACCACTCTGACAAGAGTGCGCCCTACCTGCGACTCCCATCAAGCTCCTGTGCCCGGAGAGCCGCGGCCTCAAGAGCTGTATCGAACAAGGCTGACATACCCCCCTCAGCCATGAGCACACCGAGCGCCGCCGCTGTCGTGCCGCCCTCTGATGTAACATTCACCCGAAGTTGGGAAGCGGGAGCTGTCTCTGCTGCTAGAAGCGCACCCGATCCAGCAACAGTCTGACGGGCAAGACGGTCTGCGACATTCGCTGGCAAGCCAAGCTTACGCCCTGCAGCTGCCATGACCTCGGCGAGTAAAAACACATAAGCTGGCCCCGACCCCGATACAGCTGTCACCGCATCCATCATTAGCTCATCATCAATATGTACAACATCACCGCAGGCCCGAAGCAACGCCTCTGCACGCTCCTTTTGAGCCGCGGAAACAGTCTCCGTACAGTAAAGCGCTGTAACCCCGCGCCCAATTGCGGCTGGCGTATTGGGCATGGCACGCATGAGCCGCGCATCAACACCCAGATGCTGCCCAAGACCAGTTGTTGAAATACCCGCCGCAATGCTTATCCATCCCGTCGCGCTGTCGCCTATTGCTGCTACCTGCGGCAGAACGTTATCCATAATCTGCGGCTTGACAGCCAGAATAGCGATATCGGCACAATAGCCAGCCGGTAGTTCCGCCACTGAGTGATAGTAGCGCAAACCAACTGATGGTGTTGAAAAGAGCGCCTGCGCCGTATCATGGGCAGGATCAATCACAGAAATCTCTGCTTGTATATCCTCAAGGCCAAGCCAGCCAGTCAACATCGCATGTCCCATCTTACCGCAGCCAATAAGGCAGAGTTTCATTACATTTTCAGGCATCACAAACGCTCCTCGCCGCTGGTCATAAATTCCTGTACCCCACTATGACAGAGCATCAGAAAAAACGATAGAGAGGGGCTAAGACATAAACAGAATTGGTAGCTATCAAGCGAGTAAATCTCGCGCCACCTTAAAAATAATCAAAAAGCGCCGTCAAACGGTAAATCGGTGTTAGGCCTGACCGAGAGTTGGCATCATGACAAGCTGGGAAGCGCGTGACGGCGGGCCCTCATTTTCGAGCGCATGAAGCAAGGCCGGAAACGCCTGTTCACACTGGCCAAGCAGGATATCAATAACATCTTCAATCTGTTCAGGTGTTGCGCCGCCTGCCCCGCGAAGCGGCAGCGTATAGCTTAGCTCAACGGCACCTGTATCAGGCGCAATCACAAAATGACCGAGAAATAGATGCTGATTTAACAGGCATATGACCAGCGCCAGCCGCTGGAATGCCCCATCATCAACAGGTAATTCAAGCCCACAATCAAGCCGCAGGGTTTCATTATAATCCTGCCATGTTACCTGAAGGTGATAATTCGACCAGTGACCGGGGACATCTGCGATGAGCATATTTCTGTCTGTCCGGCGCACATACCACTCTTGCCGCGCGGCAAAGCACGAGACAAGATCAACCGGATGCCCAAGCTGTTCCTCGGCCTGCTGAGTAAGAGCGGATGTACGGATAACTGCCATAGCGAAAGAAGCCACTAATAAGGTGTTTCAGGGTTCTGATATCAGCTCTGCGGACAGACCCTTTATCACGAAAACAGAATGGCAAAATCACAGCGCCCCGACAACACAATATTTTGAGGGTAGGCTACCTTTAACCTACTAGGTCTTGTGGATAACCAGTATTTTTCGGCAGTTTTGCAGGTAGTTTTACACCACCCAAACCTAGCTATCTTTTTTCGCTTTTGCTTGTCTTTTGGCAGCTGGTTTTGGCTTTGCCTGGGGGGCTTGCTGTGCAGCCTCCAAGAAAGCGATTCGCTGGGCAAGAGCTTCAAGACGTGTCATCAGCGCATCAAATTCCTCGCGCGTTACAATCCCTGCGGCATTTTGGCCACGTTCCTGACGGCCTTTTTTCATTGTGTCGAACTCTTCACGCAGGCTTCCAAGCGCAGATGCGGCCCCATTTGCCATTGTTGCAAGGTCACCAAAAATATCCGGACGCGGTTTCATGGTCTTCACTCCCTTTCTGAAGAGATTCACAAATGCACACAACCAGTAGTGAGTGTTCACCACTAATTGTAAAAAATAGGCCTGCAAACGCAGAAGAGCAATGGTCTTCATAGATTTTTCCCGTTACCATGGTATTACGTCTATTAAGTATGCTGAAAGGGCCATGAGATGACGGACCCGCTCTTCTCTTTTCCGCACATTGATCCTATTGCAATTTCGATTGGCCCAGTGGCTGTGCGCTGGTATGCGCTTGCTTATATTGCTGGCTTGCTTCTTGGTTGGGCCTTGTTGCGTCGGCGCATTACCGCCGGATGCGCTCCCTTCTCGCAGGTACAACTCGATTTTCTCCTGAATCTATCCTTACTTGGGATCCTGCTTGGGGGACGGATTGGCTATGTATTATTTTATAATCTTTCCTATTTTGCCGCACACCCGTCTGCCATTTTAAAAGTATGGGAAGGCGGCATGGCCTTTCATGGCGGCTTAATAGGCGTTGTATTGGCTGTATTATTTTTCGCCGTCCGCAATAGAATTCCTGTCTTGGCAGTGGGTGATCAGGTTGCCTTTGTTGCCCCTATTGGATTATTTTTTGGCCGGCTTGCAAACTTCATTAATGGTGAGCTTTATGGCCGGGTTACAGAACACCCCCTTGGCATTATTTTTCCTAGTGGCGGGCCATTACCACGCCATCCAAGCCAACTCTACGAAGCCTTTCTTGAAGGCCTTGTTCTGTTTGCTATTCTGTTTTTCATTGACCGGCGACTGTCTGCCAACCGAACGGCGACACGCCCGCATGGCATTCTGATTGCTGTATTCATGATTGGCTATGGCCTTGCACGAATGGTAATTGAATTTGTGCGGGAACCAGATGCCCATCTCGGCTTTCTGTTTGCGTTGGGTCAAGCTGGCATTTCCATGGGGCAGCTTCTCTCACTGCCAATGGTTCTTTTTGGTCTGTGCCTTCTTATCATTGTACGCAACAAATGATGGAACAGCATACTGCCCCAGATATGTTCATTCGCCAGCTTCATGATGAGTTATCACGGTTTGGCCCGATCCAGACTGACATTTTCATTCAGAAATCTGCGGCTGTTTATTATGGCAGTAAAGACAGGCTAGGCGCAGAGGGCGACTTTACAACTGCGCCAGAAATTAGTCAGCTCTTCGGTGAAATCATTGCCGCTTTTCTTGCCTATCTTGAATCACTATCACCCACTCATGAGACAGCAATATTATTCGAAGCAGGTCCAGGACGCGGCACATTACTGAGTGATCTGAAACGCAGTTTTACTAAGATAAGTCCGGCGCTTGATAAAGCTGATATCCACCTTCTCGAGACAAGCTCCCTTTTCCAGACACTGATTACAGAAAAAATTGCTCAGCCTGTCAGCTTCATGAGCACATTAGATGATATCCCGCCCCGCTCTCTTTATGGTGTGGCCAATGAATTTTTTGATGCGCTTGGCACGTCGCAGATAATATTTGACGGCACTGACTGGCGCTGGCGTCTTGTTACGGCAAGCACGGATGTGCAGAACCCCTTTTGCCTCGAATCAGGTGCGCCTCTTTTAGCCGCGGACTGCCCTGCATACTTGCCAGAAACACCTGTGGCTGGAACAATTTGCGAGATAAGCCCTGCAGCAGAAGATGCCATGAGCCTGCTTGCTCGACATATTGCCCAGTTCGGGGGTGGTCTTCTGATTTGTGATTATGGCAAATCTACAAATCAGGGCGATACCATTCAGGCGCTTCGCGACCATAAGCCGGTTCCCTTCCTGTCAGCACCGGGCCAGAGCGACATCACCCATCTTGTTGATTTTGCGGCGCTGAAACGCTGTGCAGATAATGCTGGAGCGCGCCTTGTCGGGCCTGTGGAACAAGGCAGCTTCCTGACTGAGCTCGGCATCATGGAGCGGGCCGAACGCTTGCGCGATGCCGCTGACCCTGAAGGCGACAGGACCTTACTTGCCGCTATTGACCGATTAATTTCACCAGCACATATGGGTGGTCTGTTCAAAGTAGCCTTGCTGGTCCCAGACGGGGATGGCACACCGCCTGGCTTTGCCTCGCTTTGCTCTCAAGGAATAACATAACTTATGCGCACACAGTTTCATCTTTCCGATAATGGCCCTGCTTATTTTGCACATAACGCACTTCAGCAAGATGGCATCTCACATGGCTTTTTCACCCGGCAAGGCGGCATCTCATCTGGTCTTTATGATAGTTTGAATTGCGGTCTTGGATCTGGTGATGACCTCAGCAATGCCGAAGCAAATCGTAGAGCAGTGACAAAAGCCCTTGGGTTTCAATCTGGCGCATTGGTTGGGCTCTATCAAACACATAGTGCGCGATGCCTTATTATCGACAGCCCCGGCAGCCCCTACTGCGCCACCCGCCATGAAGCAGATGGGCTGGTTACCAATCAGCACGGGATAGCACTGGGCATTCTCAGTGCTGATTGTGCCCCTGTTCTCATGGCTTGCCCTAAAACCGGCATTGTTGGGGCATGCCATGCTGGCTGGCGCGGCGCCGTATCTGGCATCATTCAGAATACAGTTGATGCGATGTGTAGTCTTCATGCCTCGCGCAGTGATATTCAGCTGGTTGTCGGCCCAGCCATCCACCAACAAAGCTATCAGGTGTCTGCTGCATTAACAGAACCTCTTCTATCAGCTGATCCGACAGCAGAACGGTTTCTTAAGCCCGATTCGAGCCACCTTGATAAATATTTATTCGACTTACCCGGTTTTGCTCTTTCCTGTGCAGCATATGCTGGTGTAAAAAATGCCTATATTATGTCAAAAGATACCTATGCTGAAACCGAGTATTTTTTTAGTCATCGCAGGGCAACCCATCTGCAGGAACCAGATTCAGGCCGATTAATTTCTATCATCGGGCGTTTGTAATTGAGGTGTTCCATACTATTCTGAAAACTAACGCTAAAAAGAGACGAAAAAACAATGCCGCATTTATGGATATTTCTTGGGATGATAACGATAGGCATGCTCGCATCATGCATTTTTATATAGTCATTTTGCGTTTTTTCAGCTTGTATGCGCACCCCCTCATTTGTTATCACGATAGGGACGTTTATCTTTCAAGAAATGGCGGCCGGTCTAAAAAGGTGAGTTCCCTATGAAAATCATATCTGGTAACTCGAACAACCCACTTGCTGAAGCGATCGCTGCCTATTTAGATACCCCTCTTACACAAGCTGATGTGCGCCGATTTGCGGATATGGAAGTATTCGTCGAAATACATGAAAATGTTCGCGGCGAGGATGTTTTTGTTGTTCAATCAACATCCTATCCAGCCAATGATAATTTAATGGAATTGCTTGTCACACTTGATGCATTACGCCGCGGTTCAGCCCGCCGTGTTACCGCAGTTATTCCCTATTATGGTTATGCTAGGCAAGATCGGAAGTCAGGTCCACGCACCCCTATTTCAGCAAAGCTTCTGGCAAATCTAATCACCACAGCTGGGGCAGACAGGGTCCTTACAATTGACCTTCATGCTGGCCAGATACAGGGCTTTTTTGATATCCCCACGGACAATCTCTACGCAGCGCCCGTGTTTACTGATGATATTCAAGCGAAATATCAGAATGGTAATCTGATGATTGTGTCTCCTGATGTTGGCGGAGTGGTTCGCGCCCGGGCTCTTGCGCGCCGTTTGAATGTTGACCTTGCTATTATCGATAAACGTCGCCCGCGCGCTGGTGTATCCGAAGTGATGAATATTATCGGCGATGTATCAGGACGGCACTGTATCATGGTTGATGATATTGTTGATTCTGGTGGCACGTTGTGCAATGCCGCTAAAGCGCTCGTGGACTCGGGCGCATTAAGTGTTGATGCCTATGTGACGCACGGCGTTCTGTCTGGCGGCGCTGTTTCTCGGATTGCGTCTTCACCTTTGACTTCACTGGTAACAACTGATTCGATTCAAGCAACAGAAGCCATGCGAGTTGCCCGTAATATACGCCAACTTTCCATCGCACCACTGCTTGGTGAAGCAATGAAACGAATTCATCAGGAAAAATCAGTCTCCAGCCTCTTCCAATAAGCCGTTTTCAGCGCGATTCTTGCTAATTTAACTTGTATTTTTGCGCGTCTGCGCCTATCAAGAGCGCCAAGCTATGCACCCCTGGAGGCATAGGCTGACATCTATTTCATCAAACAGGAAGGTTAGTTATGTCAGAAACTACTGAAATCAGCGCCATTGAGCGCACTCGGGTCGGTAAGGGGTCCGCCCGTGCGGCACGCCGCGCAGGCATGGTCCCTGCCGTTATTTACGGTGATAAAAAATCTCCGCTCAGTATTGAGCTGGAAGCACGTGTAATCCGCAAGATTATTCACGAGCCAGGCATTTTTGGACGTCTTCTGGACATCAATGTTGACGGAACAGTTGCAACTGTTTTGACACGTGACATTCAGATGCATCCGGTTACAGACGAGCCGCTTCACATGGACATGCTGCGTGTGGGTAAGCAGTCTACTGTAGCTGTGGCAGTGCCGGTTGAATTTATCAATGAAGGCTTGGCACCAGGCCTCAAGATTGGCGGTGTTCTGAATATTGTTCGTCATGAAATTGAACTGAACTGTCCTGCCGGCAATATTCCTGAAAAGATCGTCATTGATCTAAGCGGCGTAAATGTTGGTGATTCCATTCATATCAGTGCAGTGAACCTGCCTGGCGATGCGACACCAACGATTACCGATCGTGACTTTACGATTGCAACACTTCAGTCACCAGGTGGCGGTGTTAAGAACCTCGACGAAGAAGATGAAGAGGCAGGTGAAGAAGCTTCAGCTGAAGAAGGCGAAAGCACAGAATAAGCTACTCAGGCGATTCATTGTATCTTTCCTGTCACGGGTGGCCATAACACGGCCCTGTGACAGGAATTCCAGCCCTCTTTTTTTGGGTCTTATCTGAACCAAGCAAAGAGATAAGGACCGGAGATTAAAATAATGTTATGGGTTGGCCTCGGAAATCCTGGACCGGACTATCGCCTGAACCGTCATAATATCGGCTTCATGGCGGTGGAACGAATTGCTTCAGAATATGGGTTTTCACAATGGCGGACCAAAGGCGGCCTTTGCATAAGCGAAGGTAGAATAGGTAGCCAGAAAATAATTGCCTTGAAACCACAATCTTTTATGAATAAATCGGGCCTTCCGGTAGCCGAGGCAGCGCGATACTATAAAATTTCGCCAGCTGATATTACTGTATTTCATGATGAAATCGACCTTGGCATTGGGCGAGTTCGTGTCAAACAAGGCGGCGGTCACGGAGGACATAATGGGCTACGGGATATTGACCGTCATCTCCCGCAAGATTACTGGCGTGTACGTCTTGGCGTTGGCCGGCCAGAACGCAAATCAGATGTTCATAAATGGGTACTGCAAGATTTTGCCAAAGCAGAACAGTCAGGCTGGCTTGACAGTCTCCTGACAGCGATGACACCTGAAGCAGGCTTGTTGGCCAGCGGGGATACAAATAGCTTTATGTCACGTGTTGCCTATCTTGCACCCGCACCAGCAGCAACAACAGAAGATAATGACTAGCACCATGTGCCTGCTCATCAGGCATCTACAGATATTTTATCAGGCAGGAGCATAAATTATGGGATTTAATTGCGGAATTGTTGGACTGCCGAATGTTGGAAAATCTACCCTGTTTAATGCGCTGACAAAGACAGCAGCAGCAGAAGCAGCCAACTACCCTTTTTGCACAATCGAGCCAAATACGGGTAGGGTTGCTGTTCCAGACACACGCCTTGATAAGCTAGCAGAGCTTGCAAGCTCAGCACAAATTCTGCCAACGCAGCTTGAATTTGTTGATATTGCTGGGCTCGTTCGAGGCGCCGCACAAGGAGAAGGTCTTGGCAATCAATTTCTGGCTAATATTCGTGAGGTTGATGCGATTGCACATGTACTGCGATGCTTTGAAGATGACGATATTACCCATGTTGAAGGCAGCGTGGACCCTGTGCGTGATGCAGATACGGTTGAGACAGAGTTAATGATTTCGGATATGGAATCGTTAGAAAAACGAATGACGGCACTCACCAAAAAAGTGCGTGGCGGCGACAAGCAAGCAGCTGCAGACCTGTCGCTCATGGAAAAACTACACGCCCAGCTTTCAGACGGCCAGCCTGCGCGGAAAACGCCGAACCTCACACAGAATGAACAAGCTCGTTTACCATACCTCCAATTGCTCACAACAAAACCTATCCTTTATGTCTGTAATGTGGGCGAGGCAGATGCGGCGACAGGCAATGTATTTTCTGAGACAGTTGGCAAAATGGCTGCAGAACAGGGTGCTGCTCATGTCGTTGTCTCTGCCGCTATTGAATCTGAAATCGCAACACTCGATCCTGAAGATGCCACAGAGTTCCTGCGCGAGCTTGGGCTAGAGGAAGCCGGTCTTGTTAGAATGATTAGGGCTGGCTATGGCCTTCTTGATTTGTTGACCTTCTTTACTGTCGGTCCCAAAGAGGCTCGCGCATGGACAGTGCATTCAGGTGCAACAGCACCCGAAGCTGCCGGTGTTATTCACACAGATTTTCAGCGTGGCTTTATCCGCGCCGAAACCATTGCCTTTGATGATTACATGGGTTGTTCGGGCGAATCAGGCGCCAAGGAAGCTGGAAAACTCCGCATTGAAGGCTCAGATTATAAAGTGAAAGACGGAGATGTGTTCCATTTCCGCTTTAACGTCTAAGCACAGTTTTCCAGCAAAGCCTGCGCCATACGCATCAGTTTTGCATAAAAAAACACAACCCGGTCGCGGATTGTGTTTTTTATGCTTTACCATAGTATCAAGCGTCCCACAAAATCGGGCCAACTGGTCACTTCTTTTATTTCTTCACATCAGCCCAGATGAAGCGCATCGCGCCGAATGACATCGCTGACAGAATGAGAAGGAATGCAACAACAGCGACACCTGTGCGCTTACGCTTTTCAAGTGCTGGTTCTGCTGTCCATGCAAAGAATGAAACAAGGTCAGCCGAAATAGCTTCAACCGAACTGTCAGCCCCATCTGCGTAAGTTACATCATCACCATAAAGCGGCTGTGGCATTGCAATCAGATGCCCTGAATAAGCAGAATTATAATACATACCATCAGGAACTTCCTTATCACCCGGCGCATCTACATAAGATGTCAGAAGGCTATACAGATAGTCCGGTCCATTTGCGCGTGCTTTAGCAATCAGAGACAGGTCTGGCGGATAAGCACCATTATTGGCAGCCCGAGCCGCATTCTTGTTCGGGTAAGGCGCTGGAAAGCGGTCTGCAGGCAAGGCAGCCCGCATGAACATGTCACCGTCATCATTCGGACCGTCTTCTACTTCATACTGAGCTGCAATCGCTTTGATTTCGGCTTCGTTATATCCCAAATCAGCCAGATTTCTGAACGATACATAATCGAGTGAATGACAGCCTGAACAGACTTCAACATAAGCCTGAAACCCACGCTGCATAGCTGCCTGATCAAAACTGCCAAACGGTCCAGAAAAAGACCAGTCCTTATGCTTCAGGACAACATCACCGCCACCAGCAGCAAGCGCCGGGCCTACCATCATAAGGCCAGCAAGACAAAGGATCAGTTTTCTCATTATAGCTTCTCCTTTGGTGCCGCAACTGCGCCGGCAAGGCCGCCACCGCCGCCAAAAACGGGTGTTGAAATTGATTGCGGTAAGGGTCGCGGCGTTTCAATTACAGATAATAGCGGCAATATCGCAAGGAAGTGAACGAAATACCAAACAGTCGCGACACGTCCAACCAGCAGATACATGCCTTCGGCTGGCTTAGCACCAACATAGCCAAGCACAATGCAGTCGATGACCAAAATCCAGAAGAAGATTTTGAACAAAGGGCGGAAGCGCGCAGAGCGCACAGGTGAGCGGTCAAGCCATGGCAGAACAAACAGGATAGCGATCGCCCCAAACATAGCAAGAACACCGCCAAGCTTATCAGGCACCGCCCGCAAAATGGCATAGAATGGCAAGAAGTACCATTCAGGCACGATATGAGCTGGTGTCTGAAGCGGATCTGCTGGAATGTAGTTATCTGGATGCCCGAGGAAGTTCGGGAAGAAGAAAACAGCCGCAGCAAGGAAGGTCAGAAAGACTGACAAGCCGAAGAAATCCTTAATGGTATAATAAGGGTGAAACGGTAATGTATCCTGTGGCCCGCGTGTATCAATCCCAAGCGGATTGTTTGACCCGAATCTATGTAATGCAACAAGGTGCAATATGACAACACCAACGATCAGAAACGGCATTAGGTAATGAAGCGCAAAGAAGCGGTTAAGTGTAGGGTTATCGACAGAAAAGCCACCCCATAGCCAAGTGACAATGCTCTCACCGACAAACGGGATCGCCGAAAACAGGTTGGTAATTACTGTCGCGCCCCAGAAGGACATTTGTCCCCATGGCAACACATACCCCATAAAGGCTGTTGCCATCATCAGAAGCAGAATAACAACACCCAGCATCCACAATAATTCGCGCGGCGCCTTGTAGGACCCGTAATACAGACCTCTGAAAATATGAATAAAGACCACAATGAAGAAGAAACTCGCTCCATTCATGTGGATATAACGCAATAACCAGCCATGATTCACATCACGCATGATACGTTCCACAGATTCAAAGGCATAATCAACATGGGCTGTATAGCTCATCGCCAAAGTAATGCCGGTGACAATCATAATCACGAGCGAAATACCGGCCAGCGAACCAAAATTCCAAAAATAGTTTAGGTTCTTTGGGGTTGGGTATTCATTTGCTTCATGCTCAAGAAAACTGAAAATCGGCAAACGATGGTCAATCCAGCGCACAACAGGGTTTGAAAACTTTGATGCAGACATGTTAATAAACTCCTTGGCGATCAGCCGATACGGATGACCTGGTCGGATAGAAAGCTGTAAGGGGGAACTTCTAGGTTAAGCGGCGCCGGCCCTTTACGAATACGGCCTGATGAATCATAATGCGATCCATGACATGGGCAGAACCAGCCGCCATATTCACCGCGCACTTCGCCAACTTTCTGACCTAGCGGCACACATCCAAGATGAGTACAAACACCAAGCACAACAAGGTATTCAGGCTTCTGCGCTCGCACATCATCGCCTTCTGGGTCGCGCAACTCATCTTGCAATACACCAGATGCTTCTTCAATTTCTGACGCTGTACGGTGACGAATAAAAATCGGCTTACCGCGCCATTTAATCGTAATTGACTGACCCTCAACGATTTTTGATACATCAACCTCGATGCTCGCAAGCGCCAATGTATCCGCAGCCGGGTTCATTTGATCGACAAGAGGCCAGACAAAAGCGCCTGCGCCAACAGCGCCCATCGCATAGGTTGCAACAACAATAAAATCGCGGCGAGATTTGTGTTCAACCGAAGCATCAGCGCCGGATTTTGTTTGTGATTTAGCCATCTTCCCCTCTTTTCCTCATACATCTGTCTTTTTAGATAAAAGACAGTTAGTACCTATCAGAAACAACAATCATATCTCTAGCAAACTGGACAGCATTTTCCCAGACCCTGCGACAATTTATTTCATACTCTTCAGCCTGTCGTGATTAGTTTTTCTCACAACGGAAAGACATAGCCAGCTTCGGGCCCCTACAGTGCTGTTTTGGCACCCGCAATCTTACGGCCACCTTACTTCTGGCGGCAGGCTCATCAGAATCGCCTCAATATTTCCACCAGTCTTCAAGCCAAAAAGTGTTCCCCGGTCATAAAGCAAATTAAATTCAACATAACGGCCACGCCTGACAAGCTGTTGATGCCGGTCATCATCGGTCCAGCTATGCGCCATTTTTGCGCGAACAATATCAGCATAGACATCAGCAAAACTTGTGCCGACATCCTGGGTAAAAGCGAAATCGGCCTCATGGTTCCCCGAAGTAAGGTAATCATAAAAAATACCACCTGCCCCGCGCGCCTCATCGCGGTGCGGCAGATAGAAATATTCGTCACACCATTTTTTATAGGTTTGATAGTAATCGTCACCATGCCGATCACAACAACGCTTTAGCGCATCATGAAAGTCACCAGCCGCATCATCTGCTGACATAAGCGGCGTTAAATCCCCGCCACCACCAAACCATGTTTTGGCTGTCGCAATGAAACGCGTATTCATATGAGCCGCGGGAACAAACGGGTTCTGTGGATGGGCAACAAGCGAAATACCGCCTGCCCAGAATGCGCCATCATTTTCAGTGCCCGGGATTTGGGACCGGAATTCTTCAGAAAAAGTCCCATGAACAACAGAAACATTGACACCAACTTTTTCAAATACCCGGCCATGCATCACACTGATTTCACCGCCACCACCGCCTTCGCGATCCCACGCCTTACGCTGAAACTGCCCTGCCGGCTGATGGCCAAGGGGGGTATCGGCCGCGTCGCGCTCGATGGCCTCGAAACTGGTGCAAATATCTTCACGAAGCTGGCGAAACCAGCGCGCAGCAGCATCCTGCCGCTGAGCACGTGTTGGTGTATCAACAAGCATATCTGACATTTGTGATTTAGCGTGAGCGATGGATGATATCGGTGTTTGTGTCATCTGAAATATCTAGGTTTAGAAGCTCGTCGCGGCGCGCCGTAAATCCAGACTCCACCCAATATCTTGTGAGTGCAGCTAAGACCTGACCTGTACGAATGCCGGTTGTATGATAGGCCATTTCTACATCTGTGCCGGAGATGGGGCAAGATGGAGGCTTGAAAAAGACGATTTGCCGCAGACGTTCTAAATCAACTGTCGTCCCACTCATCACACAAGCATCCAGATAACGCGGACCGGCTGTCTCTTGCAGCCAAAAGGCCTGCTGTTGCCACGCATCACAGCAAAGCCTATCAGCAGCATCGGGCCTCAGTTCTTTATCAAGCCCAGCAAGCATACGACTATCTGCACGGCTTAGCTTTAGGCGCGTTGCTAATTCTGCGCGCCGGCCTGGCTCACATTGCAGACCAAGAGCCGCGACAGGACCAACTAAACCTGACAGCAGGCCGTCTTTGAGCAATTTCTGATGGGGCCAGCCATGCACAACAGCGGCAAAAGGAGTGCCAAACAGCACCCTATCAACGCCCATTTCATGCAGTAATCCTATCATCCTATCTGCCGCTGGACCGTTTGCAATACGGCGCATTTCTGATGCCACACGCTCAGCTGACAGCGTAGTTAAGGACGCCACACCGGCAAAGAGGGCACGGCAGGTTTCATCATTCATGTGCAAAACAGGGTATTCAGAACAGAATCTGACTGCCCGCAACAGGCGGAGATGATCTTCGGCAAGCCTTGTTTCAGGCGTACCAATGAAGCGCAGACAGCCAGCAGCCAGATCAGCACAGCCCCCGACAGGGTCGTAAAGCTGTCCATTACGGTCAAGATAGAGTGCATTTATGGTAAAATCACGACGCCTAGCATCATCTTCCCAGCTCTCAACAGGCACAATGATGGCATGTCGACCATCTGTTTCATTATCGCTTCTGAGGCGCGTAACCTCAGCTGTAAACTGACCTTTTCTAATCGTAACCGTACCATGGGCTATACCTGTTTCATAAACAGAATAGCCAGCTTTCTGAGCAGCAACTGCCATGATATCAATAGGCAGGTTAACAGCCATATCAATGTCTGGATGTGCATCAGGATGGCTGAGATGCGGCGCCCAGCCAGCAACCCAGTTTCGCACGACACCACCAACCAAACGTGCTTCGCCACCGGCTTGTTCTGCACAGTCGAACAGGCCAGATAAACCAGCTCTGTCAAGCTGAGGCATATCATAGAAATCAGCGCGGCCCTCGCCGCTCATTACAGCGCTGCTCATAATCCGGCGCACCTCTTACTGAGTATTAGACGTCTGGGTCTTGGGAACGAACTGACCCGGCACAATAACACCATTCTGATTTTGAGGTGGTTGATAGCGTGTATCGGTTTCGCCCGCCCCAATTTCGAGCAATAACAGCCCGCAAACCATAACAATCACAGCCACAAATGCTGCAATGATATGGCGATAGCGGAGCACGATTTCACCACGGGCAGTCTTCCCCCCAAGCCAGCTTAGCCCAAGTAGAACAAGATAGCCGACCAAAATGGCCAAAGCGATAATCAGATATTTACGCATTATAGTCTCCGATATGCGATAAAGTGCCAGTACAAAGACATCAGACAGCTTGCCCTGCTTTCAAACCGAAGGCCAGTTGTCTGAGGACCGATGCTGTTGCCCCCCAGACAACTGGGTCTGTATCAGCAATCGTCCAAAACTGCCGCATCACTGAGCCCCGCTTGACAGACTGTTCAATATAATTATTGAGGTCAAGGAGGTGGTGCAAAGGCTGAAACCAGACATCATCAACTTCGTTACGTTCTGGCACAAGCTCAACATCAGCAACTGTGACAGATTTTTCCATGCGGGCAACAGCCGTAATCAGTTGAAAGTTACTACTGGTCAAGACAGGGGCAAGATACCCAATATGATGCATGTCGTGCTGGCGAAGACCGGTTTCTTCTTCGGCTTCACGCCGCGCAGTTGCACCTGGATCGGCATCACCCCACTCGGGTTTGCCGCCCGGTAGACTGACCTGACCTGGATGATGGCGCAAATGCTCTGCCCGTTTTGTGAGAAGAAGGTGCAATCCATCTTCAGCTTCGGCGAGCAGAATAAGGGCAGCTGCAGGTCGAGCAGGCACACCATTTAACCCAGCTTCTGGATAGATTGGACATGCTTGATGAAGCGCTGCTGTAATCTGGTCAATTGTAATCACGGGGTCTGTTTCCCGTCGGCTTCAAGGGCGAAAAACTGCGCGCCACTCCATATGCCCTGCCCCACGCCTTTTGGACCAGCAACGCTCATCTCAGCCAGCTCATAGAAAACCGGCCGGCTCACTAATGCGCTGAGGCCTTTTTCAAGCATGATATAAGGCCGCTCATCTCCTGCAGACCCTGTCTTCATAACCAGCGGAACCTCCTTACCAATCAGATGGGTACGCCCAATATTATCGGTCATCACAAGCTGTTCATGATCCGCAACGATACGTACCTCAACCGCCGTGATTACAAACGGCGCATCCTCAACCAAAATCCTGCCATATTCAACAGGTGTCCGCAGCCAGTAAACACCGTCCTCATCACATGACAGAACAGAGGCAAATAATGTGACCAGCTGGATACGGTCAATCGGGCTTCCTTCATGAAACCAGCGTCCATCTGCGGCAATATGCATGTGATACTCATGCTGTACTGGATCGGCGCGCGCCGGTGCAGAGACCCCTTGTTTTGCCTGCATCTCACTGTCAGTTTTCTGCGTCATATACCTAATTTAGGAGTGTATCAGCCAAAAGGAAAGCCGGGGTAAAAATAAAAGCTACACTGTAAACGGTTTGATAACCAATTTATGAGATAACAAGGCTTGAATGAAGGCACTGGAGTATGAGTTAGCGCCTTTTTGAACCTGCATTTGTCAGTTACGTTCTGCCGTTAATGTGAAGCCAGAGGCAGACAAAAATATCAATGCAGCATGCCAAATACGTTTGCGCCCATAATGCGGGCTCTCTGAGGTTGTGCAATGCGAAGCTCTTTTGAAATTGACAGCGATGGGAAACTCCACGTCCATCGCGTGGTAAAGTCAACACAAGCGCCTCACCCTGTGCGCCTGACGTGTCAGGCGCAAATTATTCGTGTTCAGATATTTGACAAATGTTCTATTGACACACTTCTCACGCTTGTTCATCAGTGCCACGCCATCCGCCAGCCCATCCATATCTATGCTGATTACCCTGTACTACCCCGAACACGGCATTAATATATCACCCATTTAAGGAAGGGAGATTTTATGCCACTGTGTGCCAGCGAGATACCCTATTTTTCGAATCGCAGCTCCCTTCCACTATATTTGATATACATCACCGCTTGAATTCTTGGCAAAAAGCTGTCACACCATCGGAGGTTTTGTGTTATCTAGATTTGTTTGGCAGAGATTCCGCGCCAAAGATGCGTCCTGTGGAATAACTTATGTATATCTATCTTCCTATTGCTGAAGTCTCCATGCATATTGGCGTCATTATTGGGCTAGGCGGTGGTGTTGGCTTTTTGTCCGGTATGTTTGGCGTTGGCGGTGGATTTCTTATGACACCACTGCTGATTTTCTTAGGCGTGCCACCTGCGATTGCTGTTTCAACTGAAGCCAATCAGATTGTTGCGTCGTCTGTTTCAGGTGTTATTGCACATTGGCGACGCGGTAATGTTGATTTCAAAATGGGCGGCATTCTTCTCGCGGGCGGTGTTGTTGGTTCATCCCTTGGCGTCCTGTTATTTTCTATCCTGCGCGATATTGGCCAAATAGACCTCGTCATTAAACTATCCTATGTAATATTTCTTGGGCTGATCGGCGGCTTGATGCTGCTTGAATCTATCCGTGCTATTTTGCGGACACGCCAGCCAGGCGCCCGCCGGGGAAAGCTTCACCAGCATAATTGGTTACACGGCCTACCATTGAAAATGCGGTTCCGTAAATCAAAACTCTATATCAGTGCTTTGTTACCGTTTTTTCTCGCAGCGATGGTTGGGGTGCTATCGGCTATAATGGGTGTTGGCGGCGGATTTATTCTGGTGCCGGCGATGATTTATCTGCTTGGAATGCCAACTTATGTCGTTATTGGCACCTCGTTGTTCCAGATTATTTTTGTGACGGCGAATATCACGGTGCTTCAAGCCGTGCAAACTCAGACAGTTGACTTTGTTCTTGCTGGCTTACTGTTATTTGGATCTGTGATTGGTGCCCAAATTGGTGCACGTTTTGGTACCCGCCTCAAAGGTGAACAATTACGGGGTTTATTAGCGTTAATGGTTCTGGGCGTATCAGTGAAACTCGGAATTGAACTTATCACAGCGCCGGTTGATGTCTTTGCTGTAGAGTTTATAAAATGAGTGCTTTTAACCTCTCCGTCCAGACTTTTGCATTGTTTAACCTGAAGGCGGGCATCAGGATTGGCCTGGCCATTCTTATTCTTACCTTTATGGCGCTACCGTTATCTGCCTCGACAATCATTGCGGATCTATCGCGTAAAGATGTTGCTATAACAACTGATTTTCACGGTACTGAGCTCTTATTATTCGGCGCTGTGAAAGGTGAGGAGGAAGATGATATCATTGTGGTATTTTCTGGGCCGCAAACTAAAATTGCCAGCCGCAAAAAAGAAAAGGTAAGCGGTATTTGGGTGAACACCAAAACCGTTTTATGGCAAAATGCCCCAAGCTTTTACCAGCTTCTATCAACCCGACCCAAAGATGAGATTCTCAGTACGGCCTTGCAGGCTGAATATCGTATCGGCCAGAATTACATTCCATTACAGACAAAAACACCCATTATACCTCAGTCAGACTATGCTGAATGGTTTCAATCTCTTAACCGCAATATGTCTCAGCTTGGCCTGTGGAAAACCAGCATAGGCGATGTTGAGCTTATTCGGGGCGCTTTGTTCCGTGCGCCAGTGTTAATGCCCGCCAATATTATACCCGGACGTTATGAGGTGCGTGTAATACATGTCAGCAACGGTGCGGTTCGGTCTGAATATTCAACCACCGTGCGAGTTAAAAAACAGGGTATTGGTGCGGTTATTTTTGACATTGCCCACCGCTATTCAGTATTTTACGGCCTTTTCGCTGTTGCTTTTGCCGTCTTTGCTGGATGGCTAGCAGCTATGGCATTCCGGCGTTCTTAATGTTACCCTTATTATCGTAAAACAGAGGCAGAAAGCGCTTGATTGCCGGCATGATAAGCCAGCATTCAGGTACTGAGATCTGAAAGGAAATATACCGTGTCACCTGAAACGAATTTCTTTCTTGTGCTTGTCGATGAAAGCGACGAGCTTCATCAAGCTCTTCATTTTGCCTGCAAACGCGCTCACTCATCAGGGAACCGTGTTGCCCTTTTATATGTAATAGCGCCGGCCGAATTTGTTCATTGGGCTGGTGTGGGAGAGCTAATGCGTGCTGAAGCCCGTGAAATGGCAGAACAGAAGATGCGTACGCATGCTGAATATGTATCTGATTTAACAGGACAGCCGCCTCTTATCTTCATCCGGGAAGGGACAGCAACTGAAGAAGTTATCTCATTGATTGATGAGGAACAGAACGTGAGCCAGCTTGTACTTGGTGCTGATACTAATTCAGACAGTGCTGGGCCGGTGATTTCTTATCTGACCGGCAAAGGCATTGCGCGATGCCGCGTTCCTGTTGTAATGGTTCCAGGCAATCTTTCTGATGAGCAAATCGACAAACTCATCTAGTCGTATAGTTGCCAGACTTGAAACACTTCCCCTTCAACGCCATATCACACCAAAGCCATTAGAAAATGCCTGCTAACCAGCTTTTCCGCGTGGTCATTAACCACCAATCACAACCATAAGGATTTGTTCCCGTGCGTGTGCTTACTATTCTTCTCACCCTATTATTGGGAGTTTTACCTCTTATTATGCCAAAAAAATCTAAAGCTGCCCCAACCCATTTGGTTATCGATACAACCAAAGGCCAAATCGAAATCGAACTTTTGCCAAAATTGGCACCGAAGCATGTTGCACGAATTTCAGAACTTGCAGGTTCTGGCTTTTATGATGATGTCATTTTTCACCGTGTCATTCCGGGCTTTATGGCTCAGACAGGAGATCCGACAGGCACAGGCACAGGCGGTTCAGGTACCAATCTCGATGAAGAATTCTCCGATTATGCATACCGTGAAGGAACGGTCGGCATGGCACGGGCGATGAATCCAAACAGTGCAGACTCGCAGTTTTTCATCTGCTTTGATGGCTGTGGTCATCTAACCGGCCAGTATACTGTATGGGGACAGGTGTCACGCGGCATGGATGTGGTCCATAAAATCAATGAAGGCCAGCCACCTGCTGAGCCGGACGCAATCACATCAACCAGCCTGAAATAATACCGCTCTGCGGTCATCACCTTTTTGTTTCTGCCGCCTTAGCGTTTGCGAAGCGGCAGACGTACAAACTGTACAATTAGCGCTGCCCAAATAAAGCAAAAGGCAAGGAGGGATATCACGCTAATCGGCTCTCCATAAAGCCATACTGCGCTTGCAAGCTGCATCGACGGATTTATGTAAAATAGAAATCCTGTCAGGGTGAGCGGCAAATATCTGTTTCCAATATGGAAAAGCAGCAACGGCGTTGCTGTGACAAAGCCAGAACTTATCGCAAACAGAACCGCTATCATCCCTCCATCGAAAAAAAATGGTTCCCCGTGGGAGACAAGATAACTAATATAAATTAGTGCGATTGGTGCGAGTAAAAACATCTCAATCACCATCCCTGTCAGAGCATCTACCCCCTGCATCTGCTTGCGGATCACAGCATAGACCGCGAATGTTATGCCGATGAAAAGTGCCAGCCACGGAATATTGCCAAGCACACTGGCTTTAATCGCAACACCGATAAATGCAAGCATCAGGGCAATCTGAGTGCGCCTGCCAAACTGCTCCTTTAAGATTGCGACCCCCATTGCGATAACCAGCAATGGATAAATAAAATACCCAAGCGCAGACTGCGCAATTCTGTCGGTAAAAACAGCATAGAGATAGGCAGACCAGTTCAATCCCACAAGAATTGCACAGAACATTAAAATTTGCATCTCACGCTTTTGAGCAAGAAGACGTCGTACCCGTTCCCATCCACGGATAAAAAACACCACAAGAACAAAGAGAATACCAGCCCAGAGGGCACGCTGGGCCATAACCTGCATCAATGGATAATTGAGCAGATATTTGAAATAAATTGGCGCAAAACCCCATAAAACCGGGCTTGCAATCGCAGCTACGATGCCAATAATCGGTTGTGCCATAAAACGCTCTCTTTATCAGGGGTGAAGAGTCAAAGAAGATTAGCCGGTCAGAATCACGCGAAAATCATTTACATTAGTGCGTGTAGGACC
>CATISA010000118.1 GCA_949529445.1 Alphaproteobacteria bacterium UBA4588
ATGCCCTATAAATTTGGTTCTGAGGAGTAGTAACCATGCCAACAATGAAAACAACTGATGCCGATTTTGCTGCCGACGTTATTGCGTCTGAAACTCCTGTGCTAGTTGATTTCTGGGCAGAATGGTGTGGCCCATGTAAAGCGATTGGCCCAGCACTTGAAGAAATCTCAGAAGTAATGGTCGATAAGGTCAAAATTGCAAAATTGAATATTGATGAAAATCCATCAACACCGCAAACCTATAATGTACGGGGCATCCCAACCCTTCTGATCTTTAAAAATGGGGAAGTTGCGGCTGAAAAAATTGGTGCAATGCCAAAATCTGCTCTTGAGCAGTGGGTCACTGAAAACATCTAAGTAGATAGATTTACTAGTCAGGAAATGTCTCGTTTTCGCGCAAGGCATTTCCTGCTAGATATAATGAACCACAGATTAACACAGGTCGCGTTTTATCGCAGTGCATTATCGCATCTGGGAGGCTTGAGCACGCGCGCGCCGCAAAGCCAATATTTTGCGCATTATTGGCGAGTGTTTCTGCTGGTATCGAGGCGCCCTCGCCCTCTATGGTAACGCAAAAAACGGTATTAATATGGGATGATAAGGCGTTCAAAAATGGCTCAGGGGGCCGTGTATTGAGGGCACCGTAAATAATCTGCCATCCTGTACCGGCACTGTCATACTCTGCGCTCAGTTCATCCAGTGTTTTACAGAGTGCGTCTGCACCGTGAGGGTTATGCGCACCATCCAGCCAGAGCGGTGCACCGCCATTTAATCTCGAAAGCAAGCCGCCAGTAAGGTTCTGAATTCTGCCTGGCCAAGATGCTTGTGCTGCGCCTGATAACGCGCTTTGTACTTTGGTTGCTGTGAGCACGTCTGATGCAAGAAGCCCCATCAGCGCAAGAGCAGCATTATCATATTGATGACTGCCACGAAGGCTCGGAGCAGGCAGTGTATAGCTTATCTCATTCCAGTTAAAATGCCAGCTCTTATCAGGATTAACCCGCCAGTTAAAATCGTCTCCACTGCGGAATATATCTGCACCCATATTCGCGCCAGTCTCTGTTAGGACAGCGGCTACCTCTGCTGTTTGCTGGGCCCAGATGGTGGGGCGGCTAGGCCGGATAATACCTGCTTTCTGGCTTGCAATATCACGCAAATCTGTACCAAGGAAATGTTCATGGTCGCGTGCAATCGGCGTAATAATGGAACAAGCTGTGTCTGCGATGATATTGGTTGAGTCATGCAAGCCGCCAAGACCGGTCTCCAATATCAGAAGGTCAGCAGGCACCTCTGAAAATGCTAACAATGCTGCAACAGTCGTAATTTCAAAGAAGGTGATAGGCGCGCCTTTATTCGCTGCCTCGCATCTCTCTAGAAGAGCGATAAGCTCTGCTGTGCTAATGAGCGAGCCCGCAAGCCGGATACGTTCACGAAATTCACACAAATGGGGGGAGTTATAGACATGTACACGCAAGCCAGCCGCTTCGGCAAAAGCCCGGATAAATGCGGTAACAGATCCCTTTCCATTTGTGCCAGCTACATGAATGACAGGAGGTAGTTTTTGATGTGGGCTCCCAACAGCCTGTGCAAGCGCTTCGGTGCGCTCCAACCCTAAATCAATAAGTTTAGGATGAAGTTTTTGCAAGCGTTCAAGAACTGGGACGGCCGCATTATCAGCCTGTAACACGTCCAGCCTCTGGCCGTGTTTCTATTAATAAGGAGATAATTACAGAAAGTTTTTGATGCTGTTCTGCGCGTGGCACAACCATATCAACCATACCATGTTCTTTTAAATATTCAGCTGTTTGAAAATCATCAGGAAGCTTTTCGCGAACCGTTTCTTCTATGACACGCCGACCGGCAAATCCGATAATCGCGCCCGGTTCTGCAATCTGTATATCGCCTAGCATCGCAAATGAGGCTGTTACGCCGCCCGTTGTTGGATGTGCAAG
>CATISA010000119.1 GCA_949529445.1 Alphaproteobacteria bacterium UBA4588
AAATTGTCGATATGGGATGATTTGCTCGTTCGCGTTGGGCGCGACCGTGATAAAATCGCTTTTTCAGAACTCTTTGACTATTTTGGCCCACGGGTAAAATCATTCTTGCTACGCTTTGGTACGGATATGTCGTTGGCAGAAGAAATTGCTCAGGAAGCTATGATTATGGTCTGGCGACGCGCTGAAACCTACGACCCACGGCAATCAGCGGCAAGTACCTGGATTTTTACAATTGCCCGTAACAAACGGATCGATAGGCTCCGGCGGGAGAACCGTCCCTTGCCAGATATGACCGATCCTACCCTGATGCCTGAGAGCATCGAAACAGGCGAAATTCAGGTCGCGCGCATACAACAAGAGAAAAAAATTCGCCACGCTTTGAAAAACTTGCCAGAAGAGCAAGCCAAAATGATCTTTTCTGCGTATTACGAAGAGAAAAGTCATAGAGAGATAGCTGAAGAGAGCGGCGTTGCGCTTGGCACTGTTAAATCTCGTATCAGACTCGCACTCAATCGTTTGCGTGCACACATAGATGAAGACGAAGGAATAACACCATAATGAACGAACAAGTTTCGCTCAACTATCAGGTACTTGACGCGCTGTTGCTTGACTATGCAGCGGGCGCATTATCGCAGCCGCTTGAGATTCTCATCGAAACGCATCTGGCAATGAACCCAGAAAGCGCAAAGACGATGCGGATTCTTATGCAGCTTGGCGGGATCTTGCTTGAAGAATGCGAGCCAGTTTCATTATCAGAGGATGCACTCAATAAAGTAATGAGCGCTATTGCTGAAGACGAAGAGCCGCTTCAAAAGACGACCCAGCCGGAACATAGTTTCCTGCCACGGCCGATCTCAGACTATATCCCTGATTTATCCTGCACCAAAAGTTGGCGTAGTGCGGGTATTGGGATTTCACGCCATGACGTTACCTTCGACAACCCAGACATGCGCGCAACCATCTATCGCATTCAGCCTAACAAGGCAGTGCCATTGCATAGTCACACTGGAGCTGAAATCTCGTTAGTGGTAGCAGGTGGCTTTTCTGATGAAAGTGGCACGTATGGGCCGGGTGATATCGCTATTCAAGAAGCAGGTGGGGTCCATAAACCTGTTGCTGATGCTGACGGGGAATGCATTGTATTCGCGGTAAATGAAGGTGATATACGCTTGGCGGGCCCGCTTGGCAGGGTTTTCAACCTCCTAATGAAATAAGCACTCACTGACGTTCTTACAGTAAAATCGTGGCAAGGCTCACACAGGCGACCGCTGTAAGGTTGCGGCGAAGGCTATTCATCCACTCCTGCCACTCACCAGCCACATATAGCCGCCTATCAATAATATAGGCACTGCAAAAACAACCAATCATGACGATAATGCCTGCTGATTGCCCCATAAGAAGCGCGCCCCATGCAATGAGTGGGGGCACGACAGACCAGACAAGAAAGGCTGTATCTGACGGACGTGAGTGATTCGCAGTAGAAGCTACCCGGCCCCAGTGAAGCCCCCCCAGAAAGCTTAGAATAACCGCCCCATAATAGAGGAGGGCCGTGGGTACCTCTATACCTGGCAGGCGGACATCACATGTGACTAATATTCCGCCACATAAAAACGGAATGGCGCCACCATATCCCAACAGTCGAACAACACTCTGAGATACCATTATCAGCCTTTCTACTCGCCACGAGATGCGAGAAGCACCAAAAGCTCTGGCATGAGGTTCTGGACAATAACATCAATGCCAGCACGATTAGGATGAAGACCATCTGCCTGGTTAAGAGCTGGTACCAAGGCAACATCCTGCAAGAAGAAGGGGATAAAAGAGGTATTGAACTCATCTGCAAGCCGTGGGTAAAGCGGGTTAAATTCTGCTGCATAATCTGCCCCTAGATTTTCAGGCGCGAGCATTCCGCAAAACAAAACAGGCACACCCTCATCAGCAAGGCGGGTGAGAATTATACGTAAATTCTGCTCACTTGCCGCAGGCCGCAAGCCGCGCAGCATATCATTACCACCCAGAACCAGCACAACAACATCTGGCCTATCAGCAAGCGCCCAATCTATGCGCGTCACCCCACCAGCAGTGGTATCGCCCGACACACCAGCATTTATCATTTCATTCTGATAACCATGCTGACTGAGCTTTTGTGCTAAAATGTCAGGAAAAGCCTCACCAGGTGGCAAGCCAAACCCTGCAACAAGGCTATCGCCAAACACCATTATCTTTAATGGTTTGGCCACTGCAATACTCACCCAGAGAAAAAATATAGCTGTAAACAAGGCAAACAACGACAACCAGATTCCAGTGTGCTGACCAACTATCTTATTATTAAACACTTTTTGCACCTTGGTATTATCCTCTTCACACTCCATATCAATGAAGGGCGTGATTACGTTATTAGCCCTTCATGTAACATTTATGCCGGGGTTTTCATCCCCCATACGTAGGATTTTTTATTACGATGACCGCCTCACACCCGCAAAAAATGGTACAGCATAGCTCTGCTGACGATAAATCTTCTACGCAGGACGTTATTGCTCTATCGCAGGCAAGCCTGTCATTTGATGGTACACAGGGACGCGTTGATATTCTGAGCGATATCACGCTTCGGGTGCCTCAAGGTCAGACAATAGCTGTGCTTGGCCCAAGCGGTGCTGGCAAAACAAGCCTGCTTATGGTGATGTCTGGGCTTGAACAATTAACCGCCGGCTCAGCAACACTAACAGGCCATGATATCACCCACATGGATGAAGATAGTCTTTCTGGCTTGCGGCGCGATAATGTTGGCATTATTTTTCAGGCCTTCCGGCTTATCCCCTCAATGACGGCTATACAGAATGTCTGCGTTCCACTGGAACTGGCAGGACATGAGAATGCTGAAGAACGTGCCGCAGAGGCCCTACAATCTGTCGGTCTGGGACACCGCCTCATCCATTTACCAGACCAACTGTCTGGTGGCGAGCAACAGCGCGTTGCCATTGCGCGGGCCATTGCTCCGCGCCCAACCATTTTGCTTGCTGATGAACCAACCGGAAATCTCGATAGCGCAACAGGTCAACGTGTTATTGACCAACTTTTTGCAGCAGCAAAACAGGTATCAGCAAGTCTTGTTCTGATTACCCATGATGAAGCATTGGCGCGCAGATGCACCCGTATTTTGCGCATTGAAGATGGTCGCATAAAAGATGATGTGATGAACAGCCCAACTGTTACGACGTCACAAAATACAGGCGCTACCCGATGAAGCCTGAATATAGGAGTGGCGCACCGGTAAGCTGGCGCCTGGCATGGCAGTTTGCACGACCGGAGATGCGCGGCTCTGTTGCCAGATTTAGGGTCTTTCTTGCGGCTCTAATGTTGGGAGTGGCGGCCATCGGTGCTGTTGGTTCTATTGCTGCCTCGATGCGTGCTGGCATTGCAGAGAATGCACGAAGCCTACTCGGGGGCGATTTTGAATTATCTAGCCAGCATACGCCACCAGATAGCGCCCTGATCGCAGAATTATCATCACTTGGGCAGAGCAGCGATGTCATTCAGATGCGTGCGATGCTGAATACGGTAGATGGGCGCCGCAAGCTCGTTGAATTAAAGGCGGTCGATAATGCCTGGCCACTCGTCGGGCAGGTAGAATTATCCGATGGCCTCACTCTGGAAATGGCCTTGTCTGACAATAACATTGTGATTGATGAGGCTCTGGGGCGCGCTCTTGGGCTGATGATTGGTGATAAGGTGCGGCTGGGTGATGCAACGTTACGCATTTCTGCCTTTCTGCTGTATGAGCCGGACCGCTCCATCAGCTTTATCAGTTTTGGCCCACGTGTTTTGGTAAATATGGACACACTGACAGCAACAGCCCTGAAACGCCCTGGCGCGTTTATTACTTATCGCAGCCGATTTATTTTGCCTGAACAAACCATCAGCGCAGGACGTGAAGCACGCATCACAGAGGCGCTGACAGATACCCATGTTAGATTGCGCACAACAGCGAATGCGGCGCCCGGAATTAAACGTTTTATTACCCGCGGTGAGCTTTTCCTGACCCTCGTCGGTCTGACAGCCCTACTGATTGGTGGCCTTGGTGTTGGCGGTGCTGTGAGGGCATGGATGACAAGCCGGATGTATGTCATTGCCACTCTTAAATGTCTTGGCGCATCATCAGCTTTGATTTTCCGAGTCTATATTATGCAAGTTATGGCGATGGCAGCTATCGGTGTCATTGGCGGATTATTGCTAGCTATAGCGTCTCCGGCACTGGCCCAGTTTTTACTTGGCGATTATGCAGGCGTTACACTTGTGAAGGGTATTTATATTCGCCCCTTATTTGTTGCAGCCTGTTTTGGGCTTCTAACGACCTTTGTCTTTGCCGTCTGGCCGCTGGCACAAACCCGTCATATTCGGGCTGCTTTTTTGTTTCGCACCCGTGTCATGCTCCCCTCCAAATGGCCGGGCCTCAGGGCTGTTCTAGCAGTGGCAGCGGGCAGTCTAGCACTTCTGGGGTTGGCCCTTATGGCAACGGGCAATATTGCTCTTTCGCTTTCTTTTATGGGCGGAACATTTGCAAGCCTCCTGCTGCTGGCAGGATTAGCAGAGGTCGTCTTGGCAGCGCTACGGCGAGTGCGCAACCCGGCTTATGTTCCTATCCGCATTGGCTTATCGGCAATTACCCGCGCAGGCTCTCCGTTACGCGCCATTGTAATTTCATTTGGTCTTGGCTTATCTGTTCTTGTTACTGTCACGCTGAGCCAGTTCAATTTAACGAGCCAGCTAAATTCACAAGCGGCCGATACAGCCCCTGACTGGTTTTTTATCGACATTCAGCCCGACCAAATTACACCATTCCTGGCATTAGCAGAAACTACTGGTGGGTCTAAGACGCAAGTCAATAAAACGCCCATGCTACGGGGCCGTGTTACCACAGTGAAAGGTATTTCTTCAGCTGATATTGAGCCGCCTGAAGGAACCGCATGGATTCTCAATGGTGACCGGGCGCTGACATGGTCGCCAGAGCCACCTCAGGGGGTTGAAATTATAGAAGGAGAATGGTGGGACAAAGACTATCGGGGACAACCACTTGTCTCTATAAGCCACGACATGTTTGTTGATTTTGGCTTGTCTCTTGGCGACACGATTGGACTGAACATCCTGGGCCGCGATATCACCATGACAATTGCCAGCACGCGGCAGATAACATGGGAAAGCTTTAATATCAATTTCCTTTTTATTGCATCGCCCGGGCTGGTAGACAAAGCACCTCATAGCTGGCTTGCAACCACACTCTCAGATGATGATAAAACAGCGTCTGAGATAGAGCAGGCTATTAGTACAACCTTCTCAAACATCTCGGCGATTTCTGTAAAAGAAGCTGTTGGAAAGGCCGTAGAAATTCTAACTCTTCTTGGTCAGGCGATACAGATAACAGCGCTTGTAACGATGATATCAGGCATGGCGGTACTAGCAGGTACTGTTGCTATTTCCGAATCACAACGTCTCTCAGACAGTATTATTTTGAAAACACTCGGGGCAACACGCAGTGATATAATGTTGGCATGGCTTTTTGAATATTGCCTCCTCGGTCTGCTAACAGCTCTGGTTGCCTGCCTAATTGGGACAACCGCAAGCTGGGCTCTTATTTCACTTTTTCTGAAGGCTGAATTTATTTTTGATACGCAGACAGTTATCTTCACAGCCTTTCTCGGCAGTGGTGCAACCACCCTTCTTGGACTAATCGGCGCGCTTCGATCTCTGTCACAGAAACCGGGGCCATATCTGCGTGAGACATTATAGCTGAAAGCGGCTTTGCGGTTTACGATGAAGTAGGATAAAAGAACTGCCAGAATAGTAGCATGTCAAAAGCAGAGGCACAGACGATGAGCAAACAAAACATCAATAAGGTTGTCCTTGCCTATTCAGGTGGTCTGGATACATCAGTTATCCTGAAATGGTTGCAGGCAGAATATGACTGCGAAGTTATTACCTTCACAGCTGACCTTGGTCAGGGCGAAGATATTGAGCCAGCGCGTGCCAAAGCCGAAATGTTGGGAATCAAAAATATCTTCATCGAAGATTTACGCGAAGAATTTGTATCTGATTTTGTCTTTCCGATGTTCCGGGCAAACGCCCTTTATGAAGGCCAATATCTGCTCGGTACATCTATCGCCCGGCCGCTCATTGCCAAGCGCCAGATCGAAATTGCCCGCGAACTTGGCGCCGATGCTGTGTCTCATGGCGCAACGGGCAAAGGAAATGATCAGGTCCGTTTCGAGCTTGGCTATTACGCCCTGCAGCCTGATATCAAGGTTATTGCTCCTTGGCGGGAATGGGATTTATCATCTCGTACAAAACTAATCGCCTATGCAGAAGCCAATCAAATACCAGTTCCAATGGATAAACGCGGCGAAGCGCCATTTAGTGTAGATGCTAATCTGCTGCATATCTCAGCAGAGGGTAAAGTATTAGAAGATCCGGCCGTTGCGGCCGAAGAATATGTTTTCTCGCGCACAGTAGCCCCAGAAGATGCTCCTGATACGGCAACCGAAATATCGCTGACCTTTAACAGCGGCAATCCTGTTGCTCTGAACGGAACAGCACTATCGCCCGCAACCTTGCTAACCGAGTTAAACCGGCTCGGCGGTATGAACGGCATTGGGCGTCTTGACCTTGTTGAAAATCGCTTTGTTGGGATGAAATCACGCGGCATTTATGAAACGCCGGGTGGCACTATCCTGCTTGCGATGCGCCGTGCAATGGAAAGTATCACTCTTGATAGAGAAGCCGCCCATCTTAAAGATGAGTTAATGCCCCGTTATGCAAAAATAATTTATAATGGATTCTGGTTCTCGCCTGAACGTACAATGCTACAGGCCGCTATTGATGCAAGCCAAGACATGGTGAATGGCGAAGTTCGCGCCAAGCTCTATAAGGGTAACATTATGATCACAAGCCGCACCTCACCCAATTCTCTCTATTCAGAAGAATTGGTAACGTTTGAAGAGGGTGCTGCTGATTATGATCATCATGATGCTCATGGCTTTATCAGGCTGAATGCTTTGCGTCTGCGCGTCTCAACCATGGCGCGGCGTAAGCTCTAGATTTTCGTTTCACCTTACTCGGTGCAAACAGAGCCTATTGTGCCGTCATGATTTTTTTGCTTGAACATAATAAATTTTAACGGCGCTATGGCATAGCCTGAACTATGTTCACCTGTGTCACACTGCTCAACAAAAGCTAACCTATAGTCACTGTTCCCATTTGAATGCTGGGCATATTCTTTATATTCATCTGATGAGACCCCAGCAACGAATGCAAGGCTTACAAAAAGAGCAATCATAATAACATCTTTCGCGTTAATCTTGGCGAATCTGTTGCATACAGACCCATATGCTTTATCACAGCATTGCTTATAGAATAAAAAGAGGGGCAGAAATTAGTCAGTTTTAGGGCAAAAACAAGGCCTTGATAAAAAGGCCTGAACGCCACGACATAATATTACAATTAACGTTTTTATCCGACTTCCTTATGACACCAGTCCAACTAACTATGTGCAATACTAAATAGCCTATCATTGCATAGGTTTTCTGCTACTCAGAAACGGAGCTGATATTCACTTTAGAGTATTAAGATGCAACATTTTAGCCTATATTCTAAATCGTGCGACTGATCTATGATTTTCATCTAGAGCGTTACAGGTCGCATAAGTAATCTTAGGGCAATGACCCTGAAAACACTTTGACTATTTTTTCTGCTATCTCACTATAGCATCCACTAAAAAGGTTTAAGAGGGAGACATGACAATGGCATTTGATTTACCAAATTTGCCTTATGCCTATGATGCGTTAGAAACCTCAGGCATGAGCAAAGAAACATTAGAATTTCACCATGATTTGCATCACAAGGCCTATGTAGATAACGGCAATAAGTTGATTGCAGGGACACAGTGGGAAGATAAATCTCTTGAGGAGATCATTATTGGCACATACGACTCTGGTGCCGTTGCTCAAAATGGTGTGTTCAATAATGCGTCACAGCATTGGAACCATATCCAATTCTGGGAAATGATGGGGCCAACAGGCAGAGCTATGCCGTCCGAGCTAGAATCAGCGCTCTCAGAGCAATTCGGTTCTGTAGACGGTTTCAAAGAAGCCTTTACTGTAGCTGGCATTGGGCAGTTTGGTTCAGGTTGGTGCTGGCTTGTACAAAAGGCAGATGGCGAACTCAGCGTGACCAAAACTGAAAACGGCGTAAACCCGCTTTGTTTTGGTGAAAATGCGTTGCTTGGCTGTGATGTATGGGAACATTCCTATTACATTGATTTCCGCAATAAGCGGCCGGCTTATCTTGCTAACTTCCTAGATAATCTTGTTAATTGGGAAAATGTTGCCTCACGAATGAAATAACATCATTGTAGCGCCGAAAGTGAACCTCATAGCAGGCTTAATTTCGGCGCTCTATTATTGTTTGTCTCATATGCAGAATACTAGTCTTCACAGCACTTGAATGCCATATGTCTGCCATCTAATCTGCTGTGAGCACGACATATCCAGACAATAACGGCCTAGAGGCTTTTTGCTATAAGGCCGTCTTCTTACCTTATTTTTGGAGATTTCTATAATGTCGGCTTCACTTTCTTTGAACGACCCAACTCTGCTACAGACCAATGCGTTTATTGATGGCGTATTTACAGCTGCGCCAAACGGCAAGACATTTGCTGTAACAAATCCTGCTACGGGTGACATTATTGCTGAAGTAGCTGATTGTGGTGCAGATGATATTTTGCGCGCAATTGACGCAGCAGAAATGGCTCGCCATAGCTGGGCAGCAACTACCGCCAAAGAGCGCTCAGCTATCTTGCGTAAATGGAATGATTTATGCCTTGAAAACATTGATGATCTAGCCGCCATCCTTACCGCTGAGATGGGCAAGCCATTGGCAGAAGCTAAAGGTGAAATTCTTTATGGAACAAGCTTTATTGACTGGTTTGCCGAAGAAGCACGCCGGGTTACGGGCGATGTGCTGGAAAGCCCGTTTCCAGATAAAAAATTCATTGTCCTAAAACAGCCTATCGGCGTATTTGGGGCAATTACCCCGTGGAATTTCCCAAATGCAATGATTACCCGCAAAGTCTCTCCGGGCATTGCTGCTGGATGTACATGCGTTCTAAAACCGGCAGAACAGACACCGCTCTCAGCACTTGCACTTGCAGAACTTGCCCGCCGGGCAGGCTTTCCAAAAGGCGTTATCAATATCGTCACAGGTATGGATGCACCGACAATGGGCGAGACGCTCTGTGCCGATGAACGGGTGCGCAAAATTACCTTTACAGGCTCAACTGAGGTCGGCCGGATTCTGATGCGTCAGTCCGCTGATACAATCAAAAAAGTTAGCCTTGAGCTCGGTGGTAACGCCCCGCTGATTATATTTGATGATGCTGACCTTGATGAAGCTGTTGAAGGAGCAATTGCATCGAAATACCGGAATGCCGGCCAGACATGTGTCTGTGCGAACCGGATGTTTGTACAGTCAGGAATCCACGATAAATTTGTTGCTGCACTGGCAGCAAAAGTTGCTGAAATGAAAGTTGGCGACGGCTTTGAAGAGGGCGTTGTGCAAGGCCCCATCATAGACCAGCAAGGATTTGACAAAATCGAGCGTCATATCGCTGATGCCACTGCTAAGGGCGGTGTTGTGGTTACCGGCGGACAGCCACATGAAAAAGGTGGCACATTCTATCAGCCAACTGTACTGACCGGCGCAACCCGCGATATGCAGTTGTTTTCAGAGGAAACATTTGGCCCTGTTGCGGCACTGTTTAAGTTCGACAAAGAAGACGAGGCTATCGAAGCTGCCAATGATACAATCTTCGGCTTAGCTGCTTACTTCTTTACAAAGGACGTCTCACGGATTTTCCGGGTATCAGAAGCCCTTGAATATGGCATGGTCATATCGAATACAGGTGCTTATTCATCAGAAGTTGGCCCATTTGGCGGCGTTAAGGCATCGGGCCTTGGCCGTGAGGGCTCGAAATACGGCATTGATGAATTCATGGAAATCAAACTGATGGTTGTTGGCGGCGTCTAAAACGACAAGCCTATCGTGATATTAAGACAGGCAGGGACGCTATGACCCCCGCCTGTTTTTTTATTGCCACAGAAAATATCGAAGCGCGCTTTGGCTAACGGCGCAGCAACCGAATAAGCGCCGAGGTATCATTTCTGCCAAAGCCCTGATAAGACAAAGCCGCATAAAACTGAGCTACAAGCGCTGTTACAGGAAGCTCTGCGCCATTATTGGCAGCCTCAGCAAGGCAAATCCTTAGGTCCTTGCGCATCCAGTCAACCGCAAAACCGAAATCAAACTCGTCGCGTGCCATTGTTGAGCCACGATTTTCCATCTGCCAGCTCTGTGCAGCGCCACCTGAAATCACCCCTAAAACCTTCTCTATATCAAGTTCAGCCTGTTTGCCAAAATTCAATGCTTCAGACAGGCCTTGAACAAGCCCAGCAATACAAATCTGGTTTACCATTTTTGTGAGTTGACCTGAACCAGGCGCCCCCATATGCGTAACGCGCGCACCATAGCAGGCCATCAGGGGCTCAGCACGTGCGAACGCAGCGTTATCACCGCCACACATTACTGTTAACTTACCGTTTTCTGCGCCAGCTTGACCACCAGAGACAGGCGCGTCAATGAAATGCAAACCGGCATCCTTCGCTGCGGCATAAAGCTCACGTGCAACATCAGCTGATGCGGTTGTATTATCAACAAAGACAGCATCAGGTAACATTGCTGAGAAGGCGCCTTGCTCGCCGCTTGTCACAGATCTGATATCGGCGTCATCGCCCACGCATGAGAATACAAATTCAGCGCCGCTGGCAGCATCTGCCGGTGTTGCAGCAACAGTACCGCCATACTGTTTATACCATGCATCAGCTTTCGCAGAAGTCCGGTTATAGACAGTGACATCATGCCCTGCTGCTACCAGATGCCCTGCCATTGGATATCCCATCACACCAAGCCCTAAAAATGCTACTTTTGCCATCTCTTCTGTCCTTCTTTGAATTGCTACTTGACTAGGCCCTCCACACTAGACAGCTTGCCAGGCCGGTCAAGTCCCAGCCGCCTTAAGATTAGTGGAATAAATCCTTCAAGACCTCTTTTGTTCGGCAAGCGAGCAGTGTAATGTTCACACATGACGTGCGAATTGAGCGTATCTCTGATGTTATATGCTGCCCAGATCACCGGCCTATTTTGACAAAAGGAAATTGTATGTCCGTTCTTGTTTCTAACGACCGCGTTGATATTCTGATTTCCGAGACAGAAATTACAGCACGTGTTAACAAACTCGCGCATCAGATAACCGAACATTACTCATCGACGAACCAGCTTGTTGTGATTGGTCTTCTGCGCGGCTCATTTGTGTTTATCGCTGACCTCGTGCGGCGCATCAATCTTCCAGTTGAAGTCGATTTTTTGACTGTCTCCAGCTATGGCAACAAAATGGAATCAAGTCGTCAGGTTCGTATCTTGAAAGACCTCGAAACAAATATCAAGAACAGAGATGTTCTGGTTGTCGAAGACATTATTGATACCGGCCATACATTATCCCAAGTTCTAAAAATACTTGCCACCCGCCAGCCTGCCAGCCTGACTGTCTGTGCATTGCTGAATAAACCCTCGCGCCGCGAAGTTGATGTTAATGTGCATTGGACAGGGTTTGATATTCCAGATGAATTTGTTATCGGTTATGGCATTGATTATGCCCAGCAAGGCCGCAACCTGCCTCATATTGGCGCTGTGCGACCCGCTCAATCATCCTAGCTTAGCAAGAGCCTGACTGCGATAGGTTCAGGCCTTTATTAGAGCGTGACAATCCATCGCCCTTTTGTCTGCCCCTCAAGAATCTTTTTTCCTGCTTCTGGAAGTTCATCAAGTGTGATCTGTGTTGCCATTTCTTCTAATCTATCTAGCGGAAACTCTCCTACCAGACGGTTCCAGCCATTCACACATGACTGATATGACTGGAAGACAGAATCTATTCCCATCACATTAACCCCCCGCAGCAAGAAGGGCAGAATGCTGGCTGGCAAATCATTACCACCGGCATTTCCGATTGAGGCAACCGTACCACCATATTTTAACTGGCCAATAATCCGGCCAAGCATCGGGCCGCCTACATTATCAATACATCCTGCCCAGCGAGCTGATTCCAGCGGTTTTTTTACTGGCTCAGCAAGCTCAGTGCGAGGCACAAGCGTCTGCGCCCCAAGCGCCGTCAAATAGGCGCCCGCCTCTTCAATCCGGCCTGAAACGGCGGCAACCTCATAGCCGTGAGCTGCCAGAAGAAGAACACTTAACGAGCCCACACCACCAGCAGCACCTGTGACAAGAACTTCGCCTGAATTTTGGGTAATGCCACATTTCTCAAGTGCCTGCAGACCAAGAATAGCCGTTAAGGCAGCTGTTCCAAGTATCATTGACTGACGCAAGCTAAGGCCATCGGCGAGGGGGACAAGCCAGTCAGCCTTGACCTTGGCTTTTTCTGCAAACCCGCCATGCCATGTCTCGCCAAACCGCCACCCTGTCATCACAACCTTATCACCAGCCTTATAGCGATCATCGCTACTTTCAAGAACCTCGCCGGCACATTCAACACCCGGAATCCGCGGATAGTCCCGAATTAAAGCGCCCAGACCATTGAGACATAGCCCGTCTTTATAATTGAGCCCTGCATAATGAACTTTGATGGTGACCTCGCCCTCTTCAGGCAGAAAGCTGTCATCCAGTTGACCAATAGACGCGCTAATAGCACCATCATCAGATTTAGTGACGGTAAGACCTCTAAACATATTATTGCTCCCCTTGACAGTAGCTATGGTGAGTGATGTGTCGAAAATCGACCTTCTGCATAAAGTGAACGGACGAACATTGCAGGCAATATCCTGCCCTGCTAATCTTATTTCAACAAGTATTAAGCATTTTGTGAAGCTATCTGTGCCTTGATGAAAGGGGAAGAAGAGATGTTTGAACCCGCCACTGCAGCATTATCGCGTGAAGTCTATGACATCCTCACCACGAATGAAAAGGCAGTCTTGCTTGATTGCCGGGCCACCTCAGAATGGGATAATGATGGTATTCCTGATTTATCTGCCATTGGAAAAGAAGCCGTCTTTGTTGAGTTGTTGAGAAGTAATGGGACCCTTAATCAACAATTTCTGAGTGAGGTCTCTGAAAAAATAAAACTGGATTCATCAATCTTTGTACTATGCAAAAGCGGTATCCGCTCTGCCAAGGCGTGTGAGTTTCTGATGCAGGCTGGGTTTGAGAGCGCCTGTAATATCACCGGTGGATGGGAAGCTTATCCAGAGGGCTGGGTTGCAGCTGGCCTGCCTTGGACAAAGTCTTAATTAATTTTCTACTCTTTTTATTAGAATAAAATTATTAATTAAGCCATTCTATAATTGCTCGTGACGCACCGTCTTAAAGAAAGACATCTCATGATGGTTTTGTTAAAGAGTGACCTCATAGCCCGGCTCTTCAGGCTCATCATCTTCAATATCTGCTGGAAAGCCATCAGCCCTTACATCTAGCCCGGCGGGCTCTTCAATCCGGCGGATGATATTTGGCGAAAATTCCCGTTCGCCATAACGGGCAATACCGTCTTTGAAAATATCTACGAGCAACGGTGCCAATTCTAGTGATAGACCTGCTCGCTTTGCTACATCGGCAAACAGACTGACATCTTTTAGTACCAGATCCATCGTAAAAGAAATATCGCGGCTGCCATTAAGAATGACCTGACTTTCAGTTTCATGAACAAATGAGGTGCCAGACGAAATCTTAATAGCCTCATAACTTGTTTTTAAATCCATACCCGCGGCAGCACAGGTCGATAATGCTTCTGCTACAGAGACAAGATTTGCCGTTGCCAGATAATTGGTGACAACTTTCAAAACCGTCGCTGAACCAAGCGGGCCTGTATGTAAAATACGGCGCCCCATCTTTGTAAGGTGCGGCAGCATATCATCAAATACATCTCTGCTACAGCCCGCAAAGATAGAGATGTTACCCGTTGCTGCGCGGTGACAGCCACCAGACACCGGACAGTCAACAGACCGCCCCCCTGTCTTGGCGATCAGAGCAGCAAGCCGGTGTATTTCGGTCTCGTCAGTAGTGCTCATTTCTGCCCAGATTTTTCCCGGACCAAAGCCTGCCAATACGCCGTCTTCTGCCTCAATAACAGCGGCACTGATAGTTGGTGACGGCAGGCACGTGATAATGACATCGCACATCTCTGCCATCTGTTTCGGGCTATCAGCCCAGAGCGCACCGACTGCCAGCAGAGGCGCAGCGGTGTCTTTATTCAGGTCGCGCACCATCAAATCCGTGCCATTGCGTAACAGCGAGCCTGATAGTTTTGCGCCAACATTACCCAGACCAATAAAGCCAATTTTTGTCATTATTGCACTCTAACGTTTTTGTTCTGGTAACAGGCCCTGTGGCGCAAACCGTAACATCACAAGCAGAACAATCCCCATCGTCATAAGCCGCATATGCGCAGCATTTTCAATCAGCTGTGTTTTTAAGACGCTACCATCATCAAGTCCGGCTGTAATTGTGGAGATAAACCAAAGGCCGAGCGGCTCAGATTCAATCCAGAAAAACCAGACGATAAAGCCGCCCAGTACAGAGCCAAAATTATTACCTGACCCACCAACAATGACCATAACCCAGATAAGAAAGGTGAACCGTAATGGCTGATAAGAAGCTGGCGTAAACTGACCATCTAATGTTGTCAGCATGGCACCCGCAACTCCAACCATGGCAGAACCTAAAATAAAGACCTGCAAATGGCGGGCAGTGACGTGTTTTCCCATCGCATTAGCCGCAACTTCATTATCCCGGATAGCCCGCATCATTCGGCCCCATGGGGAACGCAATGCCACTTCGGAAAGCCATAGAAATATCAACAACACAACGGTAAACAGACCCGCATAGGAGAGCTTCACCATAATTGTTGAAACATCAACAACAGACGCTCCTAGCATATCAGCTAGCTGGCTTACCCATGGGGTTTCCTGTAACTCAATTTCATAAGGGACAGGGCGCGGCAAACCATTAATATTTTTTACGCCGCGAGCAAGCCAGTCTTCATTTTTCAGAACATAAATAACAATTTCTGAAATGCCGAGCGTTGCAATGGCAAGATAGTCAGACCGTAGGCCAAGCGAAATACGACCAATAACAAATGCCGCGCCCGCCGCAACAAATCCACCAACAATCCATGAGAGCGTGACCGGTAGCCCAAACCCACCCAGATAGCCTGTTCTAGCTGATTCAACCGATTCAATAGCCGCAATCGATGGATCAGCAACCAGCCGCATAGTCACAACACCAATAATAATACTCAGTGCTGTTAGCCAGTAGCGTTTTACGCCACTACCTTTAAGTTTTTTCCAAATCAGTAAGCTAACTATGGCGGTCACAACGATAATTGCAAGTCCTGCCATCACCCCGCTTCCACCTGCTGCCCACGCGTCAGGAACAGGCGGCATAGCAATCAGAACGGCTGCCAGGCCGCCAAGAGCGGTAAAGCCCATCATGCCAAAATTCACCAGACCAGCATATCCCCACTGGATATTCACACCCAGGGTCATGATTGATGAAATCAGGCATAAATTAACAATCGTAAGAGCCACATTCCAACTCTGAAAAATGCCAACAATCGCTAGCAACGCCGCCATCATGGCAAACATAAGGGGTGTTCTATACTGTTCCATCATAATGTCTTTCCGCTAAACAGTCCGGTTGGCCTGATTAGCAATACAATCACCAGAATGACAAATGAGAGCGCAATTTTATATTCCGTTGAGAGCAACTGCATCAAACTTTCTGGCGCCAGACTTTCTGGCAAAAGATATGTCAGCACTTTTTTATAGGCAAAGGTGACAAATAATTCAGAGAAGGCAATGACAAACCCACCTGCAATTGCCCCAACAGGATTACCAACACCACCCACAATAGCGGCTGCAAAAATTGGCAGTAAAAGTTGCAGGAAAGTAAAGGGCTTGAAGCTCTTATCAAGGCCATAAAGCGTGCCGGCTATGGCAGCAAGCGCAGCAGCAATAATCCATGTTATCATCACAACCCGCTCAGGGTTAATCCCGGATAACAGCGCTAAATCTTCATTATCAGAATAAGCCCGCATAGATTTACCAGTGCGCGTCTTATTCAAGAACCAGAATACTGCAATCACAATAACAATTGCTGTTGCGAGCGTTACACCTTGCGTCATCTTGATGGCAAGGCCCTCATTAAGCCCAGTCATCTCTTTGAAACTACGAGCTTTGATGATGAACCGGCTGCCATCAGTAAATATTCTATCAGACGGCCCAATAATAAAACGCACAAGCCCGCCAATGGTAAACATTACCCCAATCGATACAATCAAATAGGTAACATTAGGCGCTCTGGTCTGCCTATAATACCGATATACCAGACGGTCAATGAGCAGGCATAAAAGAACGGTCCCCAAAATAGATACAGGAAGCGCAATCAGGGCCGTTGGCAACAATCCTGCGCCAATGCCAGCACCCTGAAGCCAGAATGTAACCAACACGGACAGCATTGCTCCAAAAGACATCATCTCTCCATGAGCAAAGTTAGAAAATCGAAGAACTGAATAAACCAGAGTCACCCCAAGCGCACCAAGCGCTAGCTGGCTGCCATAGGCAAGGCCGGGAATAATCACAAAATTACCAATGACGGTTAATGCATTGAGGATATCTAACATCTCCTACCCTCCCAAAAATGCGCGGCGGACATCTGGATTCTCCAACAACGCCTCGCCGGTATCCGTGTAACGGTTTGCACCTTGAACCAGCACATAGCCTTTATCTGCTATAGCAAGGGCCTGTTTAGCATTCTGTTCTACCATCAAAATAGCAATGTCCGTGCGGGCAATTTCGATAATCCGGTCAAACAGCTCATCCATTACAATAGGGGAGACGCCAGCTGTCGGTTCATCAAGCATCAGCACGTCAGGACGCGTCATAAGCGCGCGTCCAACAGCCACTTGCTGGCGCTGTCCGCCAGATAATTCACCAGCAGGTTGGTGCCGCTTATCTTTTAGAATAGGAAAAAGATCAAACACCTGCCCCATTGTCTCAGCAACATCATCGCGCCGGATAAAAGCGCCCATTTCTAGATTTTCTTCGACAGTCATAGAAGGGAACACATTTTGCGTCTGTGGTACAAATCCCATTCCTTTGAGAACACGTTCCTGTGGCTTTAGGGTAGTAATATCCTCCCCCTTCATGATGACTTGCCCACCCCGCAAGGCCAGCATTCCGAACATCGCTTTCATGGCTGTTGATTTACCAGCCCCGTTCGGGCCAACAACAACCGCGATTTCACCGCGTTCAACGCCAACAGTACAGCTATGCAGAATATCCACACTACCATAACCACCTGTCATATTTTTCCCGATTAGAAAGCTCACTCTACTTATGCCCCTCTTGTATTTGATCGTCTCTGCAGCAGGCTATGCGTGCTTGGTATTTTTAAGGCCTGTGCCAAGATAAGCTTCTATCACATCTTCATTATTTCGTATTTCATCTGCACTGCCTGTCGCCAGCACACCGCCTTCTGCCATCACAATCACGGGGTCACATAGCCGGCTGATAAATTCCATATCGTGTTCAATCATACAAAAAGTGTACCCCTGCTCACGATTGAGGCGCAAAATTGAGTCACCAATGTGGTTTAACAGCGTCCGATTAACTCCGGCACCCACTTCATCAAGAAAGACAATTTTTGCATCAGTCATCATCGTTCTACCAAGTTCCAGCAGCTTTTTCTGACCGCCAGACAGATTACCAGCGCGCTCATTTGCAACAGGGTCTAATTGCAGAAACGATATAACCTCATTCGCTTTGGCAATGAGAACCGCCTCTTCCTGTCTGATTTTTGCCGGCTGAAGCCATGCATCTATCAAACGCTCACCTGATTGCTCTTGCGGCACCATCATCAAATTTTCGCGCACTGTTAGCGATGAAAATTCATGTGCAATCTGAAATGTGCGCAGCAGGCCACGTGCAAATAACTCATGCGGCGGCAGTCCTGTGATATCCTGACCATCAAGCTGGACTGTGCCACTATCTGGTTTATACAATCCGGCAATGACATTGAATAGAGTTGTTTTGCCAGCTCCGTTTGGGCCAATAAGGCCGGTTACGGATCCGGTTTCTATTTTCAGGCTTGCATCACGGACTGCGTGAATCCCGCCAAAATGTTTATTGACACCTGAAATAGAAATCATCTCTTACGCACCCTGATAACACGGTTCATTTTCATCACAACAATCACTATGCTGTTCTTCTGGTATGAAAAAGGCCCGGAAAAACTATCCGGGCCTCATCATATTAAATGTTAAACCTAGCGATATCCAACCGTCACGTTCTTGCCACCTTCAACAAGAATCTCAGCATAACTTCCTGCCGATTCTCCGGGGCCAACTAATTCCACCGCTGACGCACCAACGTAGTCGATTGACAAACCCTGGCGAAGGTATTTCAGCCCTTTTGCAAGTTCTCCCGGAAAAATTTTCTCGCCGGGCGCATTTGCAATATCCATCACATGTGACTTAAATACTTGGCTGTCAGTAGATTTCGCAGATTGCATAGCTAGTAAAATTAAAGCCGCTCCATCATAGCTCTCTGGAGCAAATGGGCCAGCTGTAAATCCATTTTCTTTAGCCATATCTGCAAACTTTGCTGCTCCAGGGCTATCTGTTCCAGGAACATCACCGATTGAGCCATTAAGGTCTGGTCCAATTGCTGCCGGTAGAGCATCACCAATCATACCATCGGGCATGTAGAATATGTCAAAAGCGCCTGCATCAAGAGATGACTGAATAATGCCTTTGCCGCCTTGGTCAAGGTAACCAGCTACAATAAGGATTTCACCGCCCGCCTGAGCAAGAGCTGCAACTTCTGCACCATAATCACCTTTGCCATCTTCGTGAGCTGCCGAGATTGTGATTTTACCACCAGCAGCTTCAAAATTAGCAACAATGCTATCAGCAAGACCCTTACCATAATCGTTGTTTGTATAAGTCATTGCGGCTGTCTTGTAGCCTTTATCCATTAAGATTTCTGCAACAACTTCACCCTGACGGGCATCAGAAGGTGCTGTCCGAAAGAACAAATCATTGTCTTCGATTGTTGACAAAGCTGGTGATGTTGCAGATGGCGACACCATGACAACACCATTCGCAAGTGCAACCTGCGAAAGGATAGCTGTTGTCACACCAGAACAGTCAGCACCAACCATCGCATTGACCTTATCAGCAGTGACAAGACGCTCTGCTGCCGCAGTCGCAGCGGCGGAATCGATACAAGTTGAGTCAGCACGTACTGACGTTACTTTCATACCGTTCATAAAATTACCCGCTGCATTCACTTCCGAAATGGCAAGTTCCGCACCGGCAGCCATATCAGGGGTGAGAGATTCAATTGGGCCAGTATACCCAAGGATAATGCCAATTTTTGCTTCATCGGCAAGGGCTGGCATAATCAGCATTGTTGCAGCTGCTGCTGCAGTCATTAATTTTTTCATTTTATTTAGCTCCTATGCTTGTGTGCCACTAAGCACCAAGCGTGTTATTCTTAACTCTATGATTAATAACGTTAACAAAACTAGCTCCTGTATTATATAAAAATTATCAGAATCCGCCATTCTGTGCCCTTTTTGGTCTGTTTTCGTGAAAATTTTCGCACGAAACCATGATAATTTCAGAGAATCACTTTGCTGAGACGAGGTTTTGCTTATCACCTGGTACGCCCCATCCTACCTGCCCAAAGGTAGAACAATAGCCACATGTGACCTGCCACTGCTCATCAGACACCCCACAACTCTTACACAGCCAAACAGGGCCGCGTGGTGCAATGGCTGCCTGCTGCAAGGCATAATCACGGTCTACAGCAAAACTCTCACCATTAGAGCTTCTCATTTCTGCCAACCGAGCCATCAGTAAAAAATATTGATTTGTGCGCGCTACAGAAGAGATTTTTTCAAGGGCCGCTGATGCAGATGCCCAAATCCGCTTATCCAGCGCTGCCTGCGCCATCATTAAATAGCCGTTATCGGTATTTTTACTCGCCGCTGCGAGCGTGCCAATACGCGACACAAACTGACCTTCATTATCATGTGTTAGGCGCGAGAGAGCCTCAAGATAGTCAGAATGCGGTAGAGCTTTAAATGCTGTTTCGATTGTTTTGATCGCCTGCCGTGATTTACCTGCTTTATGCTCATCATCAGCGCGGCGCAAAACAGGTGCGGTAAGACGCTCACTAAAGCCAGAGGCGCGGGTCAGCCAATCATGACGGTCTCCCGGTTTTTCTTTCTGGTCAGCAATCATCAAACAGATATGAGCCGCCAAGAGCCCTGTGTCTGCCGGTCCAAGGCCATCTTGGTTATGATCAGCAAGCAAGCTAACTTTTTCATAAGCGCCAACCCAGTTTTGACGCGCCAAATCATGCGCCAGGAGCAAGGCAGCAGCAGGTACAGAATCAGGATTTAATGCAAAAGCTGCGCGGGCATTTTTGATGCTCTCGGCAGACTGGCCTTTTTCATGCGTCAGACGCATCAACCCAATCTGTCCGAAATAGGCTGTATCCTTTTCTTTCGACAGGGCTGTAAAATATCGCAACGCAGCCCGGCTATCTCCTGATGCGTGAGCTGCCTGAGCCGATAGTAAGTCAGGGAGCATTCCTGCCCCTAACAGCTTTTCCGCACTTCGGGCGTGTTTGCGCGCGGCTTTGAAATCGCCCGCAGCAAAAGCAACCATCCCAAGACCAAGGGCACGTTCGCCGCCTATCTTGCGCCGCGCTCTCCAGTTTGCCGACATCCAGCTCGGCCAGCTTATAAAGCTTTTAACCAGCCGCTGCAGCATAAACAGGCAAATATTGCTCACAACTAACAGGCTAACAAGAAGGCTGGTTGATACTTCTATCTGCCAGCCCTGCCATTCAATATTTGCCTGTCCTGTTTGATGAGAGAGCCAGTTGACGCTGAATGCAACAATAACGCCCCAAATGACAAGAAGAATGAGTTTGCGCATCATGAGGAGGGCGCTCCATCAACACGGCGCAAGCTTAGCATGTCAGCTATAAGGTCAAATATGCCAGAAAAAGACCAACTATTTTTCCAGCCATCTGCCCATTGCGGGAACCAGCCAGGCCGGATTGATTGGTTTTGCTGTTCTGGTTGCTGGGGCGCGGCACTGTCCTGCGGCGCTCTTTCAGGCACCGTATCGGATGGCTGAGGTACTAAGCCTGAGACGATTGGGTGCGCCTCGAGTATTTCCAACCGCGCTCGGTATGCCGCTATTTCCGCCTGAATTTCTAGGAGTGTTTCATGACTTGATTGCTGAGCAGACAGGGCTGTCTCAATTGTCTGCTCTAGGCCAGTTATCGCCGCCGATAATGCGCCGCGTTCAGCCTCAGCCAAAGCGCGGTATTCCGCAGCTTGCTGTCGAAGTGTCGATATCTCGGACTGCCAGGCAGGAACAAGAGCTGCAAGCCCAAAGGCAGACCCAATGAGTGGCCGCATAATAGGATAAACCGCAAGCGTAAACGCAACCATGCTCATAATAAGCGCCGCACCAATCAGCCGCTGCATCATCCGGGGGCGCAGCGGCGTAGCATCAAGTATCACTGTTGAAGAGTATGTGTCATCGGCAGCTGATACGCGAGAACGCGACTTTGATTTAGTCTGGGATGCATCAGATTTAGAGGAAGACCTTGCCATATATTTCCGTCATATCCCTTACGTTTTTTTAGCTGGACCCACCTGAGTGGTGCCAGTTATGCGCCAGCGTCATCATGCTGGCATGGTCAGGCCTGTCTGCAATGAGTATTTGGTGCCATTGTAGTGTGTTTCTTCCATCTTGAGGAAGGTCACATGCTGCATGGCTTATCGACAAAACACTCATCTTACGATGATGATGCCATATATCATGCGCATGAAGCAATTGAACAAACGCTGTGAGTGTGCGTGCTGACAAGCTCATGACAGCAGAAATCTGACCTGCCTCAAGCTGAGCAACAAAAGAGGCAGGAATTGTTGTGCGTTTTTCCATCGCATAACAGATATGGCGGGTTACCGTACAGCCTTCAGGGGTATCTTGGCTAATATCTACCTGAACATCCTGTCCGCTAAGCCACACAAAGGACATATCGCTCTTTGCTGTCGCACGCCATTGCTGCAAGTGCTCACGTAAAGAGTGCGCCGAGCCGCCTCCGGCATAAACATCCGTAAAGCCGTGCTGACGGGCTGCCTCTGCTGTACGCGCGCCCACAGCCAAAACAGGCAGGTGGCGAAGCGCAGCATGATGGCCAGGATGAAGCATCGCAAGACTCCGCTGGCTGGTCAGAATTAGGCCGTCAGTTGCATCCTGAAAACTGTCTTCAGGCAGTGCTATGCATCGTTCCAAAAGGCACGGCAAGGCGATAGCGGGAATACCCTGCTCTGCCAGCATCGCAACATCATTGCGGCAGTCAGGATCTGGACGAAGTACAGCAAGTTTTGTCATTGCTTAGCCCATTCTTTCAAACATCCAACGCCAAGGTTAAGGGCGCGTATCTTATTTACGTGAGAAACTGTCGACCGCCGCATAAATCAAGAAGCTGGCGCCCCACTTCATTTCCAATATCAGTTGCCAGTGATGCAGGGCCATCGGCACGCGCCTCGAATTTCTGCTGACCGTCTTCGGAAAGTAGATAAGCCGTCACATGCACCTGATTAGCATCAAGATGTGCGATGGCAGAAAGTGGTGTCCGGCAGCTGCCATCAACCGCAGCAAGAACAGCGCGTTCTGCTGTTACACATATTTGTGTTTCAGCGCAATTCAACTGGGCAAAGAGCGGTGCAAGCGCATCTGCACGTTCTGTGCCTGTACGGATTTGAATAGCAAGCGCACCTTGCGCTGCTGCGGCCGGCATTACCGCATCAGAAAGAGGGGTGTAAATAACAGGAAGACGAAGTCGCTTTAGGCCAGCGACCGCAAGAATAATCGCATCAAATTCACCCGCCTGCAACCGCGCTAAACGCGTATTTATATTCCCACGCAATAGCTTGATCTGAAGGTCTGGCCGCAGGTTACGCAATACGGCTGATCGCCTGACCGATGCTGTGCCTATGACAGCGCCCTGCGGCAGTGCGTCAATGGTCTCGAAAGGCCCAACAAGCGCATCCCGGCTATCTTCACGCGGCAAAACGGCGCCAATAGCCGTTCCGGGCGCAATGTCAGTTTCCATATCTTTCATTGAATGGACAGCAGCATCTGCTCGCCCGTCAAGCAAAGCCTGTTCAAGTGTTTTGATAAATACACCCTTACCGCCAATATCAACCAACGGCCGGTCTAGTATCTCATCACCTTTAGTTGACAAACCAAGGATTTGTGTCGGAGACGGCGATAAACGAGCCTGTACGATATCTGTCTGCGCGCGGGCTAAGTCCGACATACGGCTCGCAAGAGTAATAGGCCTTTTAGAGGCATAATCTACAAAGGTTGTTGTCATGCGGACTACATCCCATACTTACAAAAGGCTTGTAAAGGAGATTGTCTGCTTTAACCCAAAAGGCAGAAAATCTTGCATCTATGGCGAGGATAATACTACTCGGCTGCGTCTTCATATTCGCTGAGTGGCGGGCATGTGCAAATCAGGTTTCTGTCACCAAAGGCATTATCAATTCGTCTTACTGGAGGCCAGTATTTTGCACTCATATCTATTCCACTCGGGAAACATGCTTCATGACGACTATAAGGATGTGACCAGTCCTCTGCGGTAAGCATCTCAGAGGTGTGTGGCGCATTTACCAGCGGATTGTTATCAGCTGGCCAGTCACCCGATTCTATTTTTGCAATTTCTGCCCGTATTGCCCTCATCGCAGAAATGAACCGGTCAATTTCGCCTTTCGATTCGCTTTCAGTTGGCTCGATCATCAAGGTCCCTGCTACAGGGAAACTCATCGTTGGGGCATGAAAGCCATAATCCATCAAACGCTTTGCAATATCTTCAGCATCAATCCCAACCGACTGTTTCAAAGGTCTTGTATCTAGAATAGCCTCATGCGCAACATGGCCACGCGCGCCACGATACAGAACTTGATAATCATCAGATAGACTCTCCGCAATGTAGTTTGCACTCAAAATGGCTATCTTGGTGGCATGCGTAAGACCAGATGAGCCCATCATTTTTATATAGGCATAGGAAATAGGAAGGATAAGAGGCGAGCCAAACGGCGCCGCAGAAATCTGTCCAGTCGCTGATTGCGGATTATTATGCATCACATGCCCCGCCAAAAATGGTGCCAGATGAGCCCGCACACCAATCGGCCCCATGCCAGGCCCACCACCGCCATGCGGAATACAGAATGTCTTATGCAAATTCAAATGGCTCACATCAGCCCCGAATGCGCCAGGTTGCGAGACTCCCACCTGTGCATTTAGATTAGCGCCATCCAGATAGACTTGCCCGCCAGCGTCATGTACGAGCTTGCAAATCGTCGTGATTTCTTCTTCAAACACGCCGTGGGTTGATGGATAGGTCACCATAATCGCAGCAAGATTATCAGCATGTTCGGCAATTTTTTCTTTTAGATCGGCAATATCAACACTACCTTCTTCATCGCTGGCAACCACAACCACTTGAAACCCTGCCATATGCGATGACGCTGGATTAGTGCCATGCGCAGACGATGGTATCAAACAGATAGTGCGATGGGATTCGCCGCGGGACTGCAGATAGCCTCGAATAGCCAACAGGCCAGCATATTCGCCTTGCGCGCCTGAATTGGGCTGCATGGAGATAGAGTCATAGCCCGTAATTTCACAGAGCTGTTTTTCCAGCTCAGTGATCATCTGGTGATAGCCTTGTGCTTGATCGGCCGGACAAAATGGATGCATTCTGGCAAATTCTGGCATGCTCACAGGCATCATTTCAGCAGCGGCATTCAACTTCATAGTGCAGGAGCCAAGCGGTATCATTGTTCGGTCCAGCGCAAGATCCTTATCAGACAATTTACGCAAATAGCGCATCATGTCTGTTTCTGACCGGTAGGTGTGAAACACCGGATGTGTTAGAAACGCAGACGTGCGCGTTAGATGCTCCGGCAACGCACTAGCTGTTGTGCCATCAAGGCCATCAAACTCTGCCGTGACCCCGAATAACGACCATAATGTTTCAACAATTGTGCGGTCACTTGTCTCATCAAGAGAGATACCAACCTGCCCATCACCACGTCGAACATTCATCCCAGCCGCAACAGCCCGACCCATAAAGCCAGACACATTATCACAATAAACCGTCACAGTATCAAAGCCAGGCTCGGTTACTGTAAGACCAGCAGCCCGTAATCCTGATGCAAGAATAGAGGCGAGATGATGAATGCGGCGGGCAATAAGCGTTAGTCCATCTGGCCCATGCCACACAGCGTACATAGACGCCATGATGGCAAGTAATGCCTGCGCCGTACAGATATTGGATGTCGCCTTTTCGCGGCGAATATGCTGCTCTCTTGTCTGCAGGGCCAAGCGGTAAGCCGGCGCGCCAGAGGCATCCACAGATACCCCAATAATGCGACCCGGTAGCGCACGTTTATGCTTATCAGCAGTTGCCATAAAAGCAGCGTGCGGCCCACCATAACCCATCGGCACACCAAAGCGCTGGGCAGACCCAATCGCCATATCTGCGCCAAGCTCGCCAGGAGGAGTCAGCAAACATAATGCCAGCAAATCGCACGCCATAATTGCAAACCCGCCAGCCTCTTTTAGTCCCTCAATAGAAGAACGATAATCCCGTACGACACCAGAAGAGCCTGGATAATGAAACAGCGCCCCAAACACCTCATCGGGCTTCATGTCAGCCACCGGATCGCCTATGATTATCTGCCAGCCAAGTGGCTCGGCCCGTGTCTTTAGCACCGCAACTATTTGCGGATGACAGTCTTCATCAACAAAAAAGTTTACTGCCTTTAACTTTGAAACTCGATGAGCAACAGCCATGGCTTCTGCTGCTGCGGTTGCTTCATCCAGCAATGACGCATTTGCCATATCAAGGCCTGTCATCTCACAAATCATTGTCTGGAAGTTGAGAAGCGCCTCAAGCCGGCCTTGTGCAATTTCAGGCTGATAGGGGGTGTAGGCTGTATACCACCCCGGATTTTCTAGAATGTTACGCTGTAAAACTGGCGGCGTGTAACAATCATAATAACCCATACCAATAAGCGAGGTCATGACTTTGTTTTTGCCAGCGAGATCTTGCATATGTGACAGGAGCGTTGCTTCGGAAAGCGGCGCATCTAGCGCTAATGGCACGGTTGACCGGATGCTTTCGGGAACCGTCTGACCAATAAGAGCATCAAGAGACGTCATACCAATTTGTGACAACATATCAGCGCATTCACGCTCATCAGGGCCAATATGGCGAGTGATGAAATCACGCTGTGTTTGTTCAAAAAATTCTGAATATGTCATTACTTATGCGTCCTACTCTTCTAAACATTATACCCATGTCTTATGCAGTCGGGTGAAGCCCTGCTAGCCTAGGAAATTAGAGCCTTATAGGCACCTTCATCCATAAGGGCGTCTGCTGCTGACGGGTCATCAAGTTTGATTTTTACAAACCAGCCAGCCCCAAGAGGCTCTGAATTAACCTGCGCCGGGTCATCACTCAGACTATCATTGATTTCGATTATTTCGCCTGAAAGCGGGGCATAAACAGAAGAAGCTGCCTTGAAGCTCTCCACTGTTGCCATATCACCACCTGCAGTGACTGCTGTGCCGACATCGGGTAATTCAACAAACACAATATCACCCAAAGCATCTTGGGCATGGTCTGTAATCCCCACGGTTGCGATATCTCCGTCAAGGCTAATCCATTCGTGATCTTCGGTATATTTTAGCATTTTATATCCCTCAAAAATAATCTTGTTTTACTCATCTATCTTACCTGCTGCGCCATTGTGCCACCCCGTACTTTATATCATCTGTGAAACCGATGCGGGAAAAACGGCATATCGGCCCGGCTCAACAAAATTCGCTTCCCTCTTACATCAGCAAAAAGCGGTGTGTCTGATACCGCAATATCATGTGGCAATGTCAGCATTGTAACAGGCTGTCCAACGGACGGGCCCGGCATGCCTGAGCTTATCCTGCCAATAGCGGTATCAGCCTTCTCACTCGTAAAAATTTCAGTACCGGCGCGCGGCGGAACACCTTTTGGGGCAACTGCGCCTATACGGCAAAACTCTGCACCAGCGTCACACTCAGCCAATGTTCTATCCGCGCCAATAAACCCTCCCATGCGCGCACCACCGGTGCGACGGATTTTAGGAACGGCCCAGCCAAGACTAGCAGCAACAATACTCGTTGATGAATCCATATCTTGCCCATAGAGGCATAAGCCAGCTTCAAGCCGTAAGCTATCGCGCGCAATTAAACCGGCAAAACCAACATTATCATGCGCAGATAAGGCCTTGACAAGGTCTTCGGCAACCGCATCAGGACAGCTAATCTCAAATCCATCCTCACCCGTATAGCCAGATCGCGTTGCCTCAATCTCTACCCCATTCCAGTTAAAAGAAGAGGCATCCATAAAATTCATTTTAGCCGACGCAGGGATAAGGGCGGCAAACGCCGCGCCAGCAGCTGGCCCCTGAAGGGCAATAAGAGCGCGGTGCAGACGTGTAATCGACATCTCCGTTAAATGGCCTGATATCCACGCCATATCCTGTTCAACACAGGCTGCGTTCACAACAAGCCTGACATGAGTGCCATAATTTGCCACCATCAAATCATCAAGGATGCCACCATTTTCATTTAAAAAAAGACCGTAGCGCTGCCGTCCAGCCTTCAAGTCAATCAGATTTGCAGGGATAATTGTCTCAAGCTGAGCCAAGATTGCCTTTGCAGAGCCTGTCCCATCACATAACTCAATCTGTCCCATATGAGAGACATCAAAAATAGCAGCGCTCGTTCGACATAAATGATGCTCTGCAATAGCGCCTTGCTCATAGGAAAGCGGCATATCATAGCCTGCAAACCCACTCATTTTGGCGCCTTCGCTCAAATGAAAGGCATGAAGAGGTGTTTTGGCAAGCACAGTCTGTTCCGACATAATAAAACGCCCCTTTATCTGCATCGATACTATGGCTTTACATCAGCCTTAGATGAAATACTGCGGATGAATAGCAAACAGCAGAAAAGGCCGTCATCATGCCATGCTGCTGAAGAAATAATTTCATAAAATGCCAACTGATATCAATAAATTTGTGTTGCTGTTCTGGTTTTCGCAATAAAGTTTTTCCATAGGTGGAATATTAAAATTTTTATTTTATAAATTGGTCACTTTTTGGCGGGACCCGAATAATCAACCGCTTTTTTGGGCATCACTTGAATAGCTGAGGAGATCATAGTAGTCACAGAACACAAATCTGATAGGCTTATCTGAAAAAGAGGCCTAACAATGCCCATTGATACGGAGCCCTGCACGTTGACTACGCCCTGCACCATTCTTGGCATTGAGAGTAGCTGTGATGAAACAGCCGCTGCTATTGTATCGTCTGACCAAACTGTACATGCGAATATTATTGCGTCATCTGCTGAACTTCACGCTCGCCATGGCGGGGTTGTTCCTGAGATTGCGGCCCGTCAGCATCTAGACGTTATCCGGCCTGTTATCGAACAGGCTTTATCAGAAGCAGGGTGTAGCTTTGATGAAATTGATGGCATAGCGGCGACGGGTGGCCCAGGGCTGATTGGCGGCGTACTTGTCGGCACAATGAGCGCAAAGGCAATAGCAGCGGCCAGAGGGCTTCCCTATTTTGCCGTCAATCACCTCGAAGGGCACGCGCTGACTGCCCGGCTGACTGATGGGCTGGAATTTCCGTATCTGTTGCTACTTGTATCGGGCGGACATACCCAGCTTCTATGTGTCAGAGGTCCAGGTCTTTATTCTCGTTACGGCACAACAATGGATGATGCCGCTGGTGAAGCGTTTGATAAATCGGCTGCTGTACTCGGCCTTGGCTACCCTGGTGGGCCAGCTATTGAGAAAGCTGCAATTGGGGGACAGTCGGACGCCATCCAATTGCCGCGCCCCCGTCGGAATACTGCAGATTGTCATTTCTCTTTTTCTGGCCTTAAGACAGCTGTTGCGACCCGCTGGCAAGCAGCAAATGATGCCTATCAGACGGGCAAGGAGGATGCACCATCAGTTGCCGATTTCGCAGCCTCCCTTCAACAGGCGATAGCCGACAGCCTTGTCGCCCGCACCAAACACGCACTTCACCGGTTCTATGACGAAACAGGACGCCGTCAGCTGGTTGTTGCAGGCGGCGTTGCGGCCAATCAGACGGTTCGACAGGCGCTTCATGACCTTGCCGCAGCTGAGGGTTTTAGCTTGTCTACGCCACCACTATCGCTCTGTACAGATAATGGGGCTATGATTGCATGGGTTGGCTGCGAATATTTTCAGCTGAACAGAACAAGTCCACTCACCTTCGCGCCCAGACCACGCTGGCCGCTTGATGATGATGCGCCGCCACCGCCTGGACGTGGCATTCGGATTTGACAGGATAAGATGGTGACCCAAGAACCTGCTACTGACCAAAGATTTGCAAATGAAATGCGAGATATAATATGAGCACACATCCCTCACTTGTCATGATGGGCGGTGGAAGTTGGGGGGCAGCCCTCGCTGACAAGCTCCGCCAGACTGATGGACAAGATTGCATTATCCTCACCCGCTCGGCTGACACAGCCACTGCGCTGCGACGCGGTCATATTCGTCAGCTTCGCGATATTCGTCTGCGCGCACCACTGACAGCAACATCAGATATATCCTGTTTAACTGGCGCTGATTTTATTTATCTTGCTGTACCAATATCTGGTCATGAAGACGCTCTAGCGCTTATCGATAACCATGCCGCAAAAAATGTTCCGGTTATCCTCTGCGCAAAGGGGCTGGTCCCCGATGGCGACGGTGGTGGACTGTTTTTGCCCGAATATATGGCCCAGCATTATCCAAACCGTCGATTTGCTATCCTAACAGGCCCTTCTTTTGCTGATGAAGTTCTTCAGGACAAACCAACAGCCCTTCTTGCCGCCAGCGCTGACAACACGCTTAGTGAACAAATTTCAACCCATTTCAGCACACCCTCATTACGCATTTATCAAGGCCATGACGTGGTAGGAGCTGCCCTTGGAGGTGCTATCAAAAACATCATTGCCATTGCTGCTGGCATTGCCGCTGGCCAGTCTCTTGGTGATAATGCCCGTGCTGGTCTTGTAACGCGCGGCTTAGCCGAAACAACCCGCCTTGCATCCCAGTTTGGCGCACAGCCAGCAACCATCATGGGACTTGCCGGTATGGGCGATCTTGTCCTGTCCTGTAGCAATCAGCATTCGCGTAACATGGCATATGGATTTGCCCTTGGCAGTGGTGCAGCTATCATTAGTCAACTTGCTGAGGGACGCTATTCAGCTGCCCGCCTGGTAAAACGTGCAGAGCAAGCCGGTATAACAATGCCGATTTGCGAAGCGGTGAATATGATTGTGAATCATGGGGCTGACATTCCCCAGACAATAGCCTGCCTGCTTGCCCGTCAGGCAGGCACTGAATAACCCATGGGTAGCGCCTTGTAGGGCAGAAAGGTCTTAGATGGCATATTGGCTTTTCAAATCAGAACCAAACACTTGGTCGTGGGACCAGCAAGTCCAAAAAGGCGATCAGGGCGAAGGCTGGGATGGCGTTCGCAATTATCAAGCTGCTAACAATATGAAGACGATGAGCATTGGCGATCTTGGATTCTTCTACCACTCTGTTAAGGAAAAACGGATCGTCGGAATTGTTGATGTAATTTCCCCTTACCATCCAGATCCCACCGATGCCTCTGGCCGGTTCGGAATGGTGACCATCCGGGCCATCACACCCATGGTACGGCCCGTTACTCTTGCTGAAATAAAGGCAGAGGAGTCGCTAGCTGACCTTGCTCTGGTGCGTCAAGCACGTTTATCTGTGGTGCCTGTTTCTTCAGCAGAATGGAACTATATTTTGACAATGGGGCAGACAGCTATTTAGCCGATATCTTTATGTGCCCTTGCTACGGAAGATGAGATAAAGATTCCGCAAATAGATAAACAGCCCAAGCCCTTGCCCGCAAATAATAACAGGATCTTTGCGCCAAAGGGCATAAAGTAACAAGACAAGACCGCCACCAATTGAAAAATACCAAAAGGCTATCGGAATAACAGATTTTTTCTGTGTCTCAGATTTCAGCCACTGAATAATAAACCGCATCGCGAACAGGCCTTGGCCTGAAAACCCGATTATAATCATAATTTGGCCCGGGTCTGTTGCTATGCTCTCTGGTAGAAACGGCAAAAGCGCGACCAATAATGATCCAATAAATAATGCTCCCTGACCAATTAGATCAGATATAATTGACAGCATCTCAGTCCTCGTTATTTTGGGTCGTATCGGACCGCGATGTTACACCTGCTTCGGTAACACGGCCCGGATGAGCCGTTCTCTTCATAAGCCAAATGACCCCTAATATATCAGTTATTCCCACAACAAGCCTGTCAATAACACCATATTTGGATATGCCGCGTTCGCGTGCTCTATGCCCCACTGGCACCGGCAGAACAACACCCCCCTCACGCCGAACCAAAACAGGCATAAAACGGTGCATATGATCAAAGTAAGGAAGCTTCAGGAAAATATCTCTATCAACCATTTTAATGCCGCATCCTGAATCAGGATGACTGTCACCAAGCACGCTGGCGCGGATCCATTTTGCACACCGTGATGCCCGTAATTTTATCCAGCTATCTTGGCGATTTGTGCGCACACCACCCGCCATACCCTGAGCAGGGCGCGCCTCTATCAAAGCTTGTTCTATCTGCACAAAATCAGCTGGAATATTCTGGCCGTCACCATCCAGCACAGCAATGATGTCGCCGCGGGAGGCAAATAATCCTGACCGCAATGCTGCCGACTGTCCCGAGCGCCTCAGATGGTTCAGAACACGCAATTGGGGTATATCTGCGCCTGCTTCTGCAAGCTCACCAGCGGTATTATCTGTACTGCCATCATTGATATAAAGGATTTCAAATGAGCGCCCGACAAAAACGGCTGCTATCTCGTTCATCAACGGACGGATATTGCCCGCTTCATTCATCACGGGCACCAAGACTGAAATTTCAACCTTTTCTGATGCATCTGTAACGCTCATCTATCTGACCCTTTTTCCCGAAATCGGCTTTATCTTTAACGGTCTGATTCGGCGCCGTCAATCGACTGCACCCACATGGACAAATATGACAACCACAACCTTGCCGCTGGAATACTAACGGAGTACTTGAAAGAACCGTAATGATACATCTTGACCACGCGAATGGTTAAAGCCATCAACCCGCGCGACCTCATGTATCCGAAGCGCAAGCTCATCAGCTATTTTCAGAAAATTTGGCAATGAGCCGTCCTCTACAATAACCAGCGCATCTTTGGCTTCTGCTAACAACAGCGCCGCTTCATCAGCTGTTAGCAGAAGCACATCACGTCCTAGTGCAAAAACAGCCGACGGCTCATGATATCCGGCAAGCGCAATCAAAGATGGTTTCTGTTCGAGCTGGGCAATCGAACTGGAAATATGGGGTGCAAGATGCACACTGTCGAGATGGGCAATCACTCCGCCAATCGCCATAAAATGGAGGACAGCGCCAGCACCGAGAATAATAACAAGGTCGCCGATTTTACGGCCGGCCCGCCACAGCCAGAGGCGCCATAAAATCAGCCCCGCTAACATAAAGACAAGCAGCACACTAACAAAGGCGCGGCCCCCCGTAATCCCGCCATATTTTATAGCAACCCAAAAGAGTGCCCCGCACAATAAGATCCCGCTAAGTGCCGCAACGATATATCCAGCGTCAATCAGCCGTGCCATTTTCTGGCCTGCAGCAGGGAGGGATCGCGTCAACGCCAGAGAGGTCAGCAGAGCCAGAGCCGGCAATAATGGCAAGATATAATGCGGCAATTTAGTTGGCACACATTCAATGACAAACCAATATCCAACAAGCCAGACGAGACAGAACTTACTGGCTTTGTCTGTGAACAAACTCTTGCCCAGTAGGGGTACAAAACAAAGAAAGGCGCTCGCCGGGAAAAACATCAAAAACATTAGTAGGAAATAAGTGCCAAATGGAGCGCCATGCGATTCCTGACCAGATTGCACCTTAGCCAGAAAATCTGCCGAAATAGCTGTTTTCAAAAAAGCGCCATCCGTCGCAATCGTTACGGCCACTCCCCAAGGTAAAGTAATAAGCCCAACGATTAAAAGGCCACGCCCCCAGCATAACCGCTTTAACCAGCTTAGATTTCTGTCTATTACGCACAAGCCGACAATAGTTACAACCAAGACAAGCGGTCCAATCGGTCCTTTGAGGAGAATGGAGGCAGATAATGCTATCCAAAAAGCACCCCAGTGAGATGCGGGCAATTTAAGCTCACTATCGCGGTAAATGCGCCAGAGCATAATTTGCTGACATAAAATAGTTGCCAGAAGTAGAGAGTCAGTTTTTGCGAGCAACGCTTCTGCTTGTAACAGCGGTCCACTCGCCAGCATAAGCCCTGCCAACAAGCCATGAAGCGGGGCCGCAGGTGAAGGAAACAAGCTTCTAGTGAAAAAATAGGTAAGCGTGAGTGTTGCCAAAAACCCAAGTAAAGACGGTAATCTGTAGGACGCCACATCATCTATGCCGAAGAGGGCAGCTGAGCTTGCCTGTAACCAATATATGCCAGCTGGTTTCTTGGCCCTCAATTCATCCAGAAACCTAATGGTAATAACATCACCTGTTTCGACCATCTGGCGACTTGCCTGCGAGAAGCGCGCTTCATCCCTGTCGAGCATTGGCACTGTCTGGTGGGTGATAAGAACAAACCCCGCCATAATAGCAAGAAGCAGCCATAAAGCACGACGACTCATCATAAACTGCGCAATTGCCTGATGCCAGTTAAGATTATTGTGCTTCATCCAGGGAAATAACATGGATATTACTGTCCTTGACTATCGGCTGGAAACAGTGCCATGACCCAGCTTTGCTCCGGCATTATCTTTTATCTTCCTCCTTTCCTACATCATGAGCCTGCTAGACGTAAAACCGAAATATTTATAGACTATCGCCTTAACTGATATCTGACACCCTATTTCAGTCAGACATAGACACGATTCCTAATCCCGATACTGGCCGAAAGAGTTCACGCCTATGCCCCCACCAGCGCGCCATTTGCGCTCTTCTTATCGTGACATCTGGCAGCTTTCATGGCCTGTGATGCTCTCTAATATTTCTCTTCCTTTGGTTGGCGCTGTTGATGTTGCGATGATGGGGCACCTGAGTGATCCCGCCTATATTGGCGGTGTAGGGCTTGGGATGCTGGTTTTTAATCTGCTATATTTTGGCTTTGGTTTTCTGCGGATGGGGACCACGGGCTTTACCGCACGTGCGCGCGGCGAGGGCAATATACCTGAAGTCACATCTCTTCTTATACGCGGCCTTATGTTAGCAACTTTGTGTGGTACAGCTCTTATTATTCTTCACCCCATTCTTGTCTGGTCTGCTAGCAGATTACTGGAGGCAAGCCCTGCCGTTGAACGCCATATGGCACATTATATCTCTATCCGAATCTGGGCACTCCCTGCAGCGCTCTCCAATATCGTTCTGTTGGGGTGGTTATTCGGGATGCAATCAATGCGGATGGGGATGGTGCAGCTCTTTATCATAAATCTCGGCAATATTGGGTTAAATATTCTATTTGTGATGGGTTTAGCACTGGGTGTGGCTGGGGTCGCCCTTGCATCGGTTATCGCCCAATGGGCCGGGTTGATAATAATGCTATACCTTATCTTTCTGCGGCGACGTCATTACCAACTTACGTCATTCCAGCTTTCCCTCAGGGTAGTTTTTACCCACCCTAGCTGGCGTGCCTTTATGACTGTTAGCCGGGATTTATGTTTACGCACTATGATGCTATGGCTCGTAGAAGCGCTTCTGCTAGGATACGCAGCCAAAACAGGCGACCTGTCTCTTGCCTCGATGCAAATTGTTCTGGTTGTTTTTGGCTTCATTGCGTTTGGTCTAGATGGCTTTGCCCATGCCGCTGAAGCGCTTGTGGGAGATCGTTTAGGCAAACGCGACTTTGCTGATATGAAATATATTATCTGGCGCAGTACGCTGCTGGCATTCTATAGCTCTGTTATATTATCCGCTATTCTGTTTTTTTGTCGGCTGCCCATTCTCAACATGCTGACAAGCCAGCCTGACCTGATAGATGCGACTCAGGCTATATGGATTTATATAACTTTACTGCCCCTTGTCTCTTTTCTTGCATTTCAAATGGATGGCATATTTGTTGGCGCCACAAATAGTGCTGAAATGCGAAACGGTATGGTCTTCGCGCTTATCTCTTTCATTGCTGCGCATTATCTGTTTTCCTTTGCAGACCTTGACGCCGCTTTGACAGCCTTTATTTTCTATCTTGGGGCAAGAGGCGTTTATCTTGCTGTGCGGTTGCCTGTTTTATTCACGAACCAGTAAGGATTCCAGATGCCAATACTTGATTATGATAATGGGCTTGCAGACGATGAACTGACATCTCGCCTGTTATATTTTTGTAATGTAGATGAGGCAGATGATTTTATTGCGTCTTTGAGTGAAAGCCAGCAACGCTGGCTGTCGGATACTGGATTTAAGGCGCGTGCTGGAAACACCTCCCTACTTCCCGGTGATGATGGCGGGCTTGATGCGGCACTGGCCATTACATCTGATAGCGTCATCTGGCAGAGCGCGGCCACAGCAGACGTCCTTCCAGAAGGACGCTGGAAGCCACAATGTGTATCAGGCCAGTCACTTGCTGCCATCCAGCTTGGCTGGGGGATGGCACAATACCGATACGCGCCTCATAAGCCAAAAAAACAAAAGCGTGCTCACCTTTGCCTTAGCGCCACCGAATACGACAAGGTTGCACAAGCTGAACTGCTTGGCACGCATATCTGCCGCGAGCTGATTAATCAGCCTGCCAATATCATGACCCCAGCTGCCCTTGCTGATGCTGCCTGCGATATAGCCGCCCATTTCGGTGCAGATGTAAAAGTGATTTCAGGCAAGGCACTCCCTGCTTATGCGCCTGCTTTGCATATCGTCGGACGCGCCGCTGAAATTAAGCCGCGGATGGTTGATATGCGCTGGGGAACAGATGGTCCGGCTATTACACTTGTGGGGAAGGGGATTACATTCGATTCTGGCGGGCTTGATATCAAGCCCTCTAAAGGCATGGAAATTATGAAGAAGGATATGGGCGGCGCTGCTCACGTGCTTGGCCTGGCAGCAGCGATTATGGCGGCAGGTCTTAGGGTACGGTTACGGGTCCTCGTTGCCGCAGCTGAAAATGCTGTCTCGGAAAAATCCATGCGCCCACTTGATAGTATCGCCACAGCGGCCGGTATTATGGTTGAGGTGGGCAACACCGATGCAGAAGGCCGACTTGTGCTTGCCGATGCATTGTATCATGCCCTCACAGACGATGATGCGCCACATCCCGATTTCTTAATTGATTTTGCAACGCTTACCGGCGCAGCGCGTGTTGCTCTGGGAACAGAATGCCCCGCTCTGTTCTGCAATCAGCAGGAAACAGCAACAGCTCTCATGCGCGCTGGTGAAGCCTTGCATGATCCTATCTGGCAATTACCGTTATTTGAATCATATGACAGATTCCTTGATACCGGTCAGGCGGGGCTATCCAGTACAGGGTCTGGCAGCGGGTATGGCGGCGCCATTACAGCGGCTCTTTTTTTGCGTCGTTTTACCGGCCGTGATGTCAACTGGGCGCATGTTGATGTAATGGCATGGAATATTTCCAGCCGTGCTGGCAGGCCAAAAGGTGGTGAAGCCATGGGGCTGCGTGCCACGTTCCACCATATTTCAGAGTTAGCTGACACAACCACCTAATTAATATCCGCGCTGCCTGTCTACCAAATTGGCCGGAACATGTCCGGCCTGCATTGCCATTATTGCGTCTGCTACCTGCTGCGCCGCCGTCTCAGGATTTGTCTGAGCTGCAACATGCGGCCAGATTGTAATACGTGACTCATCCCAGAAAGGGTGATTATCTGGAAGCGGCTCATGTTCAAAGACATCCAATGTTGCCCCTGCAATATGGCCCGAGACAATTGCCTGCAACAAAGCCGCCTCATCAACCTGTGCGCCGCGGCCACCATTAATGAAATAGGCACCGCGCGGCATTGCAGCAAATGCGTCGGCACCAAAAATATGCCAGGTTTCGTCTGTTAAGGGTAAAATACAAACATGGAGCTGACAGGTGCTAAGTAGCTTATCAAAGCCCGCATGGCCATGATGCATTGTAATGACACCAGCTTGCGGGCGCTCAGACCGGCTCCAGCCATGCACCTGAAATCCGATATCGGCAAGCCGCGTGGCAATCATAGAGCCAATCGCACCCATGCCATAAACAGCAAGGGGAAGCCCTCTTGTCTGACGCTGGCTATGCGATGAGAAAATACGCTGGCGCGCCTGTTCACGGTACATAGGACCATCACGCAGATGGTCGAGTGCTGCCAGAATGACCCACTGGCTTAGCGCATGTGACATATCAGGATCGACAATCCTGATCAGGGGAATATCATCTGGTAATTTTCCTGGTACCATCAAATGGTCAACACCCTGACCAAGCGAGACAGCTAATTTAAGCTGAGAGAGTTCAGCAAGTCGGCCGTCGGGTGGACCCCAAACAAGCGCAATTTCAGCATCATCTGCTGCGTTGTCTGCAAGCGGAACAAGCTGACAGCCCGGCAAATAAGCAGTCAGCCGCATCTGCCAGCCATGCTGCCGCTCATCAGTCTTATCCCCATCATGATAGGCAATAAGACAGGTCATGCTAGTGCTGAGCCTGAGATGAGTGAAGACACTTCAGAGCATCCTGA
>CATISA010000120.1 GCA_949529445.1 Alphaproteobacteria bacterium UBA4588
CAGTGGGCCTTGTGCTTCCTGAACTGGCTGGGAAGCTAGATGGGGTTTCTGTACGGGTTCCCACGCCAAATGTATCGGCTGTAGATTTCGTCTTTGAGCCGAACGCCCCCATATCTGCAGATGAAATTAATGCAAGCTTGCGCGCTGCTGCGAAAGGACCGCTTGCCGGAATTCTGGACGTTACAGACCGGGAACTCGTCTCCTCTGATTTGAATGGCTGTCCGGCCTCTTCTATTGCGCATCTAGACCAGACACGGGTGATGCCAGACGGCATGACACGCGTCTTTAGCTGGTATGATAATGAGTGGGGCTTCTCAAACCGAATGCTGGATACAGCAGCTATTCTGCCGTTTTAGAATGGCGTCGGCTTTGCAACATATTAACAAAATTATGTGAAGGTGGATTCACCAACGAATCAAGAAACTTAAAACGACGATGAAATATTGATAGGCCGAGACATTGTTACAAATATCTGAAATGACAAGTGAGAATTGGTCAGGTATACGCGTTCTTTTAACAGATATTGATGATACTGTTACGACGGACGGTCGACTTACAGCCGAGGCCTATTCGGCATTGGAGGCAGCGCAGGCTGCCGGTTATATTGTTATCCCCGTCACCGGGAGATGTGCTGGTTGGTGCGACCACATCGCCCGCATGTGGCCAGTGGATGCCGTTGTAGGGGAAAATGGTGCTTTTTATTTTCGCTACGACCACACCAAAAAGAAAATGCACCAATATTTTTGCCAAAGTAAAATTGAGCGACATGAAAATGCTCGAAAACTAGAGAGTATTAGCGCAGAAATATTCAAACTTGTACCTGGTACTGCAATTGCCTCAGACCAACCCTATAGAGTCACAGACTTAGCAATTGATTTTGCCGAAGACGTAGAGCCTTTGCCAAGAGATGAGGTTCAAAAAATTGCAACTCTAGCTGAGTCAAATGGTGCAACAGCAAAAATTAGTTCAATTCATGTAAATTGCTGGTTTGGTGACCACAGCAAATTGACAACAAGTATTTTGCTTCTTGAAAATCAATTTGGGATGAGTAAAGAGGTAGCGAAACAGTCTGCGATGTTTGTTGGGGATTCCCCCAATGATGAAACGATGTTTGGTTATTTTAGCTATTCAGTTGGCGTTGCGAATATCCAAGAAAGCTTAATCTATGAATTTCAGCGCCCTGCTTTTGTCACTGAACAAAAGGGTGGGAAAGGATTTACAGAAGTTGTGCACTATCTTCTTCAAACAAAAGCCTCCCCTCATCGCAAAGAGCTCTTAAAATGATGTTTGACGGAGAAGATATTTTCGATGTTTTTGTTATAGGCGGCGGCATAAATGGTGTGGGTACTGCTCGTGATGCTGCAGGGCGCGGCTATTCAGTTTGTTTATGCGAGGCTAATGATCTTGCGTCAGGAACATCATCCGCATCCTCAAAATTGATCCATGGCGGATTACGGTATCTAGAACATTACGAGTTTGGTCTTGTTAGAAAAGCACTCGAGGAGCGTGAAGTATTAATGACAATAGCACCTCATATCATTAGTCCCATGCGCTTCATTCTACCTCATAGTAAAGCTCTTCGTTCTTGGTGGCTGTTGAGGGCTGGCCTTTTTTTATATGATCATCTGGCACGCCGAAAACATCTTGCTGGCACACGAAGCATAAAACTCAATGAAGACCCCTCCGGGAACCCACTAAAACCTGAATTCAAAAAAGGCTTTGAATATTCTGATTGTTGGGTGGATGATGCGCGTCTTGTTGTTTTAAATGCTATAGATGCCTCACAGAAAGGCGCGCAGATTAGAGTCAGAAACAAAGTAACAAAAGCACAACGTCAAAATGGTGTTTGGGCTATCACTTCCAAAGATACCAATACAGGCAAAGACACTACAACCTACGCAAAGGTTTTAGTGAACGCTTCTGGGCCTTGGGTAGATGAAGTCCTTAATTTAACTTTGAGCTATGGACAGAGACAAAATGTTCGCCAGGTACGGGGGAGCCATATTGTTGTAAGAGCTCTTTTTGATCATGGAAAATCATATATTTTTCAAAATTCTGATGGCCGTATAATGTTTGCAATTCC
>CATISA010000121.1 GCA_949529445.1 Alphaproteobacteria bacterium UBA4588
ACCTTTATGCCGAAATTGGATTACCTGCCCGATGGTAATTCAAACTTTGTCTTTGGCCGAATTATTGTACCGCCCGGCTATTCGATTGATGAGACAAAGCGCATTGCTGAAAAGATGGAGGATAATGCCCGCCCACTCTGGCAGGGAAAAACAGAGGCAGGCGGACCGCCAGCTATTTCACGGTTCTTCTTTGTTGCTTATGGTGGTGGCGCGTTTGCTGGCGGCTCAACAGTTGATCCTGCGCGGGTAAAAGAATTACGTATGGTGTTGATGAAGCCTATTTTTGATGTGCCGGGGGCGTCTGTGTTTGTCCGGCAATCTTCATTATTTGGCAGGTCAGTTGGCGGCTCACGCTCAATAGATATTGATGTTATGGGCAGTAGCCTCGAGACGATTGAGCCGATTATTGCGCGCCTGAATGGGGCCATCAATAAACGTTTTCCGCGCCGTGATGGCAATCAGATCAGGGTAAGGCCAGGCTTAAATAATAGTGCTGCCCAGATCAAAATTGAACCTGATATGCTGGCCCTATCGCGGGCGGGTGTGACGGTACGTGATTTCGTCAATGCTGTTGATGTCATTAATGATGGCATTGTAATCAACCAAATTCCTTATAATGGCAATCTGGTTGACCTACAGCTAACCGGTAATACGGCTAGCAATATGGCAATTGATGAGCTACGGGCCTTGCCGATTATTGCCCGCAATGGGTCGATTATTCCTCTGACTGATTTAGCGCGCATTGATTTTGTCAATGCACCGCAGGAAATCCGGCGTTCTGGTGGTCAGATTATGATGACCATTCAACTCAGGCCACATGAGGGCGTAACGCTCGAAGATAGCATTGCTGTCATTCAGGATGATATTCTGCCCAGCTTATCGTCTCAGCTCAGTAATAACGGCGTGTCAGTTGATATTTCTGGCGCGGCAAGTGAGCTGAAACAGACATGGCAGGCGATGCAGGAAAATGTACTCACCGCCATTATTGTGATCTATCTGCTGATGGCGATTTTGCTGAAGAGCTTTATGTTGCCGGTGATTATTTTAGTCGTAATACCGGTTGCAGGTGCAGGCGGATTGCTGGGGCTTGCCTTCCTCAATATTTTTATTCGCCAACCATTGGATATGCTGACCATGCTTGGCTTTATTATCCTGACCGGTGTTGTTGTGAATAACGCTATTTTGATGGTTGAACAGACAGTGCTGCATATTAAAGAAGATGGGCTTTCGGTGTCTGATGCGATTATCGAAGCAACCAGTAACCGGATAAGGCCGATTTTCATGTCGACGCTCACCTCACTTTTTGGTCTGTTGCCGCTTGTTATCTTCCCCGGCGCTGGCTCAGAATTATATCGCGGCATCGGTGTTGTCGTATTTGGTGGGCTGGGGCTCTCAACTATTGCAACCCTATTCTTTATCCCGCCGCTTCTCTCCGTCTTCCGCCGCTATATCCTTGCCACCTCAGGCAGCCAAAACCGGCTGAGGAATGCCTCAGTATAAGGGCCACGCTAAGAAGCCAGCGCGCACACTCCGCCTACCCAAGTGTGATGCGGTTGCCAGTTTCAGCAGAAGTGGTAGCAGCCAAGGTGGCTTCCAACGATTTGGTACCATTTTCCGCATCGATGATAGGGGCTTCTTCTCCTCTCGTGACGGCACACAAATGTTTACATTGGGCGATGTAAGCATCAATGAAGAGGGTTTCAATGGATTGCGGTTTTGTCTCTTTTCGCCAGTCCCCTATACCCTCCGGATAGGTCCATAAGACAAGGTTAGGGAATTCCAGCGCACCGGTGCTGCCCATAAAACGTATTGCATTCTGGCCTGTTTTCGGAAAGCGTTCACTCTCACCAAGCGCCATCTCCCATGTCCAAGGTGATGGGGTACGATCCGACAAGAAGAAAGTGCCAACCGCCTGATTGGCAAATTTCAGGCTGATGGCAGCCGCGTCTTCCTTGGCAAAATTTTGTTCATGTCGTGTTAGTTCTGCTGAGACAGATGTAATGTCCCCGCAGATGTATCGTAGCAGATCAAATTCATGGATAAGGTTTGTTAAGATAGGACCGGCCTTTACATCACGCCGCCATTCTGGTGCGTAATAGTCATCATCTTTTTTGGTTGTCCATTGACCTGTTACACCGATTAGCGTGCCAATCTGGCCGCTCTGGATTATCTTGCGAGCTTCTGCAGCACAGGGGTAATAGCGGCGCTGATGCCCGACAAGAACATGACAGTTTTGTTGAGCAGCAAACTGAGTAATATCGCGCGCTTCTGTCAGTGTTGCTGTAATTGGCTTCTCGACAAGCACGGTAACCTTATAGCGGAGCGCAGCCATCACATCTTGATGATGGCGCTCGGTAGGTGTTGCAATAATAACAGCATCAATACCGCCGTTGCTCAGCATTTTATCAGCATCGTCAAATACTGGTATATTGCGTTCTGTTCCAATTTTCCAAGCCGCTGGTGAGGGATCGACAATGGCGACCAGCACTGCATCTGACAGGGCGTCTATCGCCATAATATGCCGGACACCAATAGAACCAGCACCAATCAAGCCAATTTTTACTATACTCATAACCTATGTCCTCAACTGCCTGCGGCACTTCACATTATGTAATTACGCTACCAAAAAGATTTAGCCATCAACAGTCTTATAGCACCAATATGATTACGCGAGGTAGATGGTTCCGAATCACAATTCTGGTTCTCAACTTCACTCTCTTCCTAATTTTGGCATTAGTAAGTGACAAAAATACGTTTTATGTTTGCAACGGAGGCAGATGGCTCGTAGTAATGCCTTGATATAATCGCCTGATGACTATCCGGGCCTCATGCTCAACCCGAATGGGGTTGATGAAAGTAACATTTTGGACAGTACAAATTTTGATGCGCTGGGACTGAATCAGTCGCTGGTGCGCGCGCTATTAGAAGCAGGCTATACAGAGCCAACACCAATTCAGGTTCAGGCAATCCCTAAGGTCATCGAAGGACATGACCTTCTTGGTATTGCCCAAACTGGTACAGGCAAGACGGCTGCGTTTTCTCTGCCAATATTGCATCACCTAAATGCTAAACAGAGTGAGAGCAAAGCGCGTCATCCGAGAGCCCTTATTCTGGCGCCAACCCGTGAACTTGCCATTCAGATTGCTGATTCAATCAAACTCTATGGCAGCCATATCGCTTTTAAGCAAACATCGATTTTTGGTGGTGTTGGTCAGAACCCACAAGTTGCTGCTTTGAAGCGTGGTGTTGATGTAATTGTCGCAACACCTGGCCGGCTTCTGGATCTTGTAAATCAGGGTTTATGTCATCTTGGTCATATTGAATATTTCGTACTGGATGAAGCTGACCGCATGTTGGATATGGGCTTTATTCATGATGTGAAGAAAATTGTTGCGAAATTACCACGCAAGCGTCAAACACTCTTCTTCTCTGCAACCATGCCTAAAAGTGTTTCTGCGCTTGCGGGGGAGCTTCTTTATAAGCCGGTAAATGTGTCAGTGACAGCCCAGGCAACTACCGTTGATCGGATTGACCAATCAGTCATATTTACACCGCAGAATCATAAACTGCTACAGCTAGTTAACCTGCTATCTCACGATTCAGTCACATCTGCTATTGTATTCACTCGAACTAAGCACCGAGCCAACCGAGTATCTCTTGCCTTGAATAAGGCTGGTATTTCGTCTGAGCCAATCCACGGAAATAAATCGCAAGGTGCACGCCAACGTGCCTTGGGGGCCTTTAAGGCGGGGGACATTAAGGCACTGGTTGCAACTGATATTGCCGCTCGTGGGATTGATGTTGACGCAGTTTCGCACGTGATAAATTTTGAACTGCCTAACGTATCTGAAGACTATGTTCACCGGATTGGACGGACAGCACGCGCCGGTGCGTCCGGTAATGCTATTTCCCTCTGTGCTCCGGACGAACGCGCATATCTTAAATCTATCGAAAAACTCATTAAGCTAAGCATTTCTGTTGTCAAAGGCATAGAAGTGAGAGATGAGGATGTTCCTCTGCCAGAGCCACGCGGGCCGCGACCGCCTCGCCGGTCTAATAGGCCAGGCGGTGGGCGTGGTTTTCGGGGTGCCAAGCTGTCTGGAGAAAAGGGTGGGCGGCGCAAAAGTGATGGTCAAAAGCAGAAACCAGCCAGCGCAGTTGGCCAGAAAAAACGCCCTGCCGGTAGCGGTAATGCGGGCGGTCGCCGACGCTCACAAGTACCTAAAACAGCGTAAAAATCGTCACATAAGTCAGTGAATTGTGATGCATAGAGTTGCTGTTGCTGCGGCTGTGGATGCCCAGCGAGTTATTACAAGCTATTGCTTGAGGGCTCTAATTGTCTCATGAAAAAAGAGCGTCTCACGGATGCGAAACGCTCTTTTTTTTTGGAGGTTTTTCCAGCAGATTAAATGCTACCTTTTTCTATTTTCTTTGCAATATAGTCCGCTTGACGCATGGCAAGTGCCACAATTGTCCGTGTTGGGTTTTTAGCTGCACCAGTGGTGAACTGGCTACCGTCTGATATGAATAGATTATCGATATCGTGCGTCTGACCCCATTGATTGACAACACCATCGCGTGCTTTTGCACTCATCCGGTTGGTTCCCAAATTATGGGTTGATGGATATGGCGGTGTTATCTTGTCAAATCAATGGCACTTTTTAGGTGGTGATAATAAAACTTTTATGTGTCGAATTTAATTATTTTGCAGATTTGGCACTGCGGCTAATAGCATTTTTGTGTAATCGTGCTGAGGCTTGCAGAAAAGGTCTTTTGGAGTAGCCTCCTCTACTAGAACACCTTCTTTTAAGACGCCAATATTATTCGCCATAGTCGAAATAACAGCGAGGTCATGTGAAATAAATAGATAAGTAAGCGAAAAGTTTTTTTGAAGATCTTTTAGTAAATTTAAAACCTGAGCTTGGACTGAAACGTCCAAGGATGAGGTGGGCTCATCACAAATTATTATCTCAGGTTCAGATGCTAAGGCCCGAGCAATAGAGATACGTTGTCTTTGGCCACCAGAAAACTCATGAGGATACTTTCCTATATCACGTTCTGATAATCCCACCTGTTCCAGTAGTTCAATGACACGGATATGTTGGCTGTTTTCGTTTTCAATAAGGCCAAAGGCTTTTATAGGCTCGTTAATGATACTTCCAATTTTCCATCGGGGGTTAAGACTAGCATAGGGTGATTGAAATACCATTTGAGTTTTTCGTCTCAAGGCATTCATGGAAGTCTTGTCGAGTTTAGCATCATTAAAATCTTTGCTATCGATAATAACAGAGCCACTCGTCGGCACGAGTATGCCAGCCACCATTTTTGCAATTGTTGACTTTCCAGAACCGCTTTCACCCACAAGTGCGTATGTTTCCCCTTTTTCAATCTGAAAATTTACGCAGTCTACGGCTGTTAAAATTCTTTTCTTTTGTCCTGTTATTGCCCTTACAATCCACGGTTCAGACAAATCAAATAAGCGTGTTAATTGATCAACATTGATAAAGCTCACAGTGTTTCTCCTGGTGTTTCTAACAACCAGCAAGAAGCTCTTGCATTAAAGAGCGGGGGTTTTTGTGTTTGGCATATGTTACTAGCATGCTCACATCTTGGATGGAAAGCGCACCCATTTGGAACATCATTAATATCAGGCATTGTACCTGGAATTTGAAACAGTTTTTTATGGAAAGAGTGTGGGTCAATGTTTGGCGTAGAAGCAACAAGACCAGCAGTATATGGATGTTTAGGGTGTTGTAAAACGTCTGACGTTTCCCCAATTTCTACTAGTCTTCCTGAATATAATACTGCAACACGGTCAGTCGTTTCAGATATCACGCCCATATCGTGCGTTATTAAAATAATAGATGTTCCCCGTTCTATGCAAAGTCTTTTAAGGAGGTTGAGGATTTGCGCCTGAACTGAGACATCCAAGGCAGTGGTTGGCTCGTCGGCAATGATTAAATCAGGGTCTGGCGCAAGAGCAAGAGCAATAACAACACGTTGTCGCATCCCTCCAGAGAATGTGTGCGGGTATGCATCTATACGTTCGGGATCAATGCCAACGTCGCTCAAAAGTCTTTTGCCACGTTCTAGTGCTTCAGCTTTTGAAATATTGAAATGTGTTTTTATTGTCTTTACAAGTTGCTCCCCAATTGTCTTGAGAGGGTTTAGGCTAACGAGAGGATCTTGAAAAATCATCGAAATTTTCGATCCTCTAATATGTTCAGGGGCTTCGACAATTGATTGACCATGCAAGGTAATAGTGCCTGCTGAGATATATAGGGGAGATTCTATTAGTCCCAAAATTGCTGATCCTGTCATTGATTTTCCAGCACCAGATTCGCCTACTAGCCCAAGAATTTCACTTGGGTAAAGATTAAGTGATAAACAGTCGACAGCTACCGATATAGTGTTACGCTTTTTTAGTGATACACTTAAATCTTTAATTTCGAGCAGAGGTTCATCCATAGTTCTATCTTTAATTATTTCAGCTTGGGATTTAGAGTGTCTCGTAGCCAATCCCCAAAAAGGTTAATTGATAATGCGAGCGCCAGTAGTGTTATTGCTGGAAACAGGAGAATCCACCATTCACCTGAAAACAAGAAATCCTGCCCAATACGGATAAGAGTGCCAAGACTCGGTTTTGTGGTTGGCACGCCCACTCCCAGAAAAGAGAGTGTTGCCTCAGCGATTATTGCAAGAGCAAATGTTATTGTCGCGATTACTAATACCGGACTCAACACATTTGGCAGAATGTGCCTCACCATAATTTGTTGCCGATTGAGGCCAATCATTTTTGCTGCAGTAACATATTCTTTTTCTTTTTCTACTAGCGTAGAGCCTCTCACAGTTCGTGCAAAAGGAACCCATTCAGATAGGCCAATAGAGATAATTAAAACAACAATCGACATTTCATAACGAACCTCAGGCGGTAAAATACCGCGGGCGACACCATAAATAAGCATTGCTACCAAAATTGAGGGAAATGTCATTTGAATATCTGCAAAGCGCATAATAATCGAGTCAATCCAGCCACCTAAAAAACCGGCAATTAGACCCAGCAGAACTCCCATTACCATGGCTAGAAAAACAGCCATTAGGCCTACAAATAACGAAATGCGTAGTCCATAGAGAATGGTGGAAAATAAGTCACGGCCTTGGTCGTCAGTACCTAATAAAAAACTTTCTCCCGTAAATTCGTTAGTCTCTAACGGCGGAGTAAAACCGTTCATAAGGTTAAGACTGCTGGGGTCAAATGGGTTTGTGGGGGCAATCAAATTTGCAAAAATTGCGGATAATATAATTAGAATGATTGTGATAAAGGAGACAATAGCAACTGGTGCATGGCAAAAATGATAAAAAAAGTCTGAGCGAAAAAACCTTTCCATCCTTTATGCCTTGTCTTTCAATTCACTGTCCCGAAGTCTCGGGTCAATAAAGAAATAGCTTAAATCTACAATGAGATTTATCAATACAAATGCAAATCCAACGAGCAGTAAATATGCGCTCATCACTGGTATATCTACGAAATAAACAGCATTGATAAATAATAGCCCTACTCCTGGCCATTGAAAAACAGTCTCAGTTATGATTGCAAACGCTATCACCGAACCAAGTTGTAAGCCGCCAATTGTAATAACAGGAATTAGAATATTTGGAAGGGCATGAAAAAAATATACCGCTTTACTGGTCAACCCTAACGCACGGGCAAGGCGAATATAATCCTGTCGAAGCACTTCTAACATTTCTGACCGAGTGAGCCTCATTATCAATGTCATCTGATAAAGCCCTAATGTAATAGCGGGAAGCACAAGAGATTTAAGTCCACTCTCAGAAAGGAAACCCGTTGTCCACCAGCCAAGATCTACCACCTCACCACGGCCGAAGGATGGCAGCCAATTTAGTTCAACTGAAAATAACCAAATTAGCAGTACTCCTATTAAAAAAGTTGGAAGGGATACACCAATTAAAGATGAAGAAAGAATAAAGTTAGTGATTACACTGCCGCGGTTGATTGCAGTGTAGATTCCCATGAACACTCCAAAGATAACTGCAAATACAGCAGAGGTCAGTGCTAGTTCTAGTGTGGCTGGCAGGCGCGATGCAATTAATTCAGCAACAGGAAGGGCTCCCCTGTAAGAGTTGCCAAAGTCAAACCTTACCGCTTTCCAGAGAAAATCAAAATATTGGATATAAATTGGGTTATTCAAACCAAGAGCTTCCTCAAGGGCAGCACGCTGCGCTAGCGTTGCTTCTTGACCCATGAGACTTTCTACTGGATTGCCCACAAATCGAAAAATAAGAAACGAAATGAGCGCTACGAACAGCAGCACTAAAACGGCTTGAAAAAAACGATTTAAAATTATGAATATCATATCAGATAGTTAGGAACGTCAGCCAGCCTTATATCAAAGGCTGGCTGACGCTTTTCCAATTAGTTGAATTTTAGGAATTGGAAATGTGGTGTGTCTTCTGGTTGGACGTCAAAATCAATGTCTTTTCTCATACCCCAATTCAGGACTTGATTATGAATAGGAAGATACATTTGCGCTTTTTGAACTTCTGCCCAAATTTTTGCGATAGTATCATCACGTTTTTTGAGGTTTGTTTCTGATTCAAGACTTTCAATCATCGAGTCAACATTAGCATTTGAATATCCAGTGGGATTCCATGAGCCTCTATCGCTAGTCTGTGTGTGCACTAGATAATTGAAAATATAATGAGAGTCGAACGTTGGAACACCCCATCCTAGCATATAGAAGTCAGCATCGCCGCCTTTGGCAATTGGGAAATGCTGTGCTTTAGGTTTTGCATCTAAAGTTACATTGATTCCAATCTTTGCCATCATGCCAACAGCTGCCTGGCAGATTGACTCATCATTTATATAACGGTCATTTGGACAATTTAGAACGAGATCAAAACCATTTTCATGACCAGCCTCTTTCATGAGAGATTTTGCTTTTTCCAAGTCATATTTTGGATATTTATTCAGGGCCTCAGTCCAACCATTTACAAATGGAGGCATGATAACACCTGTCGGATCAGATTGCCCGCGCATAACGACTTTCTTAATCGAGTCACGATTAATAGCAATATTCATAGCCTGTCGTACTTTTAACTCTGCCGTAGGTCCATTAACAGTATCTAGACCGAAGAAAATAACACGATTTTGTGCTGCTGTTGCAAGTTGTAGAGCGGAAGAGGAGCTTACGCGTCCAAGGTCTTGAACCGGAACATCTTGAATGATGTCAACCTCACCTGATAAAAGGGCAGCCACACGTGTCGCTGATGATTGAATTGGTGTGTAGACAATCTCCGTAACTTGATTGGGGTAAAGATTTTTACCCCAATAATTAGGGTTTGCTTTGAGAACGGTTTTCTCATCTACGGCTCTGCTCACAAGAATAAATGCGCCAGTACCGTTAGTATTCATAGTGGCAAAATTAGTTTCGCCTTTTGCTACGTCATGAGGCGTTGTCACTTTATTATTTTCTGACCAAGTCTTATCCATCATAAACATATTAGTCAGGTTATTGATTAAAAGCGGATTTGCGCCATTAGTTTCAATGTCAACAGTATGGCTATCTACTGCACGAACTTCTTTCACAGAGGAAAGCAATTCTTTCATTTCAGAGCCATCTGCCATAGCCCGGTTTAGAGAAAAGACAACATCCTCAGAATTGAATTTAGAGCCATCATGGAACGAAACGCCTTGTCTCAATTTAAAACGCCAAACACTCGGGTTATCTTTTAACGCTGCCCATTCAGTTGCCAAAGACGGAATGATAGCTCCGGCCATATCTCGTTGAAGTAAAGTATCATAAATCTGGTGTGATAATGTATGTGTTGGGCCTTCATTCTGGGCGTGTGGGTCCATAGTAATAGAATCGCCCGCTCTAGCCCATCTGACTGTTTCTGCAGAAGCCGTCGCAAATGATGCTGTGACGATTGCAGCAGATATAAGCAAATGCTTAATCATAATATAACTCCCTTATAAATTTCCTTTTTAGGATGATACAATAGAACTGCCGAACTACAAATCACAAATACCCAAGCTTAAAACTGCTGAAAAATAGCAAAGGTTTTATGACGCTGTTTATTTGAAATGTTTTAAGAGCATAACTTTGAAACTTATCCGTTTTGGTAGGATATTTTACAGCTCAAACTCTTCTAATAGACAGGCAAATGAGGCGCCATGCATATCTCTATCAAGGCGGACGCCCTGAATGTGTGGGCGCGGCAAGCTGAATTTAATGACATGCAATTCTGTAATGTTAAATCTTTTAATGTGAGTTTTGTTAGTCCCAAATAGAGCGGCAACTTTTGATGTGGAGAGCTTCTCAGACACTTCAGAAAAATTATCAAAGCCATGACAGAAAATATCAATCGTTAGCCAAAATGGGCCAGCATTTTTTGACCGTATTTCATGAACAAGGGTGCCTAGTTTAGCCATCTGCTTTCACCTCAATTACATCAAGCGAAAACCATGCCATTGGTGTATCTAACTCGCACACATGATGCAGACAGAATTCATAGAGTGGCCCTCTATCAGTTTCAGCGGGCGAGAAGGGGAAAGCAAATGTCGGCATTGGCTCATCTTCGGTTAGAGGCATATGAAGTAAATGTGGATTGAGTATCTTAGCAGCTTCATTAGCTTTGGCTTGTGTTGGAGCAGTGAAAATAGCCATAATCCCTAATTCATGTGTGCTAGCCATATCAGTTTCAAGCGCGCCTAATGTTGCATTTTTGCCAATAATGCGTATCTCCAGAGCAACGTCATTATTGCCATTATCATACATTTTTGAGGCAAAGACAGTCTCAAGCCCACTAACCCACTCATCAATATGAGACACGTAGTCATTGTCACGGATAAGAACAAAGGACACTGTTTGATAGCCTGATATACGCGCGCCCTCCACCTTAACACAATAGGGAGTTGTATCATGCCACTGGCTACCTTCAACACGAACCGAACGCTCTGTGGCGCTGTAATAATGCGCATGTGTAACATCAAGATAGCCACCAGGCTCGTGCAGAATAAAGGGGTCGCTATTTTCATAGAGCATGTGGGCTGAAACAGTCTGTGGCGTAGCAGACGCATTATCCGACATGGGAAAAATAGTAAAACCAGTCTGGTCAAATTCCATCAGTACTACACCACTATTCGGGTTTGTGGTTGCCAATGCCCCGCATTCAGCAATTTTTGCACCATGCCAAGCTGCGCCATTGTGGCAGCCTCTTTCAAGCGGAAGGGCTGCAATAATTGCGGTATCTGTCGTGCGGCCTGCAATAATAATATCAGCGCCTGTTGCAAGAGCTTGTTGAATTTGTTCGGCACCTGCTAACGCAACAATATTTGTACAATCTTCGATAATTTCAGAGGTAATGGCAGGCGCCCCCTCAAGGGGATGCATGCGCCCTAATAAAGCCGCTTTATTTATGTTTGCAGCGCTTTGGTCTGATTTTAATACGGCTATTGTGAGGGTTTCATGTCGCTCTGATGCAATCTCTTTTGTGATATCTACGAGCCAGTCAACTGTGCTGCTAGTGCCGCAAGTCCCTGCTGTGCCAATCAGGAGGGGAACGCCGATTTTAGCGCGAGCCATCATTAATTCACCCCAGTCAGACTTTGTTGATGACCGGGAATATTTACTAGTACCTGTGCCTAAATAGAAAGGACCGCTATCTGTTGACCCACCATCAATTGCTATAAGGTCAGGTTTGAATGTAAGGCCCTTGGCAAGAGCGTCTTTGTCATAGGGTATCCCTAACGCGCCTGCTGGCACGAGGACTTTAACGACATTCTTTTCTGTCATTGGAATAAGGCCTCTTTCCATTCCTCTAAAAACCGTTGTTTTTTCAGTCGGTCGAGATAGACAAGTAAACCTGTATCTAGCCGGATTGGCTTAAATTGTCGGTTTCTATTTAAAACTTCACTCTGCAAAGAGAGCATATCGGTGCGTTTTTCAATAAAATTCTGGCCAACATCATTGAGCAGAAATGTTAGAAAATTACGGGCCGCTTCAAAGTTCTGAGTGCCTCTTGGAACAAGTGCTGTGCGCAGAAGCATATGAGTATAGTCTTGAGGGTAAATGACCAAAAGATTATCCTGCTCGCGTGAGCGTTTCTGTGCATAGGAGCCAATTATATTATATGCTAACAAAATTTCACCAGTATTCACCGCATCAAGCATTTCACCAGAGCCGCTAAAAAGGCCTGTATTAAGACTTCCCATTACCTCTGCCATTCGCCAGTAACTATCGGATTGCCGTGCATCTTGAGTGGCAAATAGGAATCCAGCACCAGATTGCGTCACATCATATGTAACAATTTTGCCTCTTAAATCATCTTGATTAGCGCGTAAAAATGAAATCAAATCACGCCGACTTTTTGGCGCTTTTATATTGTTAAAGTAGGATTTTGAGACCACCATGCCAATTGGTTCAAGTGAAAAGCCAAAAAGTTTATTTTGCCATTGGCTCCAATCAGGTCCTTGCGAGGTTTCCGCTAATGAAACTGATTTAGCAAAGCCATCATTCGCAAGTTTCATCTGTAAATCCATAGCTGATGACATAACAAGGTCAAACGGCTTCTCTCCGTCACGGACTTCCTGATAGATATCAGAAGTATTGGAGAGAACATACTCTAGACTAACAGTAGGGAAGGCGCCGCTATAAGCGGTTAAGACTGGATCAAAAACATCAATGTCGGTAGAGGACAAAATACGCAAATCTGCTGTTTCTTTTTGCGGACCGTAAGTTCGAACGTCTTCAATTACTAGCGCATGGGACGTTGCAGTAATAAAAAAAATTAGTAGGGTAATGATAATGTAGCGCATACAGATTTCCCCTTTAATTTTTTCACTTTGATTGTAGCGTTAATAGCATTTGCCGCTTCTAAGACTATACTCAAGCCTAAACCCGAACCTATTACATCTTTATTTTCGATACCACGCTTAAACTTTTGGAACATTTGTGATGCATTAAACCCCTTCAAGTTGGCTGCATCATTTGTAATTATGACAGTTATTTGTTTTTTATCTTGGATTAGGTCGACAGAAACAGTTGACTCTGCGACCGCATATTTCAGCGCATTATCAAGGAGGTTTCGCAGTGAAGTTTCTAGTAGTGTTCGGTCAAGATGAACCTGCTGTTTCTGCTCTAAGTTTGATGAAAAAGCGATGCCTAAATCTCGTAGATCAGCTGCTGGCCTAAACTGGTTTATTAAATCTTCCACTGCCTGACGTACCGAAAACTTCTGTTTTTCGGGGCGTTCAGCGCGATAGAGAACCATGGCATGGTCAAGCAATTGGGTGGCTGACCGGTTAGTTTGGTCAACAGACCGAATAATGTTTCGCAGGTGTTCTCTATTTTCAGGTGTCTTTGATTTTCGAAGTGCAAGCTCACTCTCTGATTTTACAACTGATAAGGGCGTGCGAATATGATGGGCTGCTTCTGCAATGAATGTTTCGGTCTGACGCAAGGCGGTCCGAAACCGGCTGATGAATCCGTTTAACGAGTGAACAAGGGGGATAAGTTCAGAGGGGACCTCTGATGAAACTTTTCGCAAATCTGACGGGCCACGCATTTTAACGTCATCTGCAAAAGAGCCAATCGGCTTAATGGTTAGGTTGGCTGTGAGGAAGGCAAATAAGATGGCAATAATGAGGAAAATAAAAGTCACAAAGATAAGGTTAGTTGAAATTTTTGTTAGAACGGTTGCCTGAAAATTCTGGCTTTGTGCGATAATTATCGTGAGACGCCGCGCTTGGTTTTCGGCAAAAATTATATTTTCAATACTTGCGGCGCGAAACGTCTCGTCAAGATAATCAATGTTTGTAAAAATTGGTTCTTGCAGGTCGCCAAATGGGCCTTCATAGGACAGGTCCTCATAGCCAGTAAGAAATTTTCCATCATCTTTGACTTGATAAAAGATGCGGTCTTCGCCGATTGCGCCCAGCAATGAGAATGTATCATAGGGCAAATCCAGACTTACTATATTATCAACAACGTAAATTTTATCGACAACAGAACTTACGGCAGCTGCTAATAATCTGTCTTGGGTTGCTGTGACAGCTTGAACAAGTGCCAGCCTGACAACTACAAATAAAAATAGGGAAATAACAAATGCTACAAGGCCAAGCTGTACCAGTAAACGATTGCGAATAGAGGTTGTTTTAAAGGTCATTAGCTTTCTAATCATCGACGTGAAGCCTATAGCCAATGCCGCGGACAGTTTCAATTTTCAGGTTTGTATTGTTAAGCTTTTTACGAACGCGGCCTACATATACTTCTATTGCGTTATCAGTTACTTCTTCAGAAATTGAAAAAAGCCTATCTGTTAACTGCTCTTTGGAAAAAATAATTTCTGGGGAATTGAAGAAAATCTCAAGTAGTCTTAACTCTCTGTTTCGAAGAGAGATCTTCTGGTCATGGACTTCCAACATGGCAATCAATGGGTATAGCGTCACATTGCCATAATTAAGAGCGAGCTGATCCTGTCCGCTGTGACGACGTAATACTGCCCGGCAACGCGCCTCTAATTCTGCAAACTCAAATGGTTTTATAATATAATCGTCAGCCCCAATATCGAGTAAGTCAATTCTATCAGAAATTTCAGAGCGTGCGGTCATTGCGATAACAGGCGTATTGTTATTCTTTGCTCGAATGGCTCGAAGAAAATCCCGACCATCACCGTCGGGAAGCATGATATCTAGCAGAATAATGTCAAAATGAGTCACTGATGCAAAATGCTTGGCTTCAGATAGATCATGCGCCATCTCAACATGGTTTTTTTCAAGCTCAAAAAATAACCTAAGGGAGTCCGCTAATTCCTTTGTATCTTCAATTAACAGAACCTTCAAAATTTTACCCTAACCTAAATCACGTGTCAGCTTGGTGTCAGGTTAATTTGATTAGATTTGAGAGTAAAGGGCGTGCTCGTGAGGTTACAATGCGCCCTCAACAGATGTGAGGGAGGACATAATGTTCAAAACATCAATGAAGCGCCGCGTATTTGCAGCGGCAATTGCAGCCACGTCAATCGTAGGCTTCACAACAGTAGGTATGGCAGATGGCCACAAAGTGGTTGATTCTATCCACTTCTTGATTCCAGGTGGCGCAGGCGGTGGCTGGGATGGTACAGCCCGTGGTACAGGCGAAGCACTGACAAAATCAGGTTTGGTCGGTTCTGCGTCATATGAAAATATGTCTGGTGGTGGTGGTGGTAAAGCCATTGGATACCTGATTGAAAATGCCGACAGCAATCATGGAACATTAATGGTGAATTCAACGCCTATCGTGATTCGTTCATTAACGGGTGTTTTTCCACATAATTTCCGCGACCTAACACTTGTTTCAGGAACAATTGGTGACTATGCCGCTTTGGTCGTACCAGCTAACTCAAGCATAAAGAGCATGGGCGATTTAGTGTCAGCGTATAAAGCAAACCCATCAGGAGTTGCTATTGGTGGCGGTTCAGTGCCAGGCGGTATGGACCATTTGGTTGCAGCCATGGTCATGCAGGCTGCTGGGGCAGACCCAACAGAAGTCAAATATATCGCTTATGATGCTGGTGGTAAGGCAATGGCAGCGCTTCTATCAGGAGAAATCAAGGCGTTGTCTACTGGCTTCTCAGAAGCTGTAGCAATGGCGAAAGCTGGTGAAGCCAATATCATTGGCGTAACGTCTGATAAGCGTGTTGGTGCATTGCCAGAGGCTAAAACAATGCAGGAACAGGGTATTGATACTTATTTCGTAAACTGGCGGGGTTTCTTTGCAGCTCCAGGTTTGCCAAAGGCTAAATTAGCAGCATATCAGAAAGCCATTGATAAAATGTATGGCACTGATGAGTGGGAAGCTGTTCGCTCACGCAATGGCTGGGAAAATATCCATAATCCAGGTGCGAAGTTCATGTCGTTTCTTGAGCAACAAGAAAAAGAAATTAGCGGCCTTATGAAGAAACTTGGTTTTCTTTAGGACTGTTAACTAATATGTGTCTGGCCCTCTGAATGGGGCCAGACATCTTTTATTTTAAAGAGGGTAATGTCATGGCTTTAGATCGATATATCGCCCTTATTATTGCAGTCATTTTTTTAATTTATGGTTACACTGCTTTTTTTGAGATGGATGGCCTCTTGCCGCCAATTCTCAAACGAAACCCTATCTGGCCCTCTACTTTCCCAAAAATTCTGTCTGTTATTGGAGTATTTGCCGCACTTTCTGTTGTTATTAATCTTGAAAAAGCAGGTAAGCAGGTTGGTGATGACTTAGATATAGCAAAATGGCGTGAGTATAAGGTCATGCAAGCATTGATGCTTGTCGGTGGAATGGTGCTTTATGCCCTTACATTGCGGAGCCTTGGATTCCTTGCATCAACATTTTTATTTCTGGCGGGTGGGAGCATTCTTTTAGGAGAACGGCGGTTTATCAGGCTGGTTCTTATCACCGCTATCGCAAGTTATGGGATATGGTATCTGGTGGATACAGTATTAGGGATCTATATGACGCCTTACCCAAGCTGGTTTATCGTCTAAGGGGGCGCAAGATGTTAGAAGGATTTCTTATTGGTCTTGAAACAGCTTTATCAATCAAAAACCTACTTATGGTCATTGGGGGTTGTATAATAGGAACATTCATTGGCATGCTACCGGGCCTTGGTCCCATGTCCATTATTGCTATTATGATCCCAGTCGCAATTTCTATTGGCGACCCTTCAGCTGCAATTATTCTGCTTGCTGGCGTTTATTATGGGGCTGTTTTTGGTGGCTCTACATCCTCAATTTTGATTAATGCGCCCGGTGTGGCATCAACTGTTGCAACAAGCTTCGATGGTTATCCGATGACCCGTCAAGGCAAAGCTGGCAAGGCGTTAACAATCGCAGCTATTGCATCTTTCGCAGGGGGAACGATCGGAGCTATTTTACTGGTCCTTTTCGCGCCAGCACTAGCGTCTGTTGCTTTACTATTTCATTCGTCTGAATATTTTGCGTTGATGGTTGTTGGGCTGTCAGCCATTGCAGCTTTTGCCGGAACTGGCCAGATAACCAAAGCAGTGCTGATGACGATCGCTGGCCTTGTACTTGCGACCATAGGAGAGGGTGCACAATTTAATATGCCACGCTTTACAATGGGCATCATGGACCTTCAATCAGGCATTGGCTTTATCACATTAGCGATGGCAATGTTCGCAATTCCAGAGACGTTATTTCTAATACTGGACCCAAATCGCTCTGGCAAATCGAATGAAAAGCAATCTGAAATCACTAATCTACGAATCACCAAAGATGAGGCGAAGAAAATTACACCAGTAATTACGCGCCAATCTTTACAAGGGTTTTTGATTGGGGTGATGCCGGGAGCCGGTGCGACTATTGCGTCATTTCTGGGGTATGCTGTGGAGCGCAATTTAGCCACTCCAGAGGAACGAGAACAATTTGGAAAGGGTTCAGTAAAAGGTCTTGCTGCGCCTGAGAGTGCAAATAATGCGGCCTGCACCGGATCTTTTGTACCCTTGCTTACACTTGGGATTCCAGGCTCTGGTACGACCGCGATTCTTCTGGGGGCACTGATTGCCTTAAATGTATCGCCAGGTCCACGCCTCATGCAGGATCAACCTGAGATTTTCTGGTCTGTTATTCTCTCCATGTATTTTGGCAATTTGGTATTATTGATTTTAAATCTACCCCTCATTCCCTATATTGCCAAAGTTTTGACTGTGCCGCGCACCTTTCTCATTCCATTCATTTTATTCTTCACATTAATGGGCGCCTATATCGGGCAAAATAATGCAACAGAATTATTATTCCTTGTGGGATTAGGCGTAACTGCAACCATATTACGATTTGCGGCCTTTCCCCTTGCGCCGCTGCTCATTGGGTTTATTTTGGGGCCGATGCTTGAGGATAATTTCTCACGGGCAACACAGCTTTATGATGGTATTGGATTTGTATGGGAGCGCCCCATGACGGCAGTGTTACTTATTATGGCCATTTCTTTGATTGTGTTGCCAGCCTGGCGGTCCCGCCGCGCGGCGGTGAGCCTAACAAAGTGACGATTAAAATCATATTAAATGAGGCTAAATGTCTATCTTAAGCATCGTTCAGCGATCGAGTGAGGGACGCAGTCGCTCTAGCGCCTCATCTGAGTACCCTAGCTCGCGCGCGACGGCATCGTTGTGCTCTCCGATTTGTGGTAGGTCACGATAGAGGCCGAGCCGGGTGCCGCCATATTCAAACGGGAGCGTAGGAACCTGTGTCCGCACACCATTGCTCAGGGTTACTTCAACCGTTGCACCTTTGTGGTTTACATGAGGGTCATCGAAAAGTTGGTCCGGTCGTAAGATTGGTGCAAAGGGTAAGCCAACGCGCTCACAGATTGTAACTGTTTGCAGAAGGTCTTGCCCTTTGAACATTTCGCGCAGGCGCGGCATGAATGAATCTCGCTGCGCCACCCGCTGCACGTTGCTGTGTAGCTCTTCGTCTTGAAGCAGATCGTGCAGCTCAAAGGCGTTACAGAATTGAGCCCACTGCTTATCACTCACGACGCCAATAAAAATATTTTCATCGTCAGCAGTCTCGAAAACATCATAGACCGCCCAAGCAGATTTACGCTCAGGCATAGGCACTGCAGGAACTCCAGTTTGTCGGTATTGTAGCATGTGTTGTGCGACAAGAAACATGTTGTTCTCAAATAGACCTGAGCGGACAAAGGTGCCTTTTCCAGTGTGCTGGCGTTCCCATAGTGCGGCTTGAATGGCAACAACGCCAAATAGCCCACCCATCACGTCATTAACTGATGCACCGACACGCAACGGACGCCCCTCGGGCCCAGTCATATAAGCTAATCCACCCATCATCTGAACTACCTCGTCAAGAGCAACGCGCTGCTCGTAGGGTCCGCTAAGAAAGCCCTTTAGCGCGCAGTAGACTAATCTAGGGTTAACTTTTTGCATTGCATCATAACCAAGGCCCAGACGGTCTAGTACTCCTGCACTGAAATTTTCTATTAAAACATCGGACTCTTGCACAAGGCGGGAAGCAAATTCGAGACCTTCAGCAGACTTTAAATTTACTGAGACGCTGCGCTTATTGCGGTTATAGGTCCCAAAAAAGCCAGAACCCGACCCAGGTAGGTATCGAGTCTTGTCGCCCCGCGGGGCAGGTTCAACTTTGACTACATCAGCACCAAGATCGGCTAGGACAAGGCCGCAGGTAGGCCCCATCACCATATGGCTGAATTCGACGACCCTAACACCATCGAGTGGGCGTGGCGCATTGGTCATAGAACGCTCCTTTCTCCGGCGTAGGTAAAACCCTTTGGCACGCCTACATCGGGGATGTTGCCATAGATGACTTCATTTGGTAGCCCGTGCATTAGCACATCACGCGCAGCAATTAACGCATCGATATTCACACCTGTGCGCAGCCCCATCGCTTCCAGCATAAAAACAAGATCCTCAGTCACAATATTGCCAGATGCCCCTGGAGCATAAGGGCAACCTCCAAGTCCGCCAAGCGAGGAATCGAAGGTAGTAACCTCAACTTCGAGGGCAGCTACGACATTGGCAAGGCCTTGGCCACGTGTATTGTGCAGATGAGCACCTCCCATTTTCTCCCCACCAATTTCGTTGCGAAGGCGGCGGAACATGCGTTTGATTTGAGCTGGGTTGGCATAGCCGGTCGTATCCGAAAGGCCGATGCTGTCTGCGCCTGCCTTTGCTAGTAGGCCAGCCATCTCGATCACCCAATCTTCCGATACTGTACCTTCGAGTGTGCAGCCAAAGGCTGTTGAGATGCTAGCCTCAACATCCGGACGGGTCTCAGACGGCAGAGAGTCGCGAAAAGCGCACACCTGGCGGACCTCTTCGATCGCCCCCTCAGGGGTCTTACCAATATTATTAAGGCTGTGTGCCCGGGAGGCTGAAGGCGGCATTGTCAACTTACGCGCGCCCGCTGAAATCGCGTTTTCCGCGCCCTTTAGGTTAGGCACCAGTGCTAGAACCGTGAGACCCTCAATTTTAATTGATTCCCTTACAAGCGTGGCGCAATCTGCCATTTGTGGCAATAGGCGCGGAGATACAAAAGACCCGACCTCAATCTCCTGAAGCCCCGAAGCCGCCAACGCTTCGATCCAACGGAGTTTAGCCTCTGTCGGCATTGTGCGTTTGATGCTCTGTAGCCCATCTCGTGGGCCAACCTCACTTACCAGTACATCAATTTCCTGAATCATGCCGAGTCTCTCCCCTGTAAACTCTATTTAGTAGCCTTGGTTTCTGATCAGCAAAACGAAATCAAAACTCTGTGATATTGTAGCTATATAATATCCTAGCCAAATAGCTCTTTGAATAAGCTAATATTCTGCCGGAAGCCCGCTTCAAAATCTCCGTTTCCAGGGTGATAAACGCTTTCAAATGAGATAACACCACCATAATTATCAGCCCGTAGCGCTTCAGCTAGAGGCTTAAAGAGGGGAGCAAGCTGACCTTCCCCCATGGGCCGCACTTCTAATGTTGCGCGGGGAGTATCCACCTGCACATCCTTGATATGGATATGGCTTAGATAGCCGTCCTTAACCTCATCATAGCCTTCTGGATAGGCGTTTTCATGACACCAGCAATTATTTGCCGGGTCCCACAATACACCCAACACATCCTTCGCATCCAAATCATCAATCAGCTTGCGGCCGGTATAGTTTGAATTCACCATTGTGCCATTGCCTGTTTCGACCACAAGCTTGATGCCTTCAGCGCGAGCAAGCTCAACAGCGGGCGCGATAAGCGGCGGCAATGTATCCCACGCGCCCTTGGCAACATTCCATTGTTCAGCCCCGTTCAAACCCCACAAAATCTGTTCCTTTTTTGACGTCATAATCCGAACTAGAGGACAGTCAAGTTCATGTGCCATTGCAATAACCCGCTTTAGTGCTTCCATATGTTTTGTATGGTCTGCATCGCCCGCGACTGTCGCAGTCGTGAGGCCAGCAAAAATATGCCGCGAGAGACAAGAGATAGGCTTATTATGAGCTGTGGTGAGACGCTTTATCTCAGCTATCTGCTCAGAAGAATGGTCACCGACTTCCTTATCCCAAACAAATTGAAGTTCTGCATAGTCAAGTTCGAACTCATCCATTACGGTTAGCGCATGCTTCAGATCACGGCTGATTCCGTCACAAATTACACCTAGTTTCATTGGTTTTTATCCTCTCATTCTATGAAGTTCAGCCCCAACAATCTCTTCGAGAACCCGGGTAACAACCCAGTTATCGCCGTCTGGGTATTTTGTCTTACCAGCGTGGAATAATTGCATCGCTGTTGATGCTGTATGGAGTGGTACGCCCAATTCTTCTCCGAACCCAAGTGCAATCGTAAGGTCTTTATGCATGGTGGAGATATGGCTGCCTGTGTTGTGAAATTTCCGATCAATTATATTTCCTAGAGCGGTGTTAGCTACCCCGCATCCTGCACCAGAGGTTGAAAATACATCATACAGAACCTGACCTGAAATACCGGCTTTTGCAGCAAGGGTGGAGGCTTCGAATGTGGCAGCAAAAATAGACCCGATAAGAGACTGAAGGCAGGCTTTCACCGATTGGCCATCACCTGGATTTGTGCCAACGTGATGGATATTGGCAGAGACAGCATCCATGATATGCCGCTTTGCTGCAATGAGCGCGTCCGGGGCTGCTGCCATCATTGTTAACGAGCCACCTTGTGCGCCGGGGAAGCCGCCACTGACGGGCGAGTCAATTATCTGCTTGCCTGCCTCAATCACACGGGCGCCAATCTCGCGTCCCTCTTGTGGCTTGATCGTGGCGGTCAGAATAATTGCTGCATCATCAGACAGTGTTTCTAGTACGCCATCTTCGCCAAAGAGAACAGCCTCAACCTGCCCGCCATTCATCACCATAATAAAGACAGCCTCGGCGTCATCAGCTAACGCAGCTGGTGTTGCAACGGCAGTGCCACCCATCTTAACAAACGCTGCACGGCGTTCTTCTGATAAATCCAAACCAGCAACATCAAAGCCTGCCTCTATCAGGTTCTTTGCAAGGCCTGATCCCATATCTCCAAGCCCGATTACACCCACTTTTGCCATGGATAAACTCCCCCTCGTTATGTAGAATTTTTATTGGTTATGTGACCTTTTCGGTGATGCTAGTCAGAAACACATAAGATAAACGTTAGACAGGTTCATCTCAAAACTGCAAACATAATCGCCGATGCTGGTCAAAATTGGAATACAGAGAAAGATAGACAGAAATGAAAATTAAAAATATCGATGTCCATGTGCTAAAATCACAGCTTGAAACCCCGTTTGCTTTCTCTCAAGGCTGGGTTCGACAGCGCGCGGCAACGCTGGTTGAAATTACAACTGATTCAGGGATCACTGGCTGGGGTGAGGCCTTTACCCAAGGCCTTGAAACACCGGAAATTGCGGCCGCTGCTATAAAGAGTTGTTTTGCTGATATGCTGATTAGTGAAAACCCATTAGATATCGAACGTCTCTGGTTTGATATGTATCATCGGTCCCGTGATTTTGGCCGAAAAGGAGCTGTAATGGCTGCGATTAGCGGCATTGATATTGCGCTTTGGGATATTGCAGGACAGTTTCATGGCCAGCCGATTAGCCAGCTTTTAGGGGGTGCTTTCCGGAAAGTTGTTCAGCCCTATGCAACAGGATTCTACCGGCTCCATGGTCAAGGTGAAGCTGGCCGGCTGGCAGACGAAGCCTTGATGCATTATGATAATGGCTTCCGGTTGATGAAGGTTAAGCTTGGTTTTGGTGTTGATGATGATATCGCCGTGATGGATGCGATACAGACCGTCCTTGGCAGCCGAGATGTCACATTGATGGTGGATACCAATCATGCCTATGGCCGCCGGGAAGCTCTGATGCTTGGCGATAGACTGGCAGATGCTAATTTGCGCTGGTATGAAGAGCCTGTTGTGCCTGAAGATATTGAGGGCTATGCCGAAATGCGCGCTCGCCTTCCTATGGCAATAGCAGGGGGCGAAAATGAGCATAGCCTGTATGGATTCAAATCTCTGTTTACTGCAGGGGCACTTGATATTGCACAGCCTGATATTGGCTCATGTGGCGGCTTTTCAGGGGCACGCCACATCACCATATTAGCACAAGCATTTGGTGTTGAAGTGAACCCGCATGTCTGGGGCAGCGCCATTGCACAAGCAGCATCTTTGCAATGGATATCAGCTATTCCTACCACCCACCATTCGATCTTTGCCCGCCAGCCTATCCTTGAATATGACCAATCATCACACCCCTTCCGCCGCGACCTCACAACAGCGCCTTTAGAGCTGCAAGATGAAATGGTAGTGGTCCCAGATGCCCCAGGCCTTGGTATTACTATCAGGCGCGACACTCTTGATGCCTATCGAGTATAATAGGCTGGGTATAACAGGCCAAAGTTCCAGCCTGTTATCGTTAAGGCTGCGTCACCTTTGCCTTTTTCATTTCTCTGAACCAGATGATGAGGCCTGAGGTAATGATGATACTCGCGCCGATAACGGTCCAGATATCTGGTAGATGATCAAACACCAGATAGCTCCATGTTGTTAAAAACAAGATGAAAGAATAGCCAAAGGGAGTCAGCACGTTTGCCGCAGCAAAGCTATGGGCGTGGGTAAGGAGCTGATGCCCCATCCAGCCAAAAACGCCCAGCATAATCATAATGGCCCAGTCCATCATTGTGTCAGGAGACTGCCAGCTTAAAATAGCAAATGGCAACAGAACGACCGTACCAACAAAGCCTGAATGAAACTGCATCACATCTACTGAAATCTCACCCGCAAGCCTTCGGGTAAGGATTGAATATAAAGCAAAGCAGAAGGCGCCGCCGAGAGAATAAAATGCGGCATAATGAAAATCAGAATCAAACGGGCGGATTGTGACTAGAATACCGATAAAGCCAAGCATGATGGCTGACCATCGCCAATAGCCAACTTTTTCTCCCAACAGAGGCCATGATAACAGGCAGATAATAATCGGCGCTGAGAATAAGATGGTTGAGGTAAGGGTGAGGGGCAGATATTGCACGGCAATAAAATTCAGGATAGTCGAGCCCATCAGAAGACTACCCCTAAACATGACAACTAGCAGATATTTGGTCCGGAACAGTGAGCCAAGATCGCCATCCCGCACAAGCAGACCTGTTGAAATCGCCATGTGTCCAACATATCGCATAAAGGCAAGTTGCATGGCCGGCAGCCCTGCCATCGCTAACCATTTTGCGCTCACATCAATGAACGAGAAAATAAGATAGGCAATCAGCATCAAAATAATGCCAAACAGGGCTCTGTCCTGCTTCTGTGCAATAGGGGTTACCATAAGCGCAATATTTCACAAAAGAACGTATATCTGCGGGCTGTTTTCGGGCTCATTATGGGTATTCCGATTCTAGTTATTTTTTGAATTACACTGGCGGGTAGACTGTACAGAAAATATTAGTCGTCAGGTCGTAGGACCTCTAGCTTGGAAATAATATCATCACCGTCAACAGGCACGTTTGTGTAGGTTGTAAATGTCTCAATTGCCATACTTTGAAAGAGTGAAAACCCAGATAGGCAGGTCAGACCAGCATTCTGCGCAGCTGTTAGAAACGGTGTCATGCTAGGAGTATAAACGGCATCAAAGGCCCATGATGCTTGGGATAGCCAGTGAGGCTCGAATGCCGTGCCACCATATCCTGCCATACCAAGAGATGTTGCATTGATAAGGCCATTGGAAGATAAACAGGCTGCTTCTGCCTCTTCTATATCAATGGCCTGTGCGGTTGGGCCGAGTGAGCGTGCAAGCTCATCTGCGCGGGTGTTATCGACATCCCAGATAGTAAGGCTCTCTGCACCAAGCTGAATGAGGGCAGGGCCGATAGCATTGGCAACACCGCCTGCTCCAGCCATGGAAACACGCCCCGGCGCTTTATCTGATAGGCGGCGCCACATATGAATGAAGCCAGAATAATCAGTATTGTAGGCCATGAGTGGATCGGAAAATTTTAGCAGATTGGAGGCTGCAAGGCGGGTTCCGCCAGTGCCTTGCGGGGCATGATTGCCAGCAGTTTTGGCAGCATCTAGTTTAAAGGGGTGGGTTACCGTAACGCCGTCCCACCCGTCTGCGATAAGCTGTGCAACTGTTGCATCAAATTCAAATGTATCATCACCCTTACTATCAATCGGCGTGAATGACAGAAAAAGGCCATGCTGTGCACACATAATTTCAAGAGCCGCCGGTAGTCTGGTTCGCGAGATATTTTCACCAATCAGTCCCATTGTTAGGCGTTGCTGCATCTCTGCCTCCCTGCCAAATTGGGTAGCCTCTCACGGGCTTATCCCTAAGATAAAAACTTAACGAGTGAGCTCGCCCCTGCTTATGGTCGTCCTCCTCTAACGTGACCTTAGAGTACGCGATATTTTTCCCATACATCTCTTAAATATCCACCTTCTAACAGAAGCGCGCGTGCTTCATTTTCGATTGACGCTTTCGCGCGCGCCTTCTCAATAATATCTAAAGCATGCTCTCTTGGGACAGCAATAGCGCCATCTGTATCGCACACAATTAAATCGCCTGAATTCACGGTGAGCCCATAGACGCAGACAGGGATATCATACTCAGCGATAGCAACGCGCCCTAAACTATCGGTTGGACGGCCACCGCGGCCAAAAACTGGAAATCTATCAAGCTGGTCAATTTTTTCAATATCACGAATAAGGCCATCGACTAACGCTCCTCTAGCGCCACGCCCAACAGATGCTGTTGAAAATAGTTCACCCCATGCAGCCGCAGGTTTGCGCGAGCAGTCGAGTACGACAACATCGCCTATTGATAATGAGTCAATAAAATCAATTTCACCGCCATAGGGTCTGTCTGGGATATCTGTTACCGGACGGCTCACAGCGGTACGTGCCCATCCAATCAGAACATTTTTAGGCCCAGCCAGTAATCTCATGCCTGGATCAAGTGTCTGATGTCTAAAGCCTGATGCATCACACACGTCAGAATAGACAGCTGAGTATGTTTCTTCAGCTAACACAGAAAGATTGATATTATGTAGCGAATTTTCCACAGTGCTTGCTCCTTCTAGACGCCTCTACATGTCTAAAATTAGTCTGTCAGTTTTGTAATAATAACCCTAGCTTATCTCCCATAAAGATGATTTATGCGCGCATATTTTAGTCCAAAAATCAAAGTAGAAGCGCTACATGGTTGCGCCAATTTGCCAAGGTACAAATTCATAATCACCAAGACCTTGGGCTTCTGATTTTGATTGAGTGCCTGATGCAACCGAGACAAGCAGGTCATAAATTTCCTGCCCCTTTTCTGCAAGGCTATGGTTTTGAGTCAGCATCGCACCAGCGTTCACATCCATATCTTCATGCAAACGGTTATACATTTCTGTGTTGGTCGCAATTTTGATGCAAGGGGCGGGCTTTGAGCCGAAAGCAGACCCTCGTCCTGTAGTGAAGGCAACAAGGTTACAACCGCTGGCTATTTGGCCTGTTACTGAAGCTGGGTCATAACCAGGCGAGTCCATAAAGGTAAAGCCACGGCTGGTCACAGGCTCGGCATATTTATAGACGCCTTGCAGAGGCGTTGTACCTCCTTTGGCTGCTGCACCAAGTGATTTTTCCAGAATTGTTGTCAGGCCACCTTTTTTATTACCCGGACTTGGGTTGTTATCCATAGAGCCTTTATTGCGTTCAGTATAATCCTCCCACCATCCGATCAAATCTACCAGCTTCTGGCCGGTTTCATTAGTGATGGCACGGCGTGTGAGCAGATGCTCAGCTCCATATATTTCGGGTGTTTCGGCGAGCACGCCTGTACCGCCTTGCGAGACAAGCATATCGCAGGCATAGCCAAGCGCAGGATTAGCAGTAACACCTGAAAGTGCATCAGAGCCACCACATTGTAATGCTACCGTCAATTCAGAAACTGGGCAGGGCTCACGTTCGCACTTATTAGCTTCGGGAAGCATCTCACGGACCCGGGAAATTCCTGTTTCAATGGTCTTGCGTAAGCCATCTGTGTCCTGAATATTCATGGCATGAAAAAGTGGCCCCTGTTTTAGGCCATACATTTCAAGCAACCAGTCTATCTGGTTCATCTCACATCCAAGCCCTACCATTAAGATGCCGGCATGGTTTGGATGGCGTGCATAGCCCCACATGACCCGCTGTAACGCATCAAATCCGTCACCTTGCCCTGCCATGCCGCACCCTGTGCCGTGGACAAATGCAACAACACCATCAACATTCGGATATTGTGCGAGCTCTTCAGGACCAAAGGCGCTGGCGATCAACCGGGCAGCTGTTGCAGAACAGTTCACAGATGTCAGGATGCCAATATAATTGCGGGTGCCAACACTGCCATTTTCCCGGCGATATCCCATGAAGGTATCCCGTGATGCTTCGGCAACAAAATTTGGATGCCGCAAGTCTGTGCCAAATTCATAAGCGCCTTCAACATTCCGGAACTCAACATTATGAGTGTGAACATGTGCTCCTGCAGGAATATCTTCGGAGGCATAGCCGATAATCTGGGCATATTTTCGTATTGCATCTCCAGCCGATATCAGCTCTGCTGCCACTTTATGAGAGCGCGGAATAAGCCCTGTTGTGACAACCTTTTCAAGGGCTGCGCCTGCTTCTAATGGCGCTGTTGCCGTAATCACATTGTCTGCAGTATCAAGGCGGATAAAATCTGTCATCTTCGTAACTTTCTTGTTTTGTGCCTGTAATATATCGTCAGTATGACGGGATACTAGGAGCTGGTAAGGAGGGGCGCCATCCTGTCTCTAAAGCCAATAATATCATCAACATCGACTAACTCAACATCGCTCATTTTAACAACCTGATCCTTGGCGACAGGATGTTTCAGTTTTACATGATGTGCAAGTCCAATTGGCAGAGCGCCAATGCGATGAGACTGGCTGGCAGGGATAGCTTTTGCCCACACACAATAGCCGCCTTCACCATCAAGCATCTCACCGGCGTTAAGGTCACGTTTGGCTGTTGCAACTGCATCAGCATTCCATATCCGTGATGCCCCTGTTGGCTCGTGCCGCAGGACAGCAGACATTACGCTGGTATTTGTTTCCAGACCAATCAGATGAAATGGCCGCCACATGGAGCCATACCATCCTGATTTATCGGTTAATAATCCATATTGCTTAAAACAATCTCGGCTATAATCATTGGGAGCTTTGAAGGTTACAAACATACCATAATTAATATTATTATAAACAGAACGTCCATCAGGCTCACAGCTTGCAGCGATGTCCAGAAGTCCGGCTTTGGGGAGCCGGCCCCCTTCGGATTCTGGCTTGAAGACAGCTGCAAGATCATGCAAGCCAGCAGGATAGAATGCGAGCCCATCATCAGGACAGTGAAGGCCAGTAGCATTTGCTACCGCTGCCATCTCAATAGCGGCTTTGGTGCCGTCGGTAAAAGAATTATACATTTTCGGATTGAAATCACCGGCTGCAACCTGCTCATCACTCCAGCCAAAGTAGCCCCAGACGGTATCAGGAGTTGAATAGCGAAAATGCGGCTGGAAATTCATGCCCTTACCAGCAGATATCAGCTCAAACCCGTTTGTGCGTACCCAGTCAACCAGTTCGCAAATGGCGGCGGGTTGGTCGCCATATGCCATGCTAAAGATAACATTATTTTCTGTGGCGCGCTGTGTGAGATAAGGCCCGCATAGAACATCTGCCTCGACATTGACCATTACAACATGCTTTGCCTGTTCAATAGCCATCATAGCATGCCGAACGCCAAAAAGGGGATGTCCTGTTGCTTCGATAATACAGTCCAATTCGGAGAGCGCGCAGATATCTACTGCATTGTCTGTGAGCCACGTTTTACCAGATATAACAGCTTCGCTAGCACTGCCCGCAAAACAATTTTTGATATCCCAGCCAACCCGCTGAAAAGAGTCTTGTGCCTTCTTGAGATCGAGGTCAGCAACAGCGGTTATGTGAAGCCCTTTGATATGCTGGGCTTGAGATAATATCATGGAACCGAATTTGCCTGCACCGATGAGCCCAACCCTTACAGGTCGGTCATTCTGGACGCGGGATGAAAGCATGGTGCTAAGGTTCATCAGCTTGCCTTATAAGTTATCATTTCCTCATTAGTGTCGTTGCTTATGCACATGCAGGAGCATCTGAGGACCAGCGGTGGATATCAATATGTTGCTGCTCGGCAAGCCGCGTGCGTGCTGCCTCCCACATACCGCGCCATTCCTGCCAGTCGGATAGAACAGCGCTCGGGTTTGATGGAGAACGGGCAATAAATTCAGGGAAGTGCGCCCGGCCTGTTGGCTCGCCTGTAGTATTAAATCGGATATCAAATGACCAGCGGAATGAGTCAGTTTGGTTGCTTAGGGATGAATGCGGTGTGAGAGGATGGAACAGCACAATACCGCCTGACTTCACCGGCAAAGGAACAGCGTTGCTTTCATCAATGAAGCCATCAGCAATGGCTGTTTGTTTTTTCGGACAATGCGGCAAAAGAGATTGGTCTACTGTCCGTGGTATAACTTGCAGACAGCCATTTTCAACCGTCGCGTCAGTTATGGCACACCATACAGTGACCATGTTTGTATTGTCCGCTTCGTGCAACGCAACACCTCTATCCTGGTGCCAGTCAGTATGGGCAATATGAGCGCGCACCTCATCACGGTTTAAGGCTGTGATGGGTGGCTTTAAGCGCACATGCTGTATCGGATTTGATGTGATTTCAGGACCAATAAGCTGGCCTACAATATCTAGCAGATTAGGATAGGTTAGCAGGTTGAAGATAGCTGGTCCGAAATGCATCGGGGTGTTTGAAAAAATACGGTCGCCGGGAAGCGATATATCAAGTGGTTGAAACCAGTCACACCCCGCCTGATAACAATAATTCAGCTTATCAAAAAAATCTGAACCTGCAGGCGGTGCCGTTATTTTTCCCTCGGCAACCCATCCATCAATGACCTTATCAAGTAGAGTGGCATATTCAGCCCGGATAGGCGTGAGAATTGTATCGTCATCAAACACATTCTCTACAACCAGATAGCCATTTTCATGAAAAGATGCG
>CATISA010000122.1 GCA_949529445.1 Alphaproteobacteria bacterium UBA4588
AACATTAAGTATACATGACAATATTTCCGCAGATAGGCTGTCCGCCCATAGCAGATTTATCTTTCACCCTCAGATTACTGTCAGGCAGCAGGGTGAGGGTAGATTTATCCTAAGCTTGCCAAATGGTAAATATCTTTTGATGGAACTTTCACAAGGTCAGATAATCAAAGCAGATTATGCAACCGAGTTTGGAAAGCGTGTGCCAACCTTTGCTCTTATTGCCGCTCTGTCTGACGGAAAATCTTATGCAAAACTGACGTTTATGGAGAATCGATAGGTGATGCATATTTTGTTTCTAACCGATAATTTTCCACCAGAATCAAATGCTCCGGCCAGTCGGACGTTTGAGCATGCTCGGCAGTGGGTGGCAAGTGGGCATAAGGTAACCATTATTACCTGTGCGCCTAATTTCCCAGATGGTCAGTTGTTTGAAGGCTATAAAAACAGATGGTTTCAGACTGAGCAGATGGATGGTATTACCGTCATTCGTGTCTGGAGCTTTATGACCCGTAATGCTGGGTTCGTGTTTCGGCTTCTCGATTTTCTCAGCTTTATGGTGAGTGGATTTTTGGGCGGATTGCGTGTCCGTAATGCAGATATTATTGTTGGAACATCACCACAATTTTTTACTGTATGTGCCGCTTATGGTTTGGCAAAAGTAAAACGTCGCCCCTTTGTTTTCGAAATGCGAGATATCTGGCCGGAATCCCTACAGGCTGTCGGGATGTCACGTACTGGCTTTTCTGTTCGACTAGCTGGACCACTCGCAGATTATTTATATAAGCGGGCAGATCATCTGATAGTTGTGACCCATTCTTTCAAAGTATATTTGCAAGACCGGGATATATCTGGTGAGCGTATAACGGTTATTCCAAATGGCGTTGACCTAGATATGTTTTTTCCTGTCCCAGCTGATATTTCATTACAGCAAGAGTTGCGGTTAGAAGATAAATTTGTTGTTGGCTATCTTGGCACTCACGGTCTAGCGCATGGGCTTGAGACTGTTGTTGAAGCAGCGCGCCGTGCAGCACAGACAGATGAGTTAGCAGCCGTTCATTTTGTGACTGTGGGTACTGGTGCACAGTTTGAAAGGTTAAAAGCGCTGGCAGCAGGCTTGGATAATTTTACACTGGTTGGTCAAGTGTCCAGAGCAGAGATTACACGCTATTGGTCACTACTAGATATGAGCCTCATTCATCTAAAAGCATCTCCTCTATTTGAGAATGTTATCCCCTCTAAAATGTTTGAGGCAATGGCAATGGGCGTGCCGATCATCCATGGCGTTGGCGGAGAGTCTGCCGATATTGTGCGTGTAACCGGAAGTGGTGTCTGTTTTGGGGCTGAACAGCCAGAGGCGCTCTTGTCCGCTATTAAACAGATTCTCGCAGATAAAGACGCCTATAAGCAGATGAAAACCAGTTGTCTTTCATCTGCACAAAACTATAATCGGACCAGTTTGGCCGTACGCATGGCCGATTGCCTACAGGGGGTGATAGATAGCCATGACTAAAAAGGTTCTCATGATTTTCGGAACCCGGCCTGAGGCCATTAAAATGGCGCCTGTATTCCATGCTTTAACTAAGATCCCCAATTTGTCTGTTCAGGTTTGTGCTACAGGTCAGCATCGTGAAATGTTGGATCAGGTTATAACGCTATTTGATATTCCCATCACCATCGATCTAAATGTGATGACCGAGGGTCAGGACCTGTTTTCTTTGACATCTTTACTGTTGACGAAATTACGTCCTGTGCTGGACGAATTATCACCAGACTGTATTCTTGTTCATGGCGATACGACGACATCAATGGTGGCGGCCTTAGCAGGGTTTTATTGTGATATTCCGGTCGGCCATGTTGAAGCCGGCCTTAGAACAGGGAAGCTTCGCTCCCCGTTTCCTGAAGAATTTAACCGCCGTGTCAGCGGTATAATCGCGCAATGGCATTTTGCCCCAACGCAAAAAAATAAAGATAACCTGCTTGCTGAACAGGTAGATAAGAGCCAGATTTTTGTTACAGGAAATACCGTTGTTGATGCTCTTCATCAGATGCGCGATCGCCTTAATAAGGATAGCAAGTTGAAGATTGACATCCAGAATCAGCTCGTGCGGCAACTTGGTTTTGATCCAAAAGAATCCGAACGCATGATATTGCTGACATGTCATCGCCGAGAGAATTTTGGTGAAGGGCTGATGCAAATCTGTTCTGCTGTAAGGGTACTTGCAACCTCACATCCAGGAAGTCAATTTATCTTTCCTGTGCATTTAAACCCAAAAATTTCTGAACATGTTCAGGCCACACTCGGCATGATAAAAAATGTTCATCTTGTAAAGCCTGTTTCTTATGAGGTGTTTTGCTATCTCTTAGACGCGGCCTATTTGGTGCTGACAGATAGTGGGGGTGTTCAAGAAGAGGCGCCGTCTCTTGGCAAGCCGGTTCTGGTTATGCGCGAAAATACAGAGCGCCCAGAAGCTGTCACAGCTGGAACGGTGCGTCTGGTTGGCGCTGACAGTAAGCGTATTATTGCAGGTACTGAAGAATTATTGACCGATAGTGATTTGTTCAAGAAAATGTCTCAGGCTCACAACCCCTATGGGGATGGAAACGCTGCTATGCGGATTGCCGAAATCATCAGGAGATCTTTATGATGAAGAACTCGCATGTCTGCATTTTGGGGCTAGGCTATATTGGTTTGCCAACCGCGGCAATATTGACAAAGCATGGGTTCAGCGTGACGGGCGTTGACCCGGACCAAACAAAAGCAACGATGATTTCTGCCGGACAGAGCCCATTCGATGAAGACGGGTTAGGCCCGCTTATAGCAGATGCAGCCCTGAAAAAGCGGCTTACTATTGCGAATAGCCCGCCGGCAGCAGATATCTATATTATTTGTGTTCCAACACCCTTTAAGGCGCAGGATAATAAAAATACACAATTGCCTCACCCGGATTTAAGCTTTGTTGAAAAGGCGATAGCCTCTATTTCGTCTATTGCACCTGATGGCGCATTGATCATTCTGGAATCAACCTCTCCAGTGGGTACAACCAACTATATGGCGCAGCTTTTTGCGCAAGCCGGCCGAGATGCGTCCCTGTTTAGTTTTGCCTATTGTCCGGAGCGTGTCCTGCCGGGAAATATAATTCAGGAACTCGAAGAAAATGACCGTATCATTGGGGGGCTTGATAAGCAGGCCACAGAACGCACCTGCACGTTTTATCGCTCGTTTGTGACGGGCAAAGTCTGGCCCTGTACAGCGGCGGTTGCCGAGTTATGTAAGCTAGTTGAAAATAGTTACCGTGATGTCAATATTGCCTTTGCCAACGAACTTTCAATTATCTGTCATCAGCTTGGGATTGATGTGCGTGATCTGACAGCATTGGCAAACAAACATCCCCGCGTGTCCATCCTTGAGGCAGGTATTGGTGTCGGAGGGCATTGTATCGCTGTTGATCCATGGTTTATTGCATCAGAATTTCCAGAGACGACACAACTGATTCAAACTGCCAGAAAGGTGAATCTAGAGAAAACAAGTTGGGTGATTTCACAAATAACACAATCAGCTGAGATGCTGGCAAGCCAACTAGGCAGAAAGCCGATAGTGGCATTATTCGGGCTGGCCTATAAGCCTAATGTTGCTGATTTCAGAGAATCTCCTGCTGTTGAAATAGCCAATGCGTTACATCATTCCACTCATAGCGTTATGTGTGTTGAGCCGCATGCAGAGAGCCTTGATGAGTTAACATTATCATCTGTTGAAGAGGCATGTCAGACCGCAGACCTTTGTGTAATGCTTGTTAAACATCATCAGTTTATTGCTCTAGAAGAAAAATTACAGCCCTATCAAATTAAGCTTGATTTCTGCGGTTTACTCCAAATATCGCATCAATAGGATCTGCCAGATATGTTTGGTCAAACTTTTACAACTGACATTATACTGATTAGCCTGCTTGTGCTTGGCATCAACGTTCTCATTATCGCAACAAAACCTCTTCATCAGTCGCTCACCTCCGACCGGGTCGATAAAGTTCAGGGCCTTCACCAAGTGCCTGTTCCTCGTATCGGGGGTGTGTCTATCTTTATTGGCATTGCTGCTGGATTATGGTTTTGGAAGGCGGGAAGTGGGATAATAGGATGGTTCTTGTTAGCCTCTGCCGTGCCAGTTTTTTTATTCGGTGCTGCAGAAGATATTCAGTTTAATATTTCGCCAGTAGCACGGCTGTTTGCGGCCATTATTTCAGGCGTGCTAGCAGTCTGGTTGCTCCAGACGTGGTTATCTGACATTCGTATACCACTTTTTGATGATCTCATGCAGTATGCCCCTATTGGTATTTGTCTTACGATATTTGCATCAACAACAATGGCACATGCTTATAATCTCAGTGATGGGCTGAACGGATTATGTTCAGGCCTTGCTCTTATTACTCTTTTGGGGCTGCAGGCAATTGCCCTTGCCGTTGGCGATTTCGAAATTGCTAGTATAGCAAACCTTGTCATATTTGCCATTGCTGGCTTCTGGGTTTTGAATTTTTTCACAGGGAAAATTTTTCTCGGAGATGGTGGCGCGTATCTCCTTGGGCATCTTGTTGCATGGCTCTCTATTTTGCTAAGTGCCCGCCATCCCGAGGTGTCTCCATGGGCATTATTTTTGAATACGCTGGTCCCAATTGTAGACACTATTTTAGTCATTATACGTCGCCTTCGCCATAAGCTTGCGCTGGTTCAACCGGATAGATGTCATCTGCATCATTTTGTTTTTGATTTTCTGAGTGCCAGATGGCTCTCACGGTGCCCTTCATGGCAACAAAATAGTCTTGCAGCCTGTGTCATTCTGCTATTAGCGGCTCCCTGTTCAGCGGCAGCCTATCACTATTCAGGTTTCACAAGCACATCAGTTGGTTTTTGCATCGCTTATATACTTATGATAAATGTGATCATGCAGGTTCTGAAACCTTATTCATCCAGTAATCGTTAAAAAAGTAAGGGCTTATCGTGACGCAGAGAATTTTGGTGACGGGAGGAGCAGGGTTTCTTGGCTCTCATTTATGCCGGCGTCTGCTTCAGGAGAAAAATGATGTATTGTGCGTGGATAATTATTTTACGGGCAGCAAGGAAAATATTTCTGATTTGACCGCTCACCCGAACTTTGAGGTGATACGGCATGATGTCACGTTTCCCCTATATGTTGAAGTTGACCAAATATATAATCTCGCCTGCCCAGCCAGCCCTATTCATTACCAATACGACCCTGTGCAAACAACAAAGACATCAGTCCATGGTGCAATCAATATGCTAGGATTGGCAAAGCGCGTGAATGGGCGAATTCTTCAGGCCTCTACAAGTGAGGTCTATGGCGACCCAGAGGTGCATCCGCAAACTGAAGATTATTGGGGGCGGGTGAACCCTATTGGCGTGCGCGCTTGTTACGATGAAGGCAAACGGTGCGCTGAAACGCTGTTCTTTGACTATCATAGACAGCATAATGTAGATGTAAAAGTCGTGCGTATTTTCAACACTTATGGTCCGAATATGAATCCTGATGATGGTCGCGTGGTATCCAATTTTATCGTTCAGGCGCTCAAGGGGGACGATATCACAATTTACGGTGATGGCATGCAGACGCGGTCTTTTTGTTATATGGATGATTTGCTTGCTGGCATGGTTGTTATGATGAACAGTCGGGACGGATTTCTGGGGCCTGTCAATATTGGCAACCCAAAAGAATTTACCATGCTGGAGCTAGCTGAAGAGGTTTTGAAGCAGGTGGGCGGCCGCTCTAAGCTAGTCTATCTTCCATTGCCTCAAGACGACCCAAAACAACGAAAGCCTGATATTAGCTTGGCGCAGTCTGAACTAGATTGGCATCCATCTGTTGGCCTTGCCGACGGGCTGGTTGACACTATTGCATATTTTAAAAGAGTTCTCGCAAACTAGTTCCTCAATGAATGACTAATATTGACAGGTAAAAGCAGAAGAGCCTAGACAGTCGCTCTTGCTGGGGGTGTTAAAAATGAGGGATATAATGTCAGTTTCGCATCAAGTTTCTTTGCGCAATATAATTTCAAACCTCTTTCATGATAGCAAAGTTGCCCTTGCTGAGGCACCTCGATGGGAAAGAGGATTCAAGATATTCTGGCTACTTGGCCCGTTTGTTCTATTGATTGAAAGAAGCCCTGCTGATGCTTGGCTAACGATATTGGCGCTTGCCTTTGTTGTCCGCGCGGTTATAAAACGAGATGGTAGTTTTTTGCGCGCATTCTGGGTGCGGGCAGCCTTTCTCTTCTGGGGTGTCTGCCTTCTTTCCGCTGCTGTCTCATCCATTCCAGCCTATTCATTAGGTGAAGCCTTTGTCTGGATTCGGTTTCCGTTATTCGCAATGGCAAGCGTCTATTGGCTTGGGCAGGATAGGCGGCTTTTATATGCCATGTTTATTTCAACAGCTACCGGCATGACGGCTATGACTGGTATTTTAACAGCAGAGATCTTGATTATTGGCACTCAAAACGGGCGGTTATCGTGGCCCTATGGTGATTTAGTACCAGGAAATTATTTAACGAAAGTGGGATTACCTGCCTTTACTGTTATGGTTGCTCTGGCTGTCTCACCTTATAAGTCTGTGCGAGGATGGGCATCACTTACCTTGCTAGCAACCATTATTCTTTCGGTAATTACAGGCGAGCGGATAAATTTTATCCTGCGGGCCTGTGGCGGCATGTTAGCCGGCCTGGTGTGGCGACCTAGCTTCTATCGTTACGGCGCTCTTATCCTGATTGAAATTCTTGCGATTACCACAGTCTTTATCGTAACGCCAGATACAGGAAAACGGTTTACTCAACAGTTTATTAATGAAATGCCTGTTGATGAAGGTAGCCCCTATTATAGGGTAATGTATGGGGCTATGGTGGTCTATGAAGAGGCGCCGATTCTAGGGATTGGGACGGCAAATTATCGTATTTTATGCGCTGAATTAACCCAGCATGTCCCAGAAGTGGATTGTAATACCCACCCGCATAATTATTACCTTCAGATGCTGGGTGAGACAGGTATTATTGGCTTAATTTCTGGGTCAATTATGATTATATCTATTATCTGGTTTTGCTTTCAAACAGGGATGCGGAGGCGTGCAAACGTGCTTGCGGCAACGGCTTTTGTTGTGCCTCTCGGTTTGTTTTTTCCCATTCAGACAACGGCTGATTTCTTTGGCCAATGGAATAATATTTTCATGTGGAGTGCAATTGGTCTCGCGCTGGCAACGCGAAACCTAGTGGCGTCTGACGAGAAGATATCTTAAAAGATCTAAGGTACTAAGGCCCTAAAAAAGCCCTTAGATATTGCTAAGGGCTTTTTTGATGAAAGTTAAGTCACAATAATTAGCTGCCAATTTCGGTCAATATCTGATCGAGTGATGATTTTGCATCACCATAGAGCATCCGTGAATTATCCTTGAAGAAGAGCGGGTTTTCGATACCTGAATATCCCCGACCTTGTCCACGTTTAGAGATAATAACCTGACGGGCCTTCCAGACTTCAAGCACTGGCATGCCGGCAATTGGGCTATTGGGATCTTCCTGGGCGGCAGGGTTCACAATATCATTAGCACCTAAAATAATGACAATATCTGTATCATTGAAATCTTCATTAATTTCATCCATCTCCAGAACAATATCATAAGGCACTTTTGCTTCTGCTAGCAGGACATTCATATGCCCCGGTAAGCGTCCAGCAACCGGGTGAATGGCAAAACGAACCGATTTACCGCGATCCCGAAGACGGCGTGTAAGCTCAGACACAGCTGACTGGGCTTGTGCTACCGCCATGCCATAACCCGGCACAATGATAACCGAACTTGCCTCTGCAATATCAGACGCAACAGATGCAACATCGGTTGCTATCATTTCGCCTTCGACTTCCATTTGTGGCCCGGTGCTAGTACCCCAGCCTCCAAGAATAACAGAGAGGAAATTTCGGTTCATAGCACGGCACATAATATAGGAGAGAATAGCACCGGAGGCACCAACAAGGGCACCCGTTACGATTAGTAAGTCATTGCCAAGTAGGAAGCCTGTTGCTGCTGCTGCCCAGCCTGAATATGAGTTCAACATCGAAACAACAACCGGCATGTCAGCTCCGCCAATTGCCAGTACCAAATGTGCGCCAAAGATAAAGGCAATTGCTGTCATAGCCCATAATGTCCACGGACCTGCATGATTAAGATACAATACACCAAGACCCAAACAGGCAAATACCATAATAAGGTTCAAGGCATGGCGTCCTGGCAGGGTAAGAGGCTTACCATTCAGAACGCCTGATAGCTTACCATAAGCAATAACAGAGCCTGTAAAGGTAATCGCGCCAATAAAGACACCAACAAAAATTTCAACTTCGTGGATGATAAGTTCAGCACCCATTAAGCCAGCTGGCGGGTCCATATCAGAATTCACACCGATAAAGACGGCAGCAAGGCCAACGAAAGAATGTAATGCGGCGACAAGCTGCGGCATGCCTGTCATTTCAACCCGCAT
>CATISA010000123.1 GCA_949529445.1 Alphaproteobacteria bacterium UBA4588
GCCAAGGCAAGCCGCTATCAGGCCAGCGGGTCCCGCGACAAGCCATAAGGGGATAAGCCAAAACACTATACTGATAAAAAGGACGGGCTGCGGCGGCAGTGCTGCTAAGCGACCAAGAGAGGCAAGCGGAGAAATAGGGTAGGCGCGACACAATATAACAGCCATACCGCGCCCGAACATGTTTGCAAGAATAAAGCAAATGCCAAATCCTAGGGCACTGTAGGTTAACTCTGTTAAAAGGGAGGCGCGTAATATTACAATAAAAACAAGACTTAGCGCGCCATAGCTTCCTATCTGGCTATCTTTCATTATTGCAGAAATGCGGTCAGCTGTGCCGCCCGCCCCAAACCCATCTGCCATATCAGCAAGGCCATCTTCATGCAGAGCGCCTGTTAGAAGAGCTGCTGCTGCGAGGGTTAGAAGGCACGCAATAAATGGTGGTAGGTTGAGGTAAAGAGCAAGTGATCCAATAGAGGCTGCTCCAGCGCCTACAATAAGACCTATAAGAGGAAATGCCCACATTGCTTCATTCAACGGTGGTAGGGGGCGGGATATTGGCGGTAAAGGAAGGCGCGTAAGCATCATTACTGCACTGCAGAATTCATCATAGAGACGAAGCGTAGACACAGAACGCAATTTATCAGCCTTAACCACCACTCACTCCTGCTTCTGCAAAGCTTGCCATCCCATTATGGGTCGCAAGTGCGGCGCGGACAAGAAGCGTTGCAACCGCCCCGCCACTTGCCTCTCCTAGACGCATATTCAATGATAGCAGAGGCGTTTTACCAAGTGCATCTGATAATGTGCCATGGGCTTGTTCTGCTGATAGATGGGAGATTTGGCAATGGTCAAGAGCCACGTTATTAAGCAGGGTAAGGCTAGCAGCTGCAGCACAGCAAACATAACCATCTAGCATCACAGGAATACGCCGTGCACGTGCCCCCAGAACACCACCGGCAATAGCGGCAAGTTCACGCCCACCATAAGCAGAAAGAAGCGCCTGTGGACTATCAAACGAGCGCCCATGGCGGAGAAGGGCTTCATCAATCACAGCTGCCTTTGCGGCGACTGCTTCATCATCTAGCCCCGTACCACGGCCTGCCCAGTCAGCGCCTTGGCCGCCAAATAATGCAGCACACAGAGCCGCCGCACTGGTGGTATTGCCAATGCCCATTTCACCAAAAACCAGATAGTCGCAATTGCTCGGGATAGCGTCTATGCCGGCCTGAAAGGCTGATAAAACATCATCATGGCTCATAGCAGGACCTGCAGAAAAGTCAGCGGTTGGTGTCTCAAGACTCAAGGGTGTGACAGACAAAGTCAGACCAGCCGTATCACAGAGCTGGTTGATGGCAGCTCCCCCATGGGTAAAATTTGCAACCATCTGAGCGGTGACATCTGCTGGAAAAGCAGAAATACCGCGTTTAGTAATACCATGGTTCCCTGCGAAAATCAGACAGCTTCCCGCATCAAGAGTAGGGCGGTCTGTCCCTTGCCATGACGCCATCCAGAGAGCGAGCTCTTCTAGTCTGCCAAGGCTCCCTTGAGGCTTGGTCAGCTGATTTTGACGGAGCTGAGCTGCATCAAGCGCAGAGGTGTTGCAATCAGGCAAGGGATGTGTGCCATTAAGTAATGAGCTGAGTGATGTCATGTTATTGTCTCCGATAAAACAGTATGATTAACAGCAGTCAGCTTTAAATATTCTCAAGAGGATTTAAGTGTCAGAGGCAATCCAGCAATGACAATATCTACCTGACTGGCAATATCGGCAATTTTCTGATGAAGTAAACCCGCATTATCAAGAAAATGTCGGCTCATGGGCTCTGCTGGAACAACGCCAAGGGATGTCTCATTCGAGACAAGAAAAATCTTTGCCGCACTCTGCTTTAGCGCCTCACATAACTGTTCTATGGCCTTCTCTTGATTGATTCCATGAACCATTAGGTTTGTTACTCATACTGTTAGGCAATCAATTACAACAATATCATTCTTGGTCAAACCGAGAATGGCGGTATCAAGATGAAGTGGGACCTCTGCGGTCCGCCACGCATCACCGCGACTTGTCTTGTGAGCGTGTATCCGGTCGGACATTTCATCATCAAACGCTTCCGCTGTTGCGATATAGAGCGGTACTGTGTCATCGCAAGACGCCGTGAGGGCGCATTGTTCAGCAAATGCTGTTTTTCCAGAACGGCGACCGCCTAAGATGAGATGAATCATATTAAAATCTTCAATAGGTAAAAGTTAGTATCATTA
>CATISA010000124.1 GCA_949529445.1 Alphaproteobacteria bacterium UBA4588
CGTACCAGAACAACAATTAATGAAGCCCGTGTGCTCGACCTTGATCTGTTGGCCTACGGCCAGTCTATTATTGAAGATGAAACGATTACAGTGCCACATCCGCGTTTATCAGCTCGGAGTTTCGTTCTCATGCCATGGGCGCAGATTGCTCCCGAATGGCAACATCCGATCTCTCAGATGACAATTGCCGATATGCTAGAGGCGCTCCCGTCTGAGCAGAAGAGGCCACCTGCAATCGCGCCGTGGCAGGTGGGCTAATCATCAGCTTTATCTGTCTTTGGGTCCATTATGCTGCTTTAGCGTCTTCAGGCTTGAAATTATCCCAAGAAAGCTGTATTAACTCGAACGCTCATCGCCCTGCTATTTATGGAAAAGGATACGATTATGGCCCGCGTTACCGTTGAAGACTGTATCGAGAAAATTCCTAACCGTTTTGATTTGGTGCTAACTGCTGCGCAACGCGCACGTGGTATCCAAAAAGGCGAATTGCTAACAATTGATCGTGACAATGATAAAAATCCCGTTGTTGCGCTACGTGAAATCGCTGATGAAACAATTGATATTGACCGTGTTGAAGAAACCCTGGTCAAGTCACTTCAGCGCTTAAATCAGGCTGAAGAAATTTCAGCAACTGATGAAGCATCTGCTGCTGCCCAGGACGATCTATCTGAAATGATCGGCCTGCCAGATGCAGACGCATTTGAAGATGCTGGTATGCAGGTTGGTACAGGTGCAGAACTCGAAGCAACTGGCTTCGAAGATGTTGATATCTCTTCTCTTGACGGCGACGAGTAAAGCTCAGACACTAATCTGGTTCTGTTGTTTCTTTCAGCACTAAGGGGATGTTTAACTCCATGCCTGACGCGCATGAACCTGGTTGCTCAAAAGCCGATCTTAAAAAGATTGATAGTGTCTTTTCTGTCCTAGAGCAGAAGGCGCGCTCCTATCTTGATGAACCCGATTTAGCACGCTTATCAGAGGCCGCTTTGTTTGGCCAGGAGGCTCATAAAGGGCAGTACCGCGATACAGGCGCCCCTTATTTCACACATCCTTTGGAAGTCGCCTGTCTGCTTGCTGACATGCGGCTAGATACAGAAAGCCTAATCACAGCGTTGCTGCATGATACTGTGGAAGATTGCGGTGTCTCGTTAAATAGTTTAGCTGAAAAATTTGGTGAAAATGTCAGCCAACTTGTTGATGGCGTTACCAAACTTACCCGCATCGAGCTTCAGTCAATTGATACAAAACAGGCTGAAAATTTCCGTAAACTTGTTGTGGCTATGGGAAAGGATATTCGTGTCCTGTTGGTAAAGCTTGCTGATAGAACGCATAATATGCGGACTCTTTCAGGCATATCTGCACATGAAAAACGTGAGCGTATTGCCACAGAAACGATGGAGATTTTTGCCCCGCTTGCTGAGCGGATGGGTATCACACAATTTCAGCATGAGCTTGAAGATTTAAGCTTTGATATTCTGCAGCCTGAAATGCGCCAGTCTATTATGACGCGGCTCGAGTTCCTTACCTCGGAAAATAAAAATACCATTCCTGATATCCAGCGCATTCTAGCAGATGTGATATCCAAAGGTGGTATTGAGTGTAATGTTGCAGGCAGGTTAAAAACATCTTATTCCATTTGGCGCAAAATGCAGACAAAAAATATTACGATGGAGCAGCTGTCCGATGTAATGGCATTCCGCATTATCGTTGATGACGATGCTGCCTGCTATACCGCTCTTGGTCTGATCCATCAGGAATTCCCGATGGTAATGGGCCGGTTCAAAGACTATATTTCTACCCCAAAACGTAATGGTTATCGGTCTGTTCATACAGGGGTGCTGGGGCCAATGAATCGAAAGATCGAAATTCAAATACGCACGGCAGAAATGCATGATATTGCCGAGCGCGGTGTTGCAGCCCATTGGGATTATAAGGCACGCCAGACAGAAGCCCAGCAGCCGCGCCAAGCAGAGGGATTTAGATGGGTTCGCGAATTGATCAGCCTATTGGAGCTTAATGCAGGCCCGCTTGAGTTTCTTGAGCATACAAAAATGGAAATGTATGCAGATCAGGTATTTTGTTTTACCCCCCGTGGTGACCTTATTGGTCTGCCCAAAGGGGCAACCCCAATCGATTTTGCTTATGCCGTTCATTCGAAGATTGGCGACCGTTGTGTTGGTGTCTTTATTAATGAGAAACGACGCCAGTTGGCCACCGAACTAGAAAATGGTGATCAGGTAAAAATTATTACCGATCCGACTGCAAAACCAAGAAGTGAATGGGAAGAGTTTGTTGTTACAGGACGCGCGAAATCGAGTATTCGGCGCTTCATTCGGCTCGAAAAACAAATAGAATTTAGCCGTATTGGTAAAGCATTGTTGGAACGCGAATATAGGTTTCGCAAAGTTACTTTTGTTGAACAGCATATTGCAGATAGCGTTATTGCGTTTGGTATTACCAAGCCAGAAGAGCTTTATGCTCTTTTGGCTGATGGGAGCCGGCACCCCCGTGATGTGTTTGAGCGTCTCCATCCTGAAATGGCAACAGGCAGAAAATCAGCAGTATCTGGATCATTATCTCAAGAGCAGCCGTTATTCTCGATCAGCGGCACTGATGAAGGGATGGCCGTTCAACTTGGTAAATGTTGCCACCCACTTCCAGGTGACAAAATCATCGGGATCATTACCACTGGTAAAGGGGTAACTGTTCATACAAAAAACTGCTCTATTTTGACAAAATTTGTTGAAATCCCTGAACTCTGGCTAGAAGTGGACTGGCCGAGGGGTGAAATGCGCCGTTATGCAGGCCGGATAAAGGCCATCATTCTAAACGAGCCTGGAGCGTTAGCAGCATTATGTACCGTCATTGGTCAGCAGGCTGGTAATATTACTCATATTCAACTAACAGAACGGTCATTGAACTTTTTCACCTTTCAAGTTGATGTTGACGTAAAAGATATTGAGCA
>CATISA010000125.1 GCA_949529445.1 Alphaproteobacteria bacterium UBA4588
CCTGCAACATACCCAGCAAAGATGAAGGCCGTGTTGGGATGGACAGGAATATCTTGATACTCCGAAACCTGAATCAGAGCAATTCTGCCTGTTTTTTCCTCGACAAAAATTGCATTATCCTGAGCGCTTCTATCGGGCAGCGATGATGCAAGACACCACACCGATACTGGCACGCCCTCACTACGCACCATTGGCAGGATGGCTGTAATGTAAATCGAAGTGTCAGGTCCGAGACGATGAAGCACCTCGCTAAGCCCCTTATCATCCAGCAGCATGATATCCACTGCGCCAGATGCAAGAGCATCACATCCTGCTGCTGCGTTGTCACATTGCTGAAGGAGCATCATACCTGCTGAAAATTGGGCAGCAGCAGCCGCAGAAGCCATGATATACCCTACCGTAAAGTTTGGGTTCTGGGTGGTGATGCTCGCAGACATCAAAGCGCGCCATAAGGCAGAGACAAGCGGTACAGGAATTGATTCTGCTAACCCAGAAAGCCGCGTCAACAGACTATGCTCTCGCCCTGGACGAAAAATAGGAGACCCTTTTGGTTTGGCTTGTGCAACCTCAGCAGAGAGCTGTTGGCGTTTTTTGACAAGGGCAAGTAAATGCTGGTCAATATCATCAATCTGGGACCGTAACTGCAGCAACCACTCTGTTTCTGTCTGCTTACTTTCACTCACATCTTCATCCGTCATTTTTGTTCAACATCTATAGTGTTATCCAGGGAACTGAAACCTGCTGGGCGAGCAACAATAAAGGGGCGAGCTGGTTTTGCCAAACTTTTTACCTGCATTATTGACGGCGCATAAACAACCTTTACAGCCTCTACCATGTGAACTCCGCCAAGAACACCCCAGAGAATACGGCCAAGCGAATCAATACGCATCTGAAGACGATGGGGAAGGACATCAGCAAAAGGCGGAACAAAAAGAGCATATCTGCGCTTTACAGGCTCAAATCCCGCCCGCTCCAGTAAGCGATAGAGCTGGCGCCGGGAAAAGGGTGTGCCATGCCCAAATGGGCTCCGTTCATTACGTGCCCAAAAGCCGCGCCTATTGGGAACAATGATGATAACCCGCCCATTTCCAGCAAGTACCCGGTGAGCTTCAGTTAAAAATGCTAGCGCATCACCGCTATGCTCTAGCGCATGACAGATAAGCAACCGGTCCGCGAACTCGCTTTCGATTGGCCATTGCCCCTCATCTATACAGGCAACAAGCGCCCCATCGTCTTCTGGCCAAGATAGTGCGCCCATTTCAGCAGGCATTAATGTAGCAGACACCGATCCCAATCCCTGAATACAGAACGGGTAGCCAATCACCAACCTAATAAGAGAGGCAGACGGCATCATCCAGTCTTTATCACATAATTCTAACGCGCGTGAGAGAAGGCCCGAAAGATGCTGGCCAAACGCGCTCTGGTAAAAATTATCTGTGTCTGTGACATGCCACATATTATCGTGATGCTCCTGATACGACGCCTTTGATGTTCACCTGTCTGAACACACCATCTTAGGTATAAATAGTAACATTATCTTTTAAGGTCTGTCCCGTCTGTCTTTTATCATCATATTGTGCATTGCATTAGATATATTTAGAGAACAAAATCCGATATTTTGAGATTTTATATTGCAGTGCACAATGACTTGTGGTTAAACCCGTCACATGCTCTTCATTGACTGCAGGCGGAGTTACCCCAGTGCCAAACCAGAAGAATGCAGCCGCATTTGCGCCACCACCCGAAATCTTGATCAAAAAATATGCGAATAGGCGGCTCTATGACACAGTAACTTCGCGCTATATCACTTTGAGTGAGCTTTCCCACATGATTCGTGATGAGGATCATATCCGTATCGAAGATGCAAAGACAGGCGAGGATCTGACGCGCCTGACATTTATACAAATCATTCAAGATTTTGAGCAGGACGGGCAACAAATATTACCAGTTGAGGCCTTACGCCAGATAATTCTTGCCTATGGTAGCGGAAATGAACCTCTTCTGTCTCGCTACCTTGAGCGCACAATGGCGTCTTTTGCGCGCCATCATATGTTGGCACATAATGCCTTAGAAACAGCAATGGATGTTATTCGTGACACTGATAGTGCTAATCATGCGCTGCAACCA